>NZ_JABFAQ010000004.1:454866-565482 GCF_017168275.1 Rhodococcus sp. KRD175
GCGATCTCCCGGTACGTCTCGAGCGGGTCGGCGTCGTCGGGCAGCGAGTGCAGCGTCACGTGCGACGCGCCTGCAGTGAGGTGCTCGTCGAGTCGCGCCGCGATGGCGTCGGCATCGCCGTGTGCGACGAGCGCGTCGATCAGTCGGTCACTGCCGCCGTCGCCGATTTCCTCGTCCGAGTAGCCGAGCCGGTTCAGATTGTTGGTGTAGTTGCGCAGATGCAGGTAGGGATTGTTCACCGGTGGCCGACCGATCGCGCGTGCCTTCTCCGGATCGGTCTCGAGCACCACCTTGTGCTCGGGAGCGAGAATCTTGTTCGGTCCCACTGCTTCTCGGGCTTCACGGGTGTGTTCGGGAGTGGTCAGATAGGGGTGTGCGCCTGCGGTACGGCTCGCGGCCAGCGCGAGCACCTTGGGGCCGAGCGCGGCGAGGACCCGACGCTCCATCGGGACTCCGGCCTCGTCGAGGTCGTCGAGGTAGCTCACCAATGCGTCGTACGGCTTCCGGTATTCCTGGGTGGCCTCGGGGTGACCGGCACCGATGCCCAGGACGAACCGTCCGGGGTGCTTGCTCTCGATGCGGTGATACGACGCGGCGACGTCGGCGGCTGCATCGGACCAGATGTTGACGATGCCGGTGGCGACGACGATGGTGTCCGTGGCGTCGAGGATCTCCTCGGTGGTCGTCAGGTCCGCGGGCGGGGATCCGCCGAGCCAGATGGTCCCGTAGCCGAAGGACTCGATGGCGCGGGACAACTCCGGCGTGAACGCCGAGTGCAGTCGCCAGACGCCGTACTTGCCGAGTTCAGGTGTGGAAGTCATGTTCGAAGTCAACGCAGCAGCCTCTCGAAGATTCCGGGCATTCTCATTCGTCCGGTTCGATGATGCGATTTTCCGGGAACCGTGCGGGCGGCGGGCCGAAGGCGTCACGGGCGTTCTTGATGACGCCTTTGCCGACCACTCGGTTGCCCGCGCCGCCGATCGCCGCGCCGATTCCGGCGGGAAGCATCTTGCCGACCAGCAGTGCGCTGCGCTTGGCCAGGTATTTGGTGACGAACTTCTTCACCAGCGATTTGTTCATGCTGGCCATCGAGCCGCCCGGAATGCGTGAGGTGATGAGCGGGCCCCAGTTCTTGGCTGTCTTGCCCACTGTTCGTTGAACGATCTGCATGCCTGATTCGCCCAGTGCCACCGAGAGCACCAGCGCGCGTCGCTGCTGGTGATTCTCGACGGGAATGCCGTGCACGGACGCGACCGACAACGTCAGCAGAGCCGACGACTCGATGAAGAACGCGGTCTCGGCACCGACGGCGGCGAGCGATGCGACCGTACCGATTCCGGGGACCGCCGCTGCGCCTCCCACTGCCGATCCGCTGCCGGTGACCGCCAGCAGGAATCGCTTCTCGAGCCGTTCGATGATCTGGGCCGGGGTGTCGTACGGGTGTGCTCGACGCACGTGCGCGACGTATTTGTCGACGGCGGGTCCCTGTAGGCGGCTGGCGTTGTCCAGGATGTTGACCAGGGCCCGTTCGAGCTTGCCTCCGCTCGAGATCTCGACCTGAGCGTCGTCCTTCTTGCCTGCCATCGGTACCTCTTTCGGTTGCGAGCGTCGGTGACGCTGGTCGGGGGAGTTACCCGCGAATTCTTCGTTGCACACGTACGGGGCAATTTAGACTCGTGGCGTGCAGATTCCTCCGAGCGAGGTGGTGTCCGGTGGCGCGCGCCGCGTCGGGGTGCGGGCGTGTTCGAGACCCTGGCGAGCGGCATCGCGGCCGGTGACGATCCGCGCGGCAGACGAGGAAGGTATGGCGTCATGACGACACACGTTTGGCCCACTCTGAAGTACGACAACGCACGCGACGCGATCCGATTCATCGTCGACGTGTTGGGATTCGAGGAGTGCGCGGTGCACGGCGAAGGTGACCGCGTCGATCATGCGGAACTGCGCTGGCCCGACGGAGGCGGGGTGGTGCTGGGCAGTGTTCGCGACGGGAGTGCCATCGGCGAACTGCCGCCGGGTGTCGGGTCGATCTACATCGTCACCGACGACCCCGACGGCATCCACGATCGCGTCGTCGCGGCGGGCGGCACCGTCACGCAGGGCCTGCGCGAGGAGGACTACGGCAGCCGCGGCTTCACCTGCCGCGACGCCGAGGGGGTCTACTGGAGCTTCGGCACCTACGCCGGGGCATAGCCGTCACTGTTACACCCAGTGCTCGGGCGGGACCAGTTCGTCCGGCTTCGGCGGCTGCGGCGCGGTGCCGTCGCCGAAGGGCGATCCGCCGAGTGATTCGCGTCCGTGCGGTTCGAGCCAGCCGGCCAGATCGGGCCCCTTCGGCACGATGCCCGACGGATTGATGTCGGTGTGCACCTCGTAGTAGTGCCGCTTGATGTGATCGAAGTCGACGGTGTCACCGAATCCGGGGGTCTGGAACAGGTCGCGTGCGTAGTTCCACAGCACCGGCATCTCGGTGAGCTTGCTGCGGTTGCACTTGAAGTGGCCGTGGTAGACGGGATCGAAACGGACGAGGGTGGTGAACAGTCGCACGTCGGCCTCGGTGATGTGCTCGCCGACGAGATACCGCCGGGTGGACAGCCGTTCGACGAGCCAGTCGAGGCGAGCGAACAGGCGGTCGTACGCCTTCTCGTATGCCTCTTGCGAGCCGGCGAATCCGCAGCGGTAGACGCCGTTGTTGACGTCCTTGAACACCAGATCGGCCACCTCGTCGATCTCGCCGCGGAGCGCCTCCGGGTACAGATCGGGCGCGCCCTCGCGGTGGTACTGCGTCCACTCGGTGCTGAGGTCGAGGGTGATCTGTGGGTAGTCGTTGGTGACGACCTGGCCGGTGGGAACGTCGACGATCGCCGGCACGGTGATGCCTCGTTCGTAGTCCGGGAACCGTGCGAAGTAGGCGTCCTGCAGCCGAGGGATCTGTAGAACCGAGTCGACGCCGCCCGGCTCCTCCTGGAAGTTCCAGCTGCGCGGGTCGTGGGTCGGACCCGGAATGCCAAGGGACAGAACATCTTCGAGCCCGAGGAGTCGACGCACGATGATGGATCGATGGGCCCACGGGCAGGCCCGCGCCGCGATCAACCGGTAACGCCCGGGCTCCACCGGATACCCGTCCCGGCCGTCGGCGGTGATGCGCGTCGGGATGTAGTTGGTATCGCGCTTGAATTCCTCGCCCGGCTTCACGTAGGTGGCGTCCTCGGCCATGATCGAACTCCTCACATCGGTCGGTCTCACGAACGCTACCCAGTCCGGACCGGATTCAAGCGCCTAGGTTCGACGCACGGCGGTGTGGCAGGCGCCGATCTCCACGTAGTCGAGCCGGGCGGCAAGGCGTCGAGCGGTCGTGTTCTCCGGTCGCGCTCGCCACTGCGGTATCAGGCCGTCGTCGATGGCATCGTTGGTCGCGAGCCGCCCGACGACCGCGGCGTATCCGTGTCGTCGGTGTTCCGGGTCGGTGAGAACGCGCATGTCGGCCAGGATCATATTTTCTTCCGAGTACCCGGCCGAGGCCAGGGATCGCGCCGAATCCGCGGGTCGGTCGTCTCCGAGCAAAGTGAACCAGTGCCGCGACACCGGCTCGCCGAATGCCTCCGTCACGTCGGCCTCGCTGCAGTGCTCCGCCAGAGCACGGGCGTGCTCTGCGTCGTGGGAGATCAGCGGATCGTGGACGTCGATGGTGTGGCCGATCTCGGATCCGTAGGCCAGCGTGTGGGAGTCGATCTCGTACTGCTCGACGCGATCGCCCAGCAGCGTCGCCAACCACGTCCGACCGGTGTCTGCCTGGCCCTCGATGCCGCGTGCGGCGTCCACGGCCCAGGACGGCCCGACGATCAGAGTGGTCTGCGCCAGTCGGAGTACGACGATGTTCTCGGTGTCGGTCCGATGTTCGACGCGGTCTGCGGTGGTATCGAGGGCACGGTCGTCCAGCGACAGCCGTCGGCACCAGGCGAGTCGGACGATGTCGAGTCGGTGGGGATCGAATCGGTCGGCATCGTAGGCAGGCAATTCCACGGTTCGACAGTAGCGACGGCGCCGGAACCGACGGGCTGCGGCAGCTGTGGCGGCATTTCTGTTTCACCGTCCCAAAGCAATCTTTCGAACTTTTTCGCCCCCGGTGTTTCGCTCAGCGCCGATAGATGGCAGACTCGGTTTTGAGATTAGAGCTTCGACGTGAAGATCTAGCTCGCTTACAGAAGGTTTACAGAATGACGCAGGGCAGTGTGAAGTGGTTCAACGGCGAAAAGGGCTTCGGCTTCATCGAGCAGGATGGTGGCGGACCGGACGTTTTCGTTCATTACTCGGAGATTCAGGGTAGCGGCTTCAAGTCGCTCGACGAGGGCCAGCGCGTGGAGTTCGAGGTGGGCCAGGGTCAGAAGGGCCCCCAGGCTACCGGCGTCCGCGCCATCTGATTCAAGCTTCGTAACCCGATTTCTCCTGGTGGACTGAAACTCTAGACTTTTTCAGCACCAGAAACTCGGTGACAGGGCCGGATACACGGAAGTAATTCCGAGTATCCGGCCTTCGTCTGTTCGGTGAGGGCATCGACCGCGGTCGGTGCCCATTCTGTGTCGAAAGACGCCTTTGTCCCCTGGTGGGCGCATTGTCCGGGTTGCTCCGAGGCTACCGCCGGCCCTATATTCCAGTTGGAATAATTCGTGCGGGATAGGTGACGGGGGATCGATGCGAGCCGGAACCGTCAATCCGCTGGGCGTCTCGATTCTGGCTCTGCTCTCGGAGGGCCCGATGCATCCCTACGAGATGTATCAATTGCTGCTCTCCCGCAAGGAAGATCGAATCGTCAAGATTCGCCCGGGTTCGCTCTATCACGCGGTCGCACGTCTGCACGAGCAGGAACTGGTCGACGAGGTCGGAACCGACCGGGGTGGCAACCGTCCGGAGCGCACCACCTATCGGATCACCTCGGCCGGACGGCACGTGCTGACCGATCGGCTGACCGAAATTCTGAGAACCCCGGTGCGTGAATACCCGCAGTTCGTCCTCGGCCTGTCCGAAATGCACAACCTACCCGCATCCGACGCGACCGCCCTGTTGCGGGAGCGAATCGTGGACCTGACCGCGGACATCGACGAACTGTCGGGCTATCAACAGCTCGCAGCAGATCGCCAGATATCCGAAATCTATTGGGCCGGAATCGATTACATTCACCACATGCTGCGCGCAGAAGTGCAGTGGCTGACGCGCTACCTCGATCGGATCGACAGCGGCGAGCTCGACTGGCCGCATCACATCTCCGCACATCACACGAACCCGACTTCGGGGATAGGGAGCGCTACATGAATTCCGTCGAGACTGCCCCGTCGCAGCACGAGATCAGACCGTGGCCGGCGCTGTGGGCACTGTGCTTGGGCTTCTTCATGATCCTGGTGGACACGACGATCGTCGCGGTCGCGCAACCTGCGATCCTCACCGGGCTGAACACCGACATCAACAACGTCATCTGGGTCACCAGCGCGTATCTCCTCGCCTACGCCGTTCCACTGCTGGTCACGGGCCGATTGGGTGACAAGTTCGGTCCGCGGAATCTGTACATCGCCGGCCTGGTGCTGTTCACTCTCGCGTCCGTGTGGTGTGGGCTGTCGGGATCGATCGACATGCTCATCGCGGCGCGCGCGGTTCAAGGTCTCGGCGCGGCGATGATCACCCCGCAGACGATGGCGGTGATCACTCGTGTGTTCCCGGCGGAGAAGCGCGGAACGGCGATGGGGGCATGGGGTGCCGTCGCAGGCGTCGCTACGCTCGTCGGGCCGATTCTCGGCGGTGTGCTGGTCGACTCGCTCGGCTGGGAATGGATCTTCTTCATCAACGTGCCGGTGGGCATTCTCGCAATTGCGTTGGCGCTGAAGTTCGTTCCGGTGCTGCCGACCCACGATCACAAGTTCGATCTGCTGGGCGTTGCGCTCAGCGCTGTCGGACTCTTCTGCATCGTCTTCGGTATCCAGGAAGGTCAGAAGTACGACTGGGGTACCGGCGTGTGGATCCTCATCGGTGTCGGTCTGCTGGTCTTCGCGGGGTTCGTCTACTGGCAGTCCGTGAATACCAGCGAGCCGCTAGTGCCCTTGGCCCTGTTCCGCGACCGCAACTTCTCGCTGTCCAATATCGGTATCGCCGCAATGGGTTTCGCGATGTCCGGCATGATGCTGCCGATCATGTTCTACGCGCAGAGCGTCACCGGTCTGACGCCCACCCGATCGGCACTGCTGTTCGTTCCGATGGCGCTGCTCACCGGACTGCTCGCACCCAATATCGGCAAGCTCGTCGACAAGACGCATCCGCGGTACATCGCCGGATCGGGACTGTTCATCCTCGCCGCGTCGCTGCTGTGGTTCGCCTACGAGATGACGCCCACGACGGCCATCTGGAAGTTGCTGCTCCCCGTCGCTGCAATGGGTGTGGCGAATGCGTTGATCTGGTCTCCGTTGGCAGCGACGGCCACTCGCAATCTTCCGATGAGCCAGGCGGGTGCCGGTTCGGGAATTTACAACACCACCCGCATGATCGGCTCGGTTCTCGGTAGCGCGGGCATCGGCGCGCTCATCCAATCGCGCTTGGCCGCCGAACTACCTACCGGTGGATCGGCTTCGGGGGCAAACGAATTCGCCGGCCGAGTGCCCGAGATGCTGCGTGACGGCTTCACCACCGCCATGGCGCAGTCGCTGATTCTGCCCGCCGTCGTGCTCCTGGTCGGCATGGTCGCGGTCTGCTTCTACGCCCGGCCCGCGTTCGAGAAACCCATGTGAGTGGAACCTCGACCCCTGCTACGAAGTTCCACTCACATGCGGCGAAGCCGCTCTACAGCCCCAGATCCCGGCCGATCAGTTCCTTCATGATTTCGTTCGATCCGGCCCAGATCTTGGTCACGCGAGCGTCTTTCCACGCGCGGGCGGCGCGGTATTCGTTCATGAATCCGTAGCCGCCGTGCAGCTGGACGCAGTGGTCGAGAATTTCGTTCTGCACCTGCGAGCTCCACCACTTGGCCTTGGCTGCATCGATGGCCGTCAGCTCGCCCTGGCCGTGGGCGACGATGCAGTTGTCGATGTATGCCTGTGCCACATCGAGTTTGGTGACGAGCTCGGCGAGCAGAAACTTGTTCCACTGCAGCGAGCCGATCTGCTGACCGAATGCCTTGCGGTCCTTGGCGTACTGCAGCGTCTCTTCGAGAATGGGCCGTACGTGTCCGAGGTTGGCCACCGAGCAGCTGATGCGTTCCTGGGGGAGCAGCTGCATCATGTGGATGAAGCCGCCGTCGAATTCGCCGATCATGTTGGCGCTGGGTACTCGCACGTTCTCGAAGAACAGTTCCGCGGTGTCGGATTCGGGCTGGCCGACCTTGTCGAGTTTGCGGCCGCGGGTGAATCCCTCGGTTCCGTTCTCGACGGCGAACAGCGTGATGCCCTTCGCCTTCTTCTCGGGCGTCGTGCGCGTGGCGACGATGACGAGGTCGGCGGAATTGCCGTTGGTGATGAACGTCTTCGAGCCGTTGATGATGAAGTCGTCGCCGTCCTTGACGGCGGTGGTCTTCAGCGCGGCCAGGTCCGAGCCGCCGGAGGGCTCCGTCATGGCGATGGCGGTGAGGATCTCGCCGCTGCAGAACCCGGGCAGCCAGCGCTTCTTCTGCTCCTCGGTGGTGAGCTTGACGAGGTAGGGCGCGACGATGTCGACGTGAATACCGAAGCACGACGCCACCGCGGCACCCGAGCGGGCGAGTTCCTCACCGAGGACGGCGTTGAATCGGTAGTCCTCGGCTCCGCTGCCGCCGTATTCCTCGGGCACTTCGAGGCCGAGGAAACCGTTGCGTCCTGCTTCGAGCCAGATCTCGCGGTCGATGTATCGCTGTTCGACCAGCTTTTCCTCGACCGGTGTGATCGTCCTGGTGACGAACTCGCGTACCGATGCGCGGAAGTCGTCGTGGTCGGACTCGAACAGGCTGCGCTTCACTTACTTGTTCCTCTCGGTAACGGCTGATACGCGCACAATACTCGTCGATAACTACGCCCCGGAACGCGTATGGCACTATGCGAGGCATGGCTGACGCACCTACCTCGCTCGTCCGATCGACCACTGCGGCCGGCGCTGAGGTCGCTGTCCTGACGTTCGACCACGGCCCCCTCAATCTGTTCGATCAGGCAATGTTCGACGCGGTGGCCGCGAACGTTGCCGATCTGGCCGCGAACCCGCCGCGTGCGGTTCTGCTGCGTGCCGAGGGCAAGGTCAACTCGGCGGGCGTCGACGTGCACGTGTTCGAGGGATTGTCCGCGGCCGAGGGTGCCGATCTGTGGCGTGGGTTGTTCGCCGGCATCATTCACCCGCTCGAGGCGTTGCCGTGCCCGGTGATCTACGCCGCGCACGGTTTGACGCTCACCGCGGCGTTCGAGATCTCGCTGGCCTGCGACATCGTTCTTGCCGGACCCAAGGCGAAGTTCGGTCTGGTCGAGACCGTCGTCGGGTTGACGCCGTCGATGGGCGGACCGCAGCGTCTGGCCGAGCGGGCCGGGTCGGGTCGGGCACGTGAATTCGTCATGACCGGAGATCTCTACGACGCCCAGACGTTGAAGGAGTGGGGCGTGGTCAACCAGATCCACGACGACGTCGATGCCGCGGCGCTCGCGTTGACACACCGACTGGCCGACGGCCCTACCGTCGCCCATGCGGCCACGAAACAGATTGTGGCGGCGTGGCGTTCGGGCGGTGTGGCGCACGCGGACGACATCACGTCGGAGGTGTCGGGCGCATTGTTCGAGACCGATGATCTGCGCGGTGCGGTGACGAGCTTCCTCGAGGTCGGCCCTGGTAAGGCGACGTACACCGGCAAGTAGAATCGTATGAGTGAGTAATGATCAACTGGCCGAACTGCACCTGCACATCGAAGGGTCGCTCGAACCGCCGCTGATCTTCGATCTCGCCGAGCGCAACGCAATCACGCTGCCGTACAACGATATCGACGAATTGCAGGCGAAGTACGAGTTCACCGACCTGCAGTCCTTCCTCGATCTGTACTACGCGAACATGGCCGTGTTACGCACCGCCGAGGACTTCGCCGATCTGGCGCGCGCGTACTTCCGCCGCACCGCGCAGGCCGGGGTGACGCATGCGGAGATCTTCTTCGATCCACAGGCGCACACCGAGCGCGGTGTACCGCTCCAGGCCGTCGTCGAGGGATTGGCCGACGCCTGCGCGACCAGTGAGCGCGAATTCGGCGTCACCAGCGGGTTGATCGCGTCGATCCTGCGAGACAAGCCGGTGCTGCACGCCAACCAATTGCTCGACGAGCTGTTGGCGATGAAGGCACCGATCATCGGCCTCGGTCTCGACTCCGCCGAGGTCGGCTACCCGCCCTCGCTGTTCGTCGACGTGTTCGCCAAGGCACGCGCCGAGGGCCTGCACGTGGTCGCCCACGCCGGTGAGGAAGGCCCGCCCGACTACATCTGGCAGGCACTGGATCTGCTGAAGGTGGAGCGCATCGATCACGGCGTCCGGTGCCTGGAAGACGAGGCGCTGGTGAATCGACTTGTCGAGGAACAGATTCCGCTCACCGTCTGCCCGTTGTCCAACGTTCGGCTCAAGGTGATCGACGACGTCGCGCAGTTGCCGCTACGGCAGATGCTCGAACGTGGGTTGTCGGTGTCGATCAATTCCGACGACCCCGCTTATTTCGGCGGGTACGTCGACGACAACTTCGTCGCGCTGGAAGAGGGCATGGGTCTGACCGCGGACGAGCGGAAGCAGTTGGCGGAGAACTCGGTTCGCGCCAGCTTCGCGACAACCTGAATCAGTTCGCCGTCACCGAGATTTTCGGGTAGCCGGTTGCTCCGTCGGGGACGGTGTCTGCAGTCTTGTTGGTCTGCAGCTCCCCGGCGGAGTTGGTGGCCCGGGCGCGGATCGCGTGCTGGCCCGCCGGCAGGTCGAGCTCGATCATCCACTGCCGCCACGTGTCCTTGGAGTACTCCTCCGACAGGGTTGCCGGCACCCAATTGCCCTCGTCCACTTGTACTTCCACGGCCTCGATGCCGGTGTGCTGATCCCAGGCGACGCCCGCGAACACGGTCTTTCCCGCGGACACGGAGCTGCCCGACCGCGGGGTGTCGATGCGGGCAGCGGTCTTGATCGGACCGAGTACGCCCCAGCCGCGGTCGGTCCAGTATGCCGTCACCTTGTCGAATCGGGTGATCTCGATGTCGGTGACCCACTTGGTGGCCGAGACGTATCCGTACAGTCCGGGCACGACCAGTCGGGCCGGGTAACCGTGCTCCACGGGTAGCGGGGCGCCGTTCATCCCGACGGCCAACAGTGCGTCGCGGCCGTCGAGCAGCACTTCGAGGGGAGTGCCTGCGGTGAAGGCGTCGCTGCTGGACGACAGGGCCATGTCGGCGTCGGGGGAGATGCCCGCTTCTTCGAGGATGTCCTTCAGTGGGTAGCCGATCCACGTCGCGTTGCCGACGAGGTCGCCGCCGACGATGTTGGACACGCACGTCAACGTGACTGTTTTCTCCACCGCCTGACGCTGTGCCAGATCGGCGAACGTCAACTCGATCTCGCGGTCCACCATGCCGTGGATCCGCAGCGACCACGTATCCGACGCCACGCGTGGCACGACCAACGCGGTGTCGATGCGGTAGAAGTCCTCGTTCGGGGTGATGTACGACGCGAGGCCGTCGATCTTCAGGTCCGCCCCCGACGGTATCGGCGTTTGCGGCGTCGGGGTCGGGAGCATGAAGCCGAGTCGATCGGCGGTGACCGCTCGCGCCGAGGTGAGCATTCGTCCGGCCGTCCCTGCGACGACTCCGAGTACTGCGGCACCGGCGGCGAGGGTCAGAAAACTGCGTCGGTTCATTCCGTCGGTCGCCGGGGTGGCGGATCCGATGAGGGCGTGCAGCACGACGATGCCGACGATGACGCCGCCGATGGTCGGGACTGCATAGAACACCGTCGCGTCGGGTCGGGTCACCGCGGCGAGGACGCCGATTACGCCCAAGGCGGCGAACACCGCGGCCCCGATCGGTTTGCGAGCGATTCCTGCCGCGGCGGCGATAGCGCCGATGACCACGGCCATACCGAGGAACAGGGCGAGCTTGTCGGAGGTGCCGAACGTGTCGATGGCCCATTCACGGACCGGTGCCGGACTGTTGTCGACGGCCGAGGATCCGACGGCGGTCAGTGGTGACGAGTTCGGTCCGATGGGGACGGCGATCAATTCGCCGACGCCGAGGACGACTCCGGCGGCGATGATGCCGGACAGCGCGCGTTTTCCTGTGCTCACCGAGTCCAATGTAAGCGAATCCGTCGTGCGCGGTATTTTGTAGCAGGGTACGAGATACCGCTCACGACAGCAGGTGCGCCAAGTAGTCGTTGCGGAACAGCTGCGTCGGGTCGAGGGAATCGCGGATGCGCAGGAAATCGTCGAAGTGCTCGTAGGAATCACGCAGCTCGGCGCTGCCGAGAGAGTGCAGTTTGCCCCAGTGCGGCCTGCCGCCGACACTGCGGCAGATGGTTTCGACGGCGTCGAAATACTCCCGGTGATCGCGGCGGTGGTACTGGTGCACGGCGATGTACGCCGTCGGACGCCCGGATGCCGTGGACAGCCAGATGTCGTCGGCGGCCGCGAACCGCACCTCGACGGGGAACGCGATGGAGATCGCCGAACGCTCGAGCCAGCGATCCACCTCGCGCAGCACCCAGGCGATCTCGGAGACGGGCACGGCGTATTCCATCTCGACGAACTTGACCGTCCGCGACGACGCGAACACCCGGTACGAGCGGTCGGTGTACTCGCGGGCCGACAGTGCTCGGGCCGAGACCGCGTTCACCCTGGGAATCAACGCAGGCACCCGCGTCACCAGTCGGTTGAGGCCCTCGAAGACCGTGTTGGACAGCAGCTCGTCGTCGAGATACGAGCGCACCTTGCCCAGCGGACACAGATCGGTGTCACCGGGCAGGCGGGTGTTGCGTTTGGTGAGCACACGATCGGTGTGCGGAAACCAATAGAACTCGAAATGGTCGACGCCGGCGACGGTGGCATCGAGATCACGCAGCGTCGCCGTCAGCGTCGACGGCGTCTCGACGGCCTGCAGCGCGAACGCCGCGACGCAGTTCAACGTCACACGCGTGATGACGCCGAGAGCGCCGAGACCGATGCGGGCCGCGTCGAAGAGTTCTGTGTTCTCGTCTCGGGAGCACTGCACCGACTGTCCGTCTGCGGTCACCAGCTCCAGCGCGTGCACCTGGGTGGCGATGCCGCCGAACCGGGCACCGGTTCCGTGAGTGCCCGTCGAGATGGCCCCGGCGACGGACTGCTCGTCGATGTCGCCCAGATTGGTCATCGCCAGACCGAGCTCCCACAACCGCGCCGACAACTCTCGGAGTCGGATGCCGGCCAGTACCGTCACCTGGGCAGATCCGTCGTCGGCGCGTTCGACGTATTCGATACCGCTCAGCGCATCCAAGGCGATCTGGATACCGTCGGTGACGGCAATGGGAGTGAAGGAATGCCCTGCCCCGACGCAGCGCACCGGCAGAGAGCGTTCGGCGGCATCGCGCAGAATCGCACGCATCTCCTCGACCGACGAGGGCTCGGCTCGACGCGCCGGGAATGCATGTTGATTGCCCGCCCAGTTCTGCCACGACCGCTCGATCATCGAATCACTATCTCGCAGCGCGCTCCCCTGGGGCAATCCAAGGCACAGATGTCGACCGCGACCTAGTATCGGGTCATGCAATCGAGGCTGCCCGCCGACGTGCGCCGCGCACAACTGGTGCAGTCGGCAATCGACGTCGCCGAGCGGGTCGGTATCGAGTCGCTCACCGTTCGGGCGCTGTCGGAATATGCCGACGTCACCAAAGGCATCGTGCAATACCACTTCGAGACCAAGCAGGATCTGGTGATCGCGATGGGCGAGCACCTCATCGTCGACGTCACCGAGATACTGCACGCCGCGTTGGACAGCGCGGTCGGAACACACGAACTACCCGGTGTTCGGGGGCTGCGCGAGCTGGTGCACAGCGGGCTGAGCGCGGTGTGGCTGCTGATCGAGAAATCGCATGGTCGGCAGCTGTTGGCGTACGAGATCAAGACGTATCTGTTGCGGCATCGCGCACTGGGTTCGGCCACGGCCGCCGAGATCGCCAGCGGGCAGTATCGAATCCGGGATTCCGAGGCGCAGCTGTTCTTCGAGAATTGTTCCGACCACACCGGCACGCGGTGGCTCGAACCAGTGGAGTCGATCGCCCGCTTCGGGATGGCGACTCTCGACGGTTTGGTGCTGCGGTGGTTGGTCGACGGCGACGATCTCGAAGTGTTGGCCCAGATCGACGACCTGTCCGGGCTGATCGCCGCGAAGGCAGAAGATCGCTGAGTGGAAAACCGCTCGACGGGACTTCTCGGCTGCGGAGTGTTTGACTGTGTCGGCCCGGCAACGACGACGAAGGAATGTGCCGAATGAGTTCGATCGCCGGTGACACCACCACCGCTACGACCCCGCTGTCCCGCATTGTCGCAGCCACCGAGGGTCTCGAATCTCCTTCGGCAGCAGTCGATCTGACAGCTCTCGATGCCAATGCTGCAGCACTGCGCGCACGCGCGAACGGTGTACCGATCAGGATCGCCAGCAAGTCGGTGCGGTGCCGAGCCGTGTTGAATCGGGTCCTCGCGGCGCAGGGTGTATCCGGAGTGATGGCCTATTCGCTGCGCGAAGCGATCTGGTTGGCGCAGTCCGGCGTCGACGACATTCTGATGGGGTATCCGACGGTCGATCGAACAGCGCTCGCCGAGGTGGTCAACGACCGCGTGCTGTCGGGACGCATCACGTTGATGGTCGACGACGTCGCGCAACTGGACCTCGTCCGAGACGCCGCGCGGAGCGACCTACTCAAGCCCCGCGTCTGTATCGACGTGGACGCATCGTTGCGGGTGGGGCCGCTGCACATCGGGGTCAGGCGCTCTCCGCTTCGGGATCCGGAGCAGGTGGCGCAGTTCGCCCGTCAGGCTCGTTCGCGGGGGTTCCGGGTGGTGGGGTTGATGTTCTACGAGGCACAGATCGCCGGTGTTCCCGACGCCAACGTCGCTGTCGAGCTGATGAAGTCGCTGTCGTCTCGTGAGATCGGTGCGCGGAGAACAGCAGTGGTGGACGCCGTGACCGCGGCGATCGGGCCGCTCGAGATCGTCAACAGCGGTGGTACCGGGTCGATCGATTTCTCTGCCGCGGGTCCGGCCGTCACCGAGGTCACCGCGGGTTCGGGTCTGTTCGCGCCGACCCTGTTCGATCGGTATCGCGCGTTCTCGGCCGAACCCTCGCTGTTCTTCGCACTGCCGGTGGTGCGCAAGCCGACTCCGCGGATCGCCACCGCGTTCGGCGGCGGCTACATCGCGTCGGGCCCGGCGTCCTGGTCGCGGTCACCCCGACCGGTGGGCTGGTCCAGGAGGGCAGCGGGCGTTGTCGCGTCGGGCCTGAAACTGCTGCGCAACGAGGGCGCGGGGGAGGTGCAGACCCCGGTGAGCGGTGCCGAGGAGGTGCGCATCGGCGATCGAATCTGGTTCCGCCACGCCAAGGCCGGGGAGTTGTGCGAGCGGTTCGACACCCTGACCCTGGTGCATTCCGACGGATCGGTCGACGCCGTTCCCACCTACCGCGGCGAGGGTATGGCGTTCGGCTGACGTGCGTTCTCGCACAGCCGCATGAACGTGCCGAGCGTGACGAGTCCGTCCGGGGTCGACGGCAGATAATGGGTCAGCGCGCGCGAGCGCACCAGGATCGCGGCCCACTGACCGCGGGAGATGGCGACGTTGAGTCTGTTGCGCGACAACAGGAATCCCATTCCGCGGGGCACGTCCTCGATGGCCGACGCTGCCATGGAGATGAGGACCACCGGTGCCTGACGGCCCTGGAATTTGTCGACGGTCCCCACCGACACCTCGTCGAGCCCGGCGGCTGCGAGTTGCTCGACGATGACGGCGACCTGCGCGTTGTAGGCCGCGACCACCAGAAAGTCGGACTGCTGCATCGGTCGCGGGTCGCTGCCGTGTGCGGGGTCCACCCACGGCCGACCGAGCAACGACCGGACCCGCGTGACGATCTCGTCGGCTTCCTCGATCGAGTCGGTGGAATTGCCGTGGTGGTCCAGAAGGACGACGTGCAGGCCCGGTTCCAGACCCGACAGCGAACGTGACTGTGTCACATCCTTGTTCGATTCGAGCTTGCCCTCGTACGACAGCGTCGACACCGGCGCGCACAGATCCGGATGCATCCGCCACGTCGTCGCCAGGAAGTAGCCGCGGTCGGCGGGCAGGGTGGCGTGCCCGGTCGTCAGCCATCCGAGGGCCGATTCGTCGACGGGCTCGGGGTGGGTGCCCTGACTGACCTGGGGGAGCTGCGCCGGGTCGCCGAGAAGCAGCAGATTGCGCGCCGATACCGAGACGGCGATGGTGTTGGCGAGGGAGAACTGACCGGCCTCGTCGACGACGAGTAGATCGAGGGAGCCGGGTGGAATTCGGCCGGGGTTGGAGAAGTCCCAAGCGGTGCCGCCGATGACGCAGCCCTCGTCGGCCTCGGTGACGAAGTGCGAGTATCCGGCGATGTCCACGACGGTGTGCGCGGTCGGGGCCTTCTTGCCCACTTTCGAGGCGTCGACCCCGGCCCCGACGATGGTGTCGAGCAGGTTGTTCACCACGTGATGCGACTGGCCGACCACTCCGATCCGCCAATGATGTGTGTTCACCAGGTGTTCGATGACGCGCGCCGCCGTGTAGGTCTTCCCGGTGCCGGGCGGGCCCTGCACCGCCACGTACGAATTGTCGAGATCGAGCAGCGCGGCCGTGATCGCATGTGCGTAGTCGTTGTCGTGGACCACGGGAAGGCCGGCACCGGAACGGGTTCGAGGCGTCGAGCGCGTCAGCAGATCGGCGACGGCCGTACGCGGTAGTTCCGGCAACCCGCCGAGAACCTCGGTCGCGACGGAGACGATCGCCTGCTCGAGATGTTTGGTGTTCGGGGGCGGCTCGGGCGCGGTGGCAACCGGGAAATCGGTGTACTCCTCCACGCCCTTGCGTAGATTCTCCTGTACGACAACCACATCCAGGGTTCCCTCGTACCCGGTCTGCACGATCTCGACCGATGTGGTGGCCCGATGCGTCGGTTGCTGCTTCGTCAACCCCTCCGGCGCCGGGTTCTCGTACAGCAGCTTCACCTTCGAGCCGGACAGCACGCCGTTGCTCAGGTGCCCGACCAGTGTGACCTGACGACGCAGCACCCGTTGTCCGGGTGCAGTTTTCATCCAGTCGTGCACCAGCTCGGCGCGCTCGACCTTCAATACGTCCGCGGCGTCGGCCCATTCGTCGAGCGGATGGGTCAGGCGGTCGTAGTGGCCCCACCAGAACGGCTTGTTCTCTCGTCGGTGATATCCGATGGCACCGGCGAACAATCCGAGCGCGTGCTGCGTCGGCGTGCGATCCCACGGCAGTCCGGCGTGCTCGGCCAGTTCGAGTTCGAGTGGGGTCGCGGTGCGGTCGACGACGTCCTCGAGGTCCAGCTGCTGCGGGGACCGCGGTGCCACCCCGGCGTCCGATGCCCGATCGAGCAGCCAATCACGCAGTCGCAGTGTCGATTCGCAGTCGGTGCGGTTGTACTCGGCAATGTCGGCGAGCAGAGCTGCCGCCTCGGCGTCCTTGCCTCGGTCGCGCAGTTCGCACCAGTGCGCGTATTCGACGATCGACGCCGCCGCGTCGGTGACGTCTCCGTCACGGGCCGCGGGCATGTACAACGGTTCGAGTTTCTTGATGCTGTACGAGCGGGCACCGATCCGAACAGCCGACCGTACGACGGGGTAGAGATCCACGAGAACGTTCTCCCGCAGCAGATCGTCGACGGCGTCCTCGCCCACTCCGTACCGGCCGGCCAGCCGCTGCAGAGCCGTTTTCTCGTACGGCGCATAGTGATACACGTGCATCTTCGGATACTCGACTCGGCGGGCGGCGACGTAGTCGAGGAAGTCGATGAGCGCACGACGTTCCTGCGCGCGGTCGTGTGCCCAGAACGGCAGGAAGTCGCCGTCCGCGGTGTAGACGCCGAACAGGTACTCGAGACCCCAGTCGGACGAACCGGATTCCGCGTACAGCGGATCTCCCTCGAAGTCGAAGAAGATGTCCCCGTCGTCGGGCTCGGGAATCACCCCCAGTGCCTCGGCGTCGAAGATCTCGAATTCGGCTGCCCCGCTGCGCTCTTGGCGTACCTGCAAGGCCGCCTGCGACCGCAGGTTCTCCAGTGTCCGGGAGGACATGCCGTCCACCGGGGTACTCGACTCGGCGAGCTCGTCGATCGATGAAATACCTGCGTCCAGTAGGCGGTCCCTGGTGCTGCCGCGCATGCCGGCGACGAGCACCAGATCGCGATGCTGCTCCACCTCGGCGGTGCAGGCATCGCATTGCCCGCATCCCGAATACCGCGGATCGAACCACTCGACGACGGAGCCCTCGGCGTGATGCTCGTCGAGAATGTGCTGCAGGTGTGCTCTCGACTGCCGGTAGACCGGAAGAATGTCGGCCAGCGCGTGCGCGGAGTCGCTGCCGTCGCCGAGCATCAGATGCACCTGTTCGCTCGGAGTGATACCCCCGGCCTGCAGCGCGTCGGCGTACGCGGCCAACTGCAGCAGCGCCGGCACCTTTGCACGTCTCGACAGTTTCGTGTCGTAGACGGTGTAACGAGAACCGTCGGCTACCAAGAAGTCGCAGAAACCGAGAAATCGTCCGTCGAAGAAGGTGGCCTGATAGAGCACCGGCGTGCGTGAGGTCAGGGCGGTGAAGGTCGCCCACGCCGCGTCCGCCAGTTCCTGTGCGGTGCGGCCCGGTCGGTCCATGGTCAGGACGCCACCGGGAAAACGCTGCTCGAACGCCTCGAGTTGGCGTCGTTCGTGCTCGAATCCGAGCGTGGACGTGCGGTCGAGCATCGGGTCGACTGCGACGCTCTGCCGTGGGATTAGGCCGGTGACAGCGTCCAGTCGTCGGAGCAGGCCGAATTCGCAGGACGCCGCCGCGGCGAGGTCGCTGGCGCTGTAGACGACCTGATCGCCGAGGAGGAACACAAGCGTCCACCCTAGCGACCCACGACAGCGGCACCGGTCACGTTGCGCGCGGAAGCCGGCGGGAACAGGCAAAATGATTCAATGCCTTTTTTCGACGGAGCCACCGGTGCTGTCCACTATCGAACCTGGACCGTCGCCGACGCTCGATTCGGTCTCGTTTTCCTGCACGGTCTCGGCCAGAACAGCGCCCATTACCACCGCTTCGCGCGGCTACTGAACGAGCGTGGGGTGGACGTGTGGGCGGTCGATCACGTGGGGCACGGCCTGACCGAGGGTGAACTGACCGACGCAGCGCAGATCCCCGGTCTCGCACAGAACGCGCTGCAGTTGATCGACATCGCCGAGGCCGAGCACCCCGAGCTGTCGTTCGCCCTGATGGGCCACTCGCTCGGTGCCGCGACGGCCATCGCAGCGCTGGGTGCGCATCCGGAGGCCGTCCGATGCGCAATCCTGTGCGGCACGCCCAAGTCCGTGACCGGTTCTGCCGACGACCTGTCCGACAACGTCATCCCGTTGCTGGCCGTGCACGGCGTAGACGATCGTCTGGCACCGGTCGATGCCGTGCGTGAATGGATCGGACGCGTTCCGCAGGCGAGCCTGCGCGAGTTCGAGGACGGCGGACACGATCTGCTGCACGAAAAGATTCACCAGGCCGTGACCACGGTGGTCGCCGAATTCCTCGACGACCACATGCACTGACGACCACATGCACTGACGATGACATGCACTGACGATCACATGCTGTACGACGAAGGGCCCGACGCGATTGCTCGCGTCGGGCCCTTCGGCACTCGTGCTGGGCGATCTACGAGTAGATGGCCTCGATGTCGCTGCCACGTTCGGTGTGGATGATGTTGCGCTTGAGCTTCATCGTCGGAGTCAGCTCACCGGTCTCGACGGTGAAGTCGTTCTCGAGGATCGTGTACTTCTTGATCTGCTCGGGGTTGGAGACCTTCTTGTTGGCCTCGGCCACGGCCTTGTCGATCTCGGCGACGAGGTCGGCGTTCTTCGACAGCTCCGAGAAAGGGATGTCGGCAGCGAGGTTGTGGCGTTCGAGCCAGCCCGGCATCGCTTCGGGGTCGAGGGTGATGAGCGCACCGATGAACGGCTTTGCGTCACCGACGACGAGGCACTGGCTGATGATCGCGTTGGCGCGCAGCGCGTCCTCGAGCACCGCGGGGGCAACGTTCTTGCCTCCTGCGGTGACGATGATTTCCTTCTTGCGGCCGGTGATCGAGACGAAGCCTTCCTGATCGATCGACCCCAGATCGCCGGTGTGGAACCAGCCGTCGACGATCGCTTCGGCGGTGGCCTTCTCGTTGTGCCAGTAGCCGCTGAACACCACCGGGCCCTTGAGCAGCAGTTCGCCGTCCTCGGCGACCTTGACCGCGTGACCGTCGATGGGCTTGCCGACGGTGCCGACGCGCTGTTCCTTGGTGGTGTTGACGGTGACGGCCGCGCTGGTCTCGGTCAGTCCGTAGCCCTCGTAGACCGGGACGCCCGCGCCGCGGAAGAAGTGGCCCAGGCGAGCGCCGAGGGGGCCACCGCCCGAGACCGCACGATCGCAGTTACCGCCGAGGGCAGCTCGCAACTTGGAGTAGACGAGCTTGTCGAAGACCGTGTGCTTGAGGTTGAGCACCAGGCCTGCGCCGCCCTTCTCCTGGGCTTCACTCCACTCGATGGCCGTCGCGGCGGCCTTGTCGAAGATGCTGCCCTTGCCGCCGTCGTGTGCCTTCTGCTTGGCCGAGTTGTAGACCTTCTCGAACACGCGCGGCACCGACAGGATGAAGTTCGGCTTGAAGACGGCGAACTGATCCACCAGTGTCGACACGTCCGAGGTGTGGCCCACGGTCACCTTCGACTCGAACGAGCCGAACGACACCGCGCGGGCGAACACGTGCGCCATCGGTAGGAACATCAAGGTGCGGTTGCCCTCGCGCATGGAGTCGTGCAGCGCGATCTGGGTGGCCTGGACCTCGGCGTAGAAGTTCGCGTGTGTCAGCTGCACACCCTTGGGGCGGCCGGTGGTGCCCGAGGTGTAGATCAGTGTCGCGGGGGAGGCGGCAGTGACCTGGTGTCGACGGGTGTGCACGTCCTCGTCGCTGATTCCCGCGCCTCGGGTGGTCAGTTCGTCGATGGCTCCGCCGTCGATCTGGAGTACCTCGCGCAGTTCGGCGGCACCCTCGGTGACGTCCTTCAGGTTCGAGACGTGCGCTGCGGTCTCGACTACGAGCAGCTTGGTAGCGGAGTCCTCGAGGATCCACTGGGCCTGATCGGGCGACGAGGTCTCGTAGATCGCGACGGTGCACCCGCCGGCGGTCCAGATGGCGTAGTCGAGGACGACCCACTCGTAGCGGGTCGCGCTGAGGATCGCGACGCGGTCGCCGAGTTCGACGCCCGACGCGATCAGGCCCTTGGCCACGGCGGTGACCTCTTTGGCGAACTGACCCGCGGTGACGTCGGTCCAGGTGCCGTTCACCAGGCGCTGGAACGGGACGAAGTTTGGTGATTCCTTCTGGTACCGGAAGACGGTGTCGGCCATGGATGCGTCGTCGGGAATGGTGAATGACGCCGGCACAGAATATTCGCGCACTGCTGGACCCCTTACGGATAAATAGCGTGGTAGTTGTGCATTTCATCACACCCGAGTCCGTAACGCACCACCGAGGTTGTCCGCTTTGTGAATTTTCGGTCGTTTTTCGGGGGAGGTGAGTGTGACTCGGGGTACAACATAACGGTGTCCGGTCGTGTGTCTCCGGCGGGTCGCCCTCGCAGGGCCGCGTGTGCGTGCCCCCATCACCGCTGTTTTCGTCACCTGATCAGCGCAGAAGGAGTCGCGGGGGCCGGGCAGGTACTAAACTCGGGTGTATATGAGCACTTCAGAATCTGATCAGGATGCCGCCGTGACGTCTGACGAGACGAGTTCGTCCCCTCCCGTCCACGCAGGTGAGTCTTCTTCGACAGCGGATGACGACATCACTTTTGCCGATCTCGGAATAGACGAGCGGGTCCTGAAGGCCCTGCGCGACGTCGGATACGAGAGCCCGTCGCCCATCCAGGCGGCCACCATCCCGCCGTTGATGGCGGGGAACGACGTCGTCGGCCTCGCGCAGACCGGCACGGGTAAGACCGCCGCGTTCGCGGTGCCGATCCTGTCTCGTCTCGATGTCTCGCGTCGGACGCCGCAGGCCTTGGTGCTGGCACCGACCCGCGAGCTGGCGCTGCAGGTGGCCGAGGCGTTCGGCAAGTACGCCACCCACATTCCGGGTCTGCACATTCTGCCCATCTACGGCGGTCAGGCGTACGGGATCCAGTTGTCCGGCCTGCGCAAGGGTGCCCAGATCATCGTCGGCACCCCGGGCCGTGTGATCGACCACCTCGAGAAGGGCACGCTCGACCTCTCCGGGCTCGAATACCTCGTGCTAGACGAGGCCGACGAGATGCTCAAGATGGGGTTCCAGGAGGACGTCGAGCGCATCCTCTCCGACACTCCCGAATACAAGCAGGTCGCGTTGTTCTCGGCCACGATGCCGGCCGCGATTCGCAAGATCTCGAAGCAGTATCTGCACGACCCGGTGGAGATCACCGTCAAGACCAAGACGTCGACGGCACCGAACATCACCCAGCGGTACGTGCAGGTGGCGCATCAACGCAAGCTCGAGGCGCTCACTCGAATCTTCGAGGTCGAAGAGTTCGAGGCCATGATCATGTTCGTGCGCACCAAGCAGGCCACCGAAGAGCTCGCCGAGAAGTTGCGCGCACGGGGATTCTCCGCCGCCGCGATCAACGGCGACATCGTGCAGGCACAGCGTGAGCGCACCATCGGCCAGCTCAAGAACGGCCAGATCGACATTCTGGTGGCCACCGACGTTGCGGCTCGTGGTCTCGACGTCGACCGCATCTCGCACGTCATCAACTACGACATCCCGCACGACACCGAGTCCTACGTACACCGCATCGGCCGTACCGGCCGCGCGGGTCGCGCCGGTCAGGCTCTGCTGTTCGTCGCGCCCCGGGAGCGTCACCTGCTCAAGGCCATCGAGCGCGCGACGCGGCAGCCCATCACCGAGATGCAGCTCCCCAGCGTCGACGACGTCAATGCGCAGCGCGTGACGAAGTTCAAGGACTCCATCACCGAGAGCCTCGGCAACGAGAATCTGGCGCTGTTCCGCCGTCTCATCGAGGACTACGAGCGCGAGCACGACGTGCCTTTGGTCGACATCGCAGCAGCTCTGGCCATCCAGTCGCGCGACGGCGAAGCCTTCCTGCTCAAGCCCGAGCCGCCTGCCCCGCCGCGGGCACCCCGCGAGCCTCGTGAGCCGCGGCCACCGCGGACGTTCGACGAGGATGCGGCCAGCTCGCATCACCGCAAGACCGGCCAGGAGATGGCGACGTACCGGATCAGCGTCGGTAAGCGTCATCACGTTGCTCCCGGTGCCATCGTCGGTGCCATCGCCAACGAAGGCGGTCTGCGTCGAAGCGACTTCGGGCACATCAGCATTCGCCCCGACCATTCGCTGGTCGAGTTGCCTGCCGACCTCGCCGACGAGACAGTCGAGGCGTTGCGTCGTACCCGCATCAGCGGTGTGCTGATTCAGCTGCAGCCCGATTCCGGTCCTCCCGGACGTAGCGGCGGACCGCGCGGCGGCGGAAAGTTCAAGGGCAAGCGCTAGCACCACGTGCGCGGAACTTCGTAGCCTGCTACGAAGTTCCGCGCACGACCCGCCGGCTCGAGCGTTTGGTGGCCCGGACCCCGGGTATCCGCCCGGGCATGACCAACGTCACTCTGCGTGTCAACGGAACCGATCGCGAGATCGACTGCGACACTCGATCCACTCTGCTCGACGCACTTCGCGAGAACCTCGATCTGGTCGGGGCCAAGAAGGGCTGCGACCACGGGCAGTGTGGTGCGTGCACTGTCCTGGTCGATGGCCGCCGAATCAACAGTTGTCTCACGTTCGCCGTCGCGCAGGGCGGGCGCGAGATCACCACGGTCGAGGGCCTCGCCGACGGCGACACGCTACATCCCGTGCAGCAAGCGTTCGTCGACCGTGATGCCTTCCAGTGCGGGTACTGCACGTCCGGGCAGATCTGCTCGGCGGTCGCGGTGATCGAGGAGGCGAAACAGGGCTGGCCCAGTGCGGTCACCGAGGACCTGGAGGCCACCGACGTCGAACTCGACTCCGGTGAAGTGCGCGAGCGTATGAGCGGCAACCTGTGCCGCTGCGGTGCGTATGCGAACATCGTTCCCGCAGTGCAGGACGCGTCATGAAGACCTTCGAGTACCGAACCGCCACTGCGATCGACGACGCTCTCGAACGCCTGGCGGGGGACGAGAACGCGATGTTGCTCGGTGGCGGCACCAATCTGGTCGATCTGATGAAGCTGGGTGTGGCCGCACCATCGGCGTTGATCGATGTGACGCGATTGCCGTTGCACGACATCGACGTCGCCGACGACGGAGCGTTGCGGATCGGCTCCGGGGTGTCCAACAGCGATCTTGCGGTGCATCCGGTTGTCCGCCAGCGGTATCCGGTGCTCTCGCGGGCAGTGTTGTCCGGGGCCTCGGGCCAGTTGCGCAACATGGCCACCACCGGCGGAAACCTGTTCCAGCGCACCCGATGCGTCTACTTCATGGACGCATCCAAGCCGTGCAACAAGCGCGAACCCGGCTCGGGTTGTCCGGCACGTAACGGCGAGCATCGAAACCTCGCCATCCTCGGTGCATCGGAGGCCTGTGTGGCGACGCATCCGTCCGACATGGCCGTCGCGCTGTCGGCTCTCGACGCGCGCATAGTCGTTCGCGGAGTCGACGGTGAACGGAAACTCGAGATGGACGAGTTCTACCGATTGCCCGGCGATGATCCGACGCGAGACAACACTGTCGCCCGAGACGAGATCGTCACCGCCATCGAAATTCCGAAGGCTGCCGACGGCACTGTCTCGACGTATCGCAAGGTACGGGACAGGCAGTCGTACGCGTTCGCGGTCGCGTCCATCGGTGCTGTGCTCGACGTCGAGGACGGAATCGTACGTGGGGTGTCGATCGCGCTGGGCGGGGTCGCGCACCGACCATGGCGGGCCCGAACCGCCGAACATGCACTGCTCGGAACCGCCCCCGACGAGGCGTCGTTCCGGGCAGCGATCACCGAAGAGCTGCACGCGGCAGAGCCGTTGCGAGACAACGCTTTCAAAGTTCCTCTGGTCACGAACCTGGTGACGCGCACTTTGGTGGAATTGGCTGAGCTGGGCACACACGAAGAGTTGGGAGATCGGTCATGACGGCATCGATCGGTCAGTCGATTCAGCGCACCGAGTCCGTCGACAAGGTCACCGGCCGGGCGCGCTACGCCGCCGAGCAGCCGCCGATCGCCGGCCAGGTGTACGCCTGGTACGTACCTGCAACGGTCCCCGCCGGGACGGTCGAGCATGTCGAACTCGCTGACGGGGGTCCATCGGTGCACGCGCTCCTGTGGCACGGCAACGCCGAGAAGCTGGGCGACGTGGAAGATGCCGAACTGCATGTGCTGCAATCGGATTCCGTCGCTTACCGCGGCCAGATCGTGGCCGTCGTTCTGGCCGACACCCTCCAGGATGCTCGCGCGGCTGCGGCCGGAGTGCAGGTGCGTTACGCCGACGTTCGTTCACCCGACAACACTCTGAGCGCCGATCACAGCTCGCTGTACGCGCCCGAGTCCGTCAACGCGGGGTTCCCCACCGACGTGACGATCGGTGATCCGGACGCTGCGTTGCAGACGGCCGAGCACGTCGTCGACAACTGGTACTCGACGGCTCCGATGCACAACAGTCCGATGGAACCGCACGCCACCACGGCGCACTGGTCCGATGGTGTGCTGACGGTCTGGGATTCGACGCAGGCACCATCGGGCGTTCAGGGCGACCTGGCCACGGCGTTCGGGCTCGAACCCGAGAACGTTCGCGTGATCGCCGAGAACGTCGGCGGAGGTTTCGGAGCCAAGGGCAGTACACGGCCCAACGCGGTTCTCGCTGCGATGGCGGCGCGAGCAACCGGCAAGACCGTCAAGCTGGTCCTGCCGAGGCAGGCCCTGTTCGATGTGGTCGGATACCGCACCCCGACCCTCAATCACGTTCGGCTCGGTGCAGATTCGGGCGGCAGGCTGCAGGCCATCGCTCACAATTCCTTTCAGCAGACCAGCACGATCTTCGAGTTCTGCGAGCAGACGTCGGAATCGACCCGGCACATCTATGCTTCGCCCAACCGCGCCACGACGCATCGCCTCGCGTCGCTGGATGTCGGCACCCCGCGCTGGATGAGAGCCCCGGGTGAGGCACCCGGCATGTTCGCCGTCGAGACGGCGATCGACGAATTGGCCACGGCCACCGGAATCGATCCGATCGAGCTCCGGATCCGCAACGAACCCGACGTCGATCCCGCGAGTGGGAATCCGTTCAGCTCCCGCAGTGTGGTGCAGTGCCTGCGCGAGGGTGCCGAGAAATTCGGCTGGGAACATCGAGACTCCACGCCGGGCCAACGCAGAGAAGGCAATACTCTGCTCGGAATGGGCGTCGCGACAGCGAGTTACCCGGTGCTGATCTCGCCGAGTACCGCGGCGGCTCGGGTCGAGCAGGACGGCACGGTCACGGTGTCCGTCGCTGCGTCCGACATCGGAACCGGTGCGCGGACAGTGCTGCGGCAGATTGCCGCCGATGCGCTCGAGGTCGACGCGGATGCCGTCACACTGCAATTGGGCGACAGCGCTTTGCCCAAGGCCCCCGGTGCCGGTGGATCCTCGGGCACCTCCTCCTGGGGCTGGGCGGTCACCAAGGTCTGCACCGCGTTGCGGGACCAGGGACCGTTGCAGCCGGGTAACTCCGCCGAGGCCGATACAACCGACGACGTCGAAGCCCAGAAAGAGTTGGCGCGCATGGCGTTCGGTGCCCAGTTCGCCGAGGTGGCAGTCGACGTCGACACCGCTGAAGTACGCGTGCGCCGGATGCTGGGGGTGTTCGGCATCGGGAAGGTGATGAATCCACGACTGGCCCGGTCGCAGCTCATCGGCGGCATGACGTTCGGACTCGGAATGGCGTTGATGGAGAGCGGCGTCGTCGATCACGAATTCGGCGGCTTCGCCAACCACGACCTCGCCGAGTACCACATCCCGGCCTGTGCGGACGTCACCGATCTCGAGGCCGTGTGGATCGAGGAGGTCGACACCGAGCTCGCACCGATGGGCGGTAAGGGAATCGGTGAGATCGGTGCGGTGGGCTCGTCGGCAGCCATCGGCAATGCGGTCTACAACGCCACCGGCGTCCGAGTCCGCGACCTACCGATCACCCTGGACAAGGTGCTACCGCACCTCTAGAACGGGCGCAGC
The DNA here is from genome assembly GCF_017168275.1 of Rhodococcus sp. KRD175. NCBI lineage: Bacteria > Bacillati > Actinomycetota > Actinomycetes > Mycobacteriales > Nocardiaceae > Rhodococcus > Rhodococcus sp. KRD175. Next base: position 481,320 of record NZ_JABFAQ010000004.1, read on the forward strand.
CCCTCTACGCCAAGATTCGCTGTAGGAACTGTCGGGTACGGGGCTCGGTCGGGTTCGCGAGAACCTGCTCGGGTGTCCCGCGTTCGACGACGACTCCGTTCTCGAGGAACAACACCTGATCGGCCACTTGCTGGGCGAAGCGGATCTCGTGGGTGACGATCACCATCGTCCATCCTTCGGCGGCAAGGCCCTTGATGACGCCCAGTACTTCGCCGACCAGTTCGGGGTCGAGTGCGGAGGTCGGCTCGTCGAACAGCATCAGTTTGGGGCGCAAGGCGAGGGCCCGGGCGATTCCGACGCGTTGCTGTTGGCCGCCGGAAAGCTGGAACGGGTACTGATCGGACTTGGCGTCGAGACCGATCTGGTCGAGGATTGCGTGAGCGTCGCGAATCGCGTCGTCCTTGGCCCGCTTCTGGACGATCACCGGTCCCTCGATGATGTTCTGCAGCACGGTCTTGTGGGGGAACAGATTGTGGCTCTGGAACACCATGCCGCTCTGTGCGCGGAAATGGCGTAGTCGCGCGGCATCCACGGGCTCGGCGAAATCGACGGACACGTCGCCGATGCGGATCAGGCCGGCATCGGCCCGGTCGAGAGCGTTGAGCGTGCGCAACACCGTGGTCTTGCCGGAGCCGGACGGCCCGATGATGACGGTGACGGTGCCCGACGGCACGGTGAACGAGACGTCCTTCAATACCTCGATCGGCCCGAACGATTTCTTCAGTGCGGATACTTCCAGCAGGTCTGTCATTTCGCCACGTACCTGTCGAGTCGGACTTCGAGTTTGCCTTGGAAGGACGAGAGAATTATGCAGATCACCCAGTAGTACAGGGCGGCAACGGAGTACAGCGTGAAGAAGTCGAACGTCGGGGCCGCCGCCAGCTGCGCGACGCGCAGCAGCTCGGTCACCAGGATGGTCGATGCCAGCGAGGTGTCCTTGACCAGCGAGATCAACGTGTTCGACAGCGGGGGCACGGCGGTGCGCAGTGCTTGCGGAAGCACGATGCGCTGCAACGTGGTTCGGTAACCCATGCCGATCGTCTGCGCGGCCTCCCACTGGCCCTTGGGCACGCTCAGTATCGCAGCGCGAATGACTTCGGCGGCGTAGCCGCCGACATTGAGCGAGAACGCCACGACGGCCGCCGGAAACGGCGAGATCACGACGCCGAACTGCGGCAGGCCGTAGAAGATGATGAACAGCTGCAGCAGTAGGGGGGTGCCGCGAATGATCGAGACGTAGAACCGGGCCACTGCGGCGAGCGGTGTGATCGACGAAATCCGGGCGAGTGCCACAGCGAGCGCGATGACCAGTCCCACAACGAAACTGATTGCGGTCAGCGGGATCGTCATGGTTACTGTCGCCTTCAGCATCGGCCACAGGTTGTCGAGTACCAACTGCATCTTCGACGGCGCAGTGGTTCCTGCGTCCTCGCTCACCGGTGCCGCGGTGTCGGCGGTCGGTGCCGCGACGTCGCTGCCGAAGTACTTCTTCGAGATCTCGGCGATGGTGCCGTTGTCACGGAGGGTGTCGATGGCCGCGTCGACCTCGTCCATCAGGCCACTGTTCTTGCGGGCCACGAAGGACTGCAGCGTCGTGTCGCCCGTGTTTCCGGAGACCCGCACTCCCGTGTCGCCGGTCTGCTGCAGGTATTCCGCGATGGCGAGCGAGTCGTTGACGGTGGCGTCCACCCGGCCGTCCTTGACGAGGGCCACCGCTTGGACGAATCCCTCGACCGCCTCGACGTTCGCGCCCGCGTCGGCAGCGACCTCGGCCCAGTTGCTCGTCGACGATTGGGCGGTGGTCTTGCCGGCCAGATCGGCTGTCGAGGTGATCGTGGTGTTGTTCGCGGCGGTGAGAATCTGGCCTTCGGACACCGTGTAGGGCTTGGACAGGTCGTAGGCCGACTGCCGGGCGGGGGTGATCGACACCTGGTTCGCGATCAGGTCGAAGCGTTGCGATTGCAGGCCGGCGAAGATCGAGTCGAAGGGGGTTTGCACGAAGTCGACGCGGACGCCCAGTTCGTCGCCGACCGCGTTGATGACGTCGATGTCGTAGCCGGTGAGTTGGCCGTCCCCGCCCTGATAACTGAACGGGCTGTACGTGCCCTCGGTGCCGACGACGAGTACACCGTCGTCGCGCACTCGGTCCAGGAGGGATTGCGACGACGAACTACACCCGGACAATCCGAGTATGCCGATCAGAATCGCGACCAGAACCAGAGTGGATCTGCGCACCATCTAGGCCTGCTTTCGCTGTAATGACGAGTGGAGAAAAACCTACCCGTCGATCTCCAGTTCCGCTGACACGACGACGGTGTTGTTCATCGGCAATGCGGCCGCTCCCAGCGCAGTCCGCGCATGCGCACCGACCTCGGGTCCGAAGATCGCCAACACCAGATCGGAGAACCCGTTGACGACGGTGGTGGTCTGAGTGAAGCCGTGATCGGCGTTGACCGAGCCGGTGACGGTCAGCCACGCGCTGATTCGATCGAGATCTCCGATGGCACGGGCGAGGCTGCCCAATACCGCGAGGGCGGTGTCACGCGCGGCGTCGGTGGCGGCGTCGAGGTCGACTTCGGACGGCACCGCACCGAACGGACCGGCGAGGGTTCCGTCCGGTGCGAGCGGCGAATGACCCGAGACGAAGACGCGGTTGCCGCGCACGCGAACCCAATCGAAGGAGAACTCGAATCCGGGTGGTGCGCTCGGTTCACCGGGCAGCTCGAAGCCGAGTTCGGCGATGCGACGTTCGATCTCCATGGACGAAAATCCTGTCAGACCGCAACGCCGTTGATGGTGCGAACCGTCCATCGGGTGCCGTCGTGTTCGAGTGTGGACACACCGGCGTTGAGTATGCGGGGTGAGTGTCGTCGACGGATGGCGTCGAAGATGGCTCGTATGACGCCACCGTGGGCCACGGCGATCACCGCGGAGTCGGGGTAGCGCGAGGCGATCTCGTCGACGGCTCGCACGCCCCGGACGATCAGATTCGATCGTGGCTCGAGGCCCGGGTATCGCCCGTCCGGCCAATGCGAGTACGCGTCCCAGTCGGTGAATCCCTCGGCGTCACCGAAGTGACGCTCGGCAAGATCCGGGAATTCGGCGGTTCGGTTCAGACCGAGATGGGTCCCGATGATGTCGGCGGTTTCTGCGGCTCTGACCAGTGGCGAACTGACCAGGTGATCCCACGTACGGAACTCCAGTTCGTAGCCTGCCTCGCGGGCCTGAGCTCGTCCGGTGTCGTTGAGAGGGATGTCCGAAGAGCCCTGCAGGCGGCCGTGCAAATTCCAGTTCGTTTCACCGTGCCGAACCAGCGCCAGAAAAGTCATAGTGAGCGGAGAATATCCCAGAGTTACCAGGGAGTACGGTCGATACCGAGATAAGCGAACGAGCACGGAGGATTGTCGATGAATCTTGCCCTGACAGAAGAAGAGGCCGCGTTCCGCGACGAGATGCGGACGTTCTTCACCACGAAGATCCCCGCCGAGATTCGCGAGAAGAACGCGACGGGTCAGGAGTTGAGCAAGGACGAAGTGGTCACGACCATGCGAATCCTGAACGAGAACGGACTGGCAGTACCGCACTGGCCTGCGGAGTTCGGTGGCCGCGACTGGTCTGCGGTCCAGCGTCACATCTGGCTCGACGAAATGCAGCTGGCCTCGGTACCCGAGCCGCTGGCGTTCAACGCGTCGATGGTGGGCCCGGTCATTGCGACGTTCGGGTCGCAGGAGATCAAGGAGAAGTTCCTGCCGAAGACGGCGAACCTCGACATCTGGTGGTGTCAGGGGTTCTCCGAGCCCGAGGCCGGTTCGGATCTCGCCTCGTTGCGTACCACCGCCATTCGGGACGGTGACGACTACATCGTCAACGGCCAGAAGACGTGGACCACTCTCGGCCAGTACGCCGACTGGATCTTCGCGTTGGTACGCACCAACCCCGATGCACCGAAGAAGCAGGCCGGAATTTCGTTCCTGCTCATCGATCTGAACACCCCCGGCATCGAGATGCGTCCCATCAAGCTGGTCGACGGCAGCGTCGAGGTCAACGAGGTGTTCTTCGACAACGTCCGCGTCCCGGCCGAGAATCTCGTGGGCGAGGAGAACCAGGGCTGGAGCTACGCGAAGTTCCTGCTCGGCAACGAGCGCACCGGCGTCGCCCGCGCCGGGCACACCAAAGTTCGACTGGGACAGGCGAAGAAGCACGCGGCGCAGACGAAGGTCGGCACCGGGACGCTGCTCGAGGATCCACTGTTCGCGGCCAAGCTGGCCGAGGTGGAGAACGAACTGCTCGCCCTCGAGCTCACCCAGTTGCGGATGGTCTCGAGCTCGGACGACGGCAAGCCGAACCCGGCATCGTCGATTCTGAAGCTGCGGGGTTCCGAATTGCAGCAGACCACAACCGAATTGCTGATGGACATCGCCGGGCCGGACTCCTTGCCCTACGAGGCAGGCGAGGACATCGAGAGCGACGGTTGGGCGCAGCGGTCGGTACCGAACTACCTCAACTATCGCAAGGTCTCGATCTACGGCGGCTCGAACGAGGTTCAGCGCACCATCATCGCGTCGGCGATTCTCGGACTGTAAGGGAGCATCTGAAGACATGGATTTCGAACTCAACGAAGAGCAGAAACTGCTGCGCGACACCACCCGTGAGGTTCTCTCGCGCGCCTACGACACCGAGAAGCGCAACAAGATCGTGGCCGGTGAGCTGGGGTGGAGCACCGACGTCTGGAAGCAACTGGCCGAGGTCGGTCTGCTGGGTCTGACGTTCAGCGAGGACGACGGCGGTATGGACGCCGGTCCCGTGGAGATCATGGCGGTCATGACCGAGGTCGGACGACGGCTCGCGCCGGAGCCCATTCTCGACGCCGTTCTCGTGCCCGGCGGGCTCATCTCCGAGCTCGGCTCAGCCGATCAGCGCAAGCGACTTCTGCCACCCGTGGCCGAGGGCTCGTCGATGTTGGCGTTCGCGCACAACGAATCCCGCAGTCGCTGGCCCAACGTCGAGGTCGCCACCACGGCGACCGAGGACGGTGGATCGTGGTCGATCAGCGGCGTCAAGAACCCGGTTCCGCACGGCGGCAGCGCTGACGTCATCGTCGTCAGTGCCGTGCTTCCCGGCGGTGGAACCGGATTGTTCGTCGTCGACGGCGACGCGACCGGGCTGACCCGCAAGTCGTACGCCACCCACGACGGGCAGCGCGCCGCGCAGATCGAATTCTCCGACGTTGCTGCAGAACCGCTGGGTTCGGCCGAGAACGCAGCCGCTGCGATCACCGGTGCCGAGGTGCGCGCACAGGCCGCACTGTGTGCCGAGGCAGTGGGAGCAATGGAGGAGGCGCTGCGGCTGACCACCGATTACCTCAAGCAGCGCAAGCAGTTCGGGGTTCCGCTGGCCAAGTTCCAGGCGCTCACCTTCCGTGCGGCGGACATGTACGTGCTACTCGAGCTGGCCCGCAGCATGAGCCTCTACGCCACGATGTCGTTGGCGGACGGCAATGTCGACACGACCATCGCCTCGCGCGCCAAGCTGCAGATCTCGCGTTCCGGTCGCAAGATCGGCCAGGAGGCAATTCAGCTGCACGGCGGAATCGGCGTCACGGCCGAATATCCCGTCGGGCACTACACCAGTCGGCTCGTTGCCATCGAGCACACTCTCGGTGGGGCCGACGAGCACCTGCGCATCCTGTCGGACAAGGTCGCCGATCACGACCTCATCGGAATCTGATCCGGTAAAAGGATACGGGCCCGGCCACCTCGTCCAGGTGGTCGGGCCCGTTCTCGTCTGTCGGACGCGTCAGCTACCCGAATCCGCCTGCACCACAAGGTCGGCCACAGCTGCGGGGTTGGAAACCAGGATCGCGTGCGAGCCCGGAACCTCGGTCACCCGGGCCCCGGCCCGCTGCGCCATGAACCGCTCGGCGGAGGTCGGGATGATCTGATCCTGCTGGGGGATCAGCGCCCACGACGGGGTGTGCGCCCAGGACGGCGGACCGCTCGGTTCGAGCAAGGCACCGGCAGCGATGGTCTTCTGGTGAGCGGCCATGCGGGCGGCCTGCTCCTCGGTGACGTCGGGGGCGAAGAACGGACGGAACAGCGCGGGCGTGATGTACGAGTCGACGTTCTTGCCGATCAGGTTGGTCGAATCGTCGACGATCGACAGCCCGATCACGGGTGGGACCAGAGCCGTCACGGGGAATCGGAACGGGTCGAGTTCGAGGGCGACGGGTTCGCCTTCGACCGGCATGAACGCCGAGACGTAGACCAGTGCCTCCACGTTGTCCGCGTGCACGTTGCTGATCACCGTGCCGCCGTAGGAATGGCCGACCAGCACCACGGGCCCGTCGATGTTCTCGACGACGTCGGTCACCGAGGCCGCATCGATCGCCGGGCCGCGCAGTGAGTTCTCGGCGGTGACGACGGGGTAGCCGCGGCCGCGTAAGTTGGCCGCGACACCGTCCCAGCTGGTGCTGTCGGCGAAGGCACCGTGCACGAGGACAACGGTCGGCAGGCCCTGCGCAGCGGCCGGAGCCACCCCGATCCCGAGCATCGTGCCCACGGTCAGTGCCGCGGCTGCGAGCAGGGAGGTCCACTTGGAAGACGTCATGTTCTCAACCTGCCACACGCCAGGAGTTTCCACGGTGTTCACCGTCCGGATTCGACCAGCTTTTTCTCAGTGAACGCTCGTATGCTTGGCTTGTGGCAGTGGCGTTCGCCCGACCGGGTGATCGTGAAACGGTAGGTCCGATCGTGAGCGAGAGTTCGATGAAGTCTCGGATGGCCGAGTACCCACGTCCCCATCACTGCTTGTTGCACATCAGCGACACGCATCTCGTCGACGGCGGCGGTCGGTTGTACGGCGGCGTGGACAGTGAGTTGCGGCTCGAACAAGTGATGACCGATGTTCGGAACTCGGGGGTGCGGCCCGATGCGTTGGTGTTCACCGGTGATCTGACGGACAAGGGCGAGGCGGGCGCCTACGAGAAGCTCCGCGCTCTGGTCGAGCCGGTTGCCGAAGAGCTCGGTGCGCAGATCGTCTGGGCGATGGGCAATCACGACGACCGCGCGACGTTCCGCCGGGCGCTGCTCGACGCCGAACCGAGCGGGCAGTCCATCGATCGCGTGCACGACGTCGATGGTCTTCGCATCGTCACCCTCGATACGACGGTCCCCGGAAAGCACCACGGTGAGCTCGCCGACGAGCAATTGGCTTGGCTCGCAGACACTCTCGCAACCCCTGCCGAGTTCGGCACGATCCTGGCGATGCACCACCCGCCGGTACCGACCGTGCTCGATCTCGCAGTTCTGGTCGAGCTCATCGATCAGCCGCGCCTGGCGGACGTGCTGCGCGGCAGCGACGTGCGATCGATACTCGCTGGACATCTGCACTATTCGACGACAGCGACGTTCGCGGGCATTCCCGTCTCGGTCGCGTCGGCCACGTGCTACACCCAGGATCTCAATGTTCCCGCCGGCGGGTTACGCGGTCGCGACGGAGCCCAGGGCTACAACCTGGTTCACCTCTACGACGACACCGTCGTCCATTCGGTGGTACCGACGGGCTCGTACGACACTGTGGGAGAGGCAGTGTCGGCAGAGGAGACCGCGCGTCGGCTCGACGCAGCGGGAGTGACCATTGCCGACAGCGCCCGTCGAAAGTTGTTCAGCGACGCCTAGTTCTGGGTGCGTTCCCAGGGGGCGACGATGGGGAAGTACTTGTCCAGGAACTGCGTCACGGTGCGCGTGCGCAGATCGAGGTCGACCTCCGGGAAGCTGCCGTCGTTGAGGCAGAAGAAGTCGACCGATCTTTTGGGCAGCAGCTTCTCCATCAACTCGAGACCCGCGACGGACGTGGTGTCGATGTACCGAACCTTCGCATCCTTCTGGACCACGGCGCGTCCGCTCATCAGCGCGTAGTAGTGGTACAGCGAATTCGTGACCGAGATGTTCGTACTCGCGCGGAATGCACTGGCAGCGGTGGAGGCGAACTCGTCGGGGAACTCGTTCTCCATTTCCTGCATCACGCTGCGGCGCAACGGCGTTGCCGCATGCTCGAGGTGCCGGGTGGTCGTCATCCCGAAGCGGTCCTGCAGGATCCGACGGTTCACGCGTGCCGCGTTCTCGAAGCCGCTGCGGTCGGCGTCGCTGTAGCCCAATCCGATTCGCGTCGTCGCCTCGATGAACATGCTGATTCCGCCGGGGGAGAAGAACATCGACGGGCTGACGGGGCGACCGAAGAACATGTCGTCGTTCGAGTACAGGAAGTGCTCGGACAACCCGGGGATGTGGTGCAGCTGGCATTCGACGGCCTGCGAATTGTGCGTCGGCAGTACGGAGGTATCGACGAAGAACGCCTCGCTCGGCACGAACGTCACCTTGGGATGGTCGGCGAGCCACGCCGGCCTCGGGGAGTCGGTGGCGACGAAGATGCGCCTGATCCACGGTGCGTACAGGTGAATCGACCGCAGTGCGTACTTCAGTTCGTCGATCTGCCGGTACCGGGCGGCCGAATCGTCGCCTTCGCCGACGACGTAGTTCGCCATCCGGCGGGCGCGTTGAGCCTGGAATTCCGCGGACGAACCGTCGACCCACGAGAACACGATGTCGATGTCGAAATTGATGTCCGACGCGTGGTCGGCGAACATGTTCTCGATGGTCGGCCAGGTTCGGCCGAAGCGCTCGACGGTGCCGCGGACGGCCTCGTCGGGCCGAATGTTGCGGCGAGTGAGCGAGTTCTCGATCGGCAACACGATCTCGGACGGTGAGAACGACCACAGCTCGATCTGCACCGCGGTCGATGCGCCGTAGTAGAGCCCGCTGAACGGCTCGACACGTGGACGGTAGAGCCGCACGATGCGTGCGTTCGACGACGGCGACAAGGTGCCGTCGGCTACCAGTACCGCTTTTCCGCGGGCGTCGACGGTCTTGGAGTAGAAGGGCTCGGCGCGGCAGGCATGCACCAGGGCCGTGGTCAGTGCCTCGCGAGCGGCCAGTTCTATGGCGATGACGGGACGCTCGTCGTTCCCACGCACCAGTAGGTACTTGATCCGCGCGGCGTCGAGCACGGCGCGCACGAACAGCAGATCTTCGACCATCGCCTGGTGCGGGGTGGTCGAGGTGATGGTCAGTGCGTAGCGGCCGTCGTGGCTGACGACGTCGGACCGTTCGCTCAAGCGCGCGGCGGCAGCGTCGGATTCTCGGGTGACGGCATCGTTGGTCTCGTGCTCCGGTGGAACGAGGTAGATATCGTGCGGGGCAGAAGACGAGGTGATGACGTTCCTTCCGGAGTGTTCGCGCTGGCCGAGGAACCCCCGGTGCCGTCTCAGTCTAGTGCAGGTGCGGTGCCTTTCGGACGCGCTGCGGTAGAACCCTGCTCGCTGCGACCAGGCCCAGTGCGATACCGACGACGTCGGCGAGTGCGTCGGCGGCCGATCCGGAGCGACCGAGCGGCAGGATCGCCTGCAGGAACTCCGATACCACTGCGAACGCCGACACCCACAGTGCGGTCTTCACCCAGCCGATGCCGGCGAGTCGGGAGGTGTAGGCGAGAGCAGCGAACAGGATGCAATGAATGATCTTGTCGCTGTGCTGAAAGCTGGAGGGCACCCCGGACGCGGGGGTGAAGAGAACGATCAGCGCGACGACGAACGTGACGGCCAGGGGAATTCGGTACGTCGACTGCGAGATCACTGCGAAGAGTTTACCGGCGCTGCAGCACCACCACTGTGTCGATTCGCTCGTCGCCGTCCGGCGTCGTCCGGGTGCGGTGTTCGGCGTGAATCACCTCGAACCCGTCGCCCGCCGCAGCGACGACCGGTTCCGGTGCGAACAGTCGGTGCTTGGCCGGGTGCTGCGAGGCGTGGCTGTCGCTGGGACTGTGACCGACGATCAGTAGACGGCCCTTCGGCGCGACCGCCGCGGCGAACCTGCCGGTGGTCAGTTCCAATTCGTCCGGCGGCACCTGCAAGAAGTGCACCGACACCAGATCGAACGCCGCGGCCGGGGGAGTCCAGTCCAGTACGTCTTCCTGACGCCAATCCACCGCGAGCGTCTGTGACCCGAGTGCCTGCTGTGCGGCGCGAGCGCGGCCCAGGGCCACATCGGAGATGTCGACGCCGGTCACGTTCCATCCTTCGCCGGCCAGCCAGAGTGAGTCGGCACCTTCACCGCAGCCGATGTCCAGGGCGCGGCCCGGAATCAGCTCGGACGCTTCCTGTACCAACACGGCGTTGGGATTTCCGCTCCAGATGGCGGTGCGTTGGTTGTAGAGGTTGTCCCAGAACGATTCGTCGAAGGCACCGTTCTCGAAATCCGGTTCCGGGTGGGTCGGGTCGGCTGGATGAGTGTGCGCAGGTGTGTGGTCGGCCATGGTTCGAGACTGCCCGCTGTCGCCCCCGAGCGCAAACGAATTTGCTCATTCGGCAAAAATAGGCCTTGGGTAAAGTAATCCGTCATGACCGAACCGGAACGCGAAGTACTGACGTGGGAGACCTTCGGAGACGCCTCGCGCGATCTGACGAAGAAGATCGTGGGCGACGGGTTCGTTCCGGACATCGTCATCGCGATCGCCCGCGGCGGACTCATCCCTGCCGGTGCCATCTCCTACGCCATGGGCGTCAAGGCTGCCGGCACCCTCAACGTCGAGTTCTACTCCGATATCGAAGAGACTTTGCCCGATCCTGTTGTGCTCGAACCACTTCTGGATACCGACGCGATCGTCGGCAAGAAGCTGCTCGTCGTCGACGACGTCGCCGATTCCGGCCGCACCCTGGCGCTGGTGATCGATCTACTGAAGGCGCACACGGCCGACGTGCGGTCGGCCGTGATCTACACCAAGCCCAGAACCATTGTGCAGCCGGACTACTCGTGGCGAGAGACCGACAAGTGGATCAATTTCCCGTGGTCCACATTGCCGGTCATCACCTGAATTATTCGCTGGAGACGTCGATCAGCACCTTGCCGACGGTTCCGTTCTCCACGGCGTCGTGTGCGGCCGCGGTCTCGCTCAGCGGGAAGCGGTGCAGTGGCAGGCCGGTGGCTTCGCCCACCTCCAGCACGCCTGCTGCCGCCGCTGCGCTGACGTCCGCCTCGGCGTTACGCAGAGCCTCGTCGCCCACGGTGTAGAGCAGCACGAACTGGTAGCGAGTGTTGAGCACCATGTTAGGCCGGACGTCGAGGGTGATGGTGTCGCCGCCGTTGTTGGCGTAGACGGCTACGGAGGCTCGGTTCGCTCCCACGGCCGCGTTGAGTGCGGCGTTCTGTGCGGGAGCGACCTCGACCACCAGATCGATTCCGCCGGGCACCAATTCGCGGATGTCAGCGGCGGCGTCTCCGGTCTTGTAGTTCACCACGTGGTGCGCGCCGGCAGCGGTGGCCAGTGCGCCCTTCTCCGGTCCGCTGACGGTCGTCACCACGGTCGCGCCTGCCCAGCGGGCCAATTGGATCGCGGCATGGCCGACGGCACCGGCACCACCGGCGACGAGTACCGACTTGCCTTCCAACGCGCCGGGATGCAAGCGAGACGGGCCGTCCTCCGACACCGTCAGTGCGCGGTGTGCCGTCATCGCGGGTACGCCGAGGCTCGCGCCGACGTCGAAGCTGACGCCGTCGGGGAGAGGAACGACTCGTGATGCGGGAAGGTTGGTGAACTTCTGCGCCGTTCCGGTCGGACGCTGATGCTGGGCCAGGTACACCCAGACTCGATCTCCTACGGCCAGCCCCTCGACGTCAGGGCCCACGGCGTCGATCACTCCGGCACCGTCCTGGTTCGGAACCACCTCGTCGAACGCCAGCTTCTCGCCCGGTCCGGAACCGGTCCTGTTCTTCCAGTCCGTCGGATTGACGCCCGAGACCACGACGCGCACGCGCACTTCGCCTGCGGCAGGGTCGGTCACCTCGCGATCTTTCGGTTCGAGGACGGACGAATCGCCGGTGCGGGTGTACACAATTGCTGGAGAAGTCATACCGGGTTCAACGCGCCTGGAGGGCCCCGATGTTCCCTTCGAGGCAATCGGGGTATGCATGACTGGCTATCAGTGCTCGACGAAAGAGGCGTACTCGATGAACCACAACGACCTGCTGACCGACGCATTCGGTCGAATCAAGGAACTCGTTCACTCGGTGTTGGACGACATCCCCGCTGCCGCGTTGACCTATCGGCCCGACGCCGATGCCAACAGCATCGCGTGGTTGCTGTGGCACCTGACGAGGGTGCAGGACGACCACATCGCGGGTGTGGCCGGGAGCGAACAGGTCTGGACGTCGGACTCTTGGTTCGAGCGTTTCGGATTGCCGTTCGACAAGTCCGACATCGGGTACGGCCAATCGTCCTCCGACGTCGCTCGGGTCACCTCGAGCGCCGAGTTGTTGCGCGAATACCACGACGCCGTGCACTCGAAAACCGTTGCGTACCTGAGCGGTATCTCGACCGACGATCTGGACCGAATCGTCGACGAGAACTGGGATCCGCCGGTCACGTTGGGTGCGCGCCTGGTGTCCGTGGTCTCCGACGACCTTCAGCATGCCGGGCAGGCGTCGTACGTTCTCGGCCTGTACACCCGGCAGGCATAGTCGTCAGGCGTAACGCTTCTGCAGGTTCTCCAGCGTCTTTCGGATGTTGCGACGCTGGAACTGCGGGAACGTCTTGCCGCTGGTGACGATCTTGTCGAACACGAGCGCCAGGGCATCGGGCCATTTTGTTCTGTCGTCGGTCCAGGTTTCGGTGACCTTTGTGCCGCCCGCGACTGGCTCGAAGTCGTATCGCCAGGTTGCGTTAGCGCCCTTGATCTTCGGAGCGCTCTTACCGATGGCGTGGACGCGGAACTCGAAGGTCTTGCCCGGGTCGGCTGCGGTCACGGTGCAGCGAGTGATCCACTTCGCCCGGCCGCGCTTGTTGGTTCCGTCGAATACCATTCCCACGTAGGCGCTCTCGCGGGGATCGTGCACAGTGGCACCGGTATTTTCGGGACTCCACTGGCCCATCTTGGTGGGGTCGCTGATCGCAGCGTAGAGGGTGTCGGCGTCGGCGTTGACAACGACGCTGTCGGACACCGTGAACTCGCGGCTCATGAGGATGCGCCGTTCTTCAGGCCTGGATGAATACGAGTGAGCATGGGCACCAACAATGTTCGCGGGGTGATCTGGGCAAAGATCGATCCGATGCGGTTGGCGGGCCCGGGGATCGACACCATCCGTCCCTTGTCCATGTCGTCGACGGCGGTCTTGGCCACCGTTTCTGCCGACACCCACATGATCGATGGCAGTGCCTTCTCGGCGTCGTCTTTCGCGAAGCCCGCGGCCTCGCCGAAACCGGTCTGCACCGGTCCTGGGCACAGCGCGGTGGCGGTCACGCCGGTTCCGCGCAGTTCTCCGGTCAGAGACTGGGTGTAGGAGAGAACGAACGCCTTGCATGCGCCGTAGCCCGCCTGGCCGGGAAGCGGCTGGAACGCGGCGGTGGAGGCCACGTTCAGCAGAGCTCCGCGTCGTCGCTCGGTCATGCCGGGGAGGAAGCGAGTGCAGAGATCGGCGACGGCAACCACGTCGACCTCGATCATGTTCATCTCTGCTTCGGGGTCGGATTCGACGACCGGGCCGAGCGTCGACAGCCCGGCGTTGTTCACCAGGATGTCCGGTATCAGTCCGAGTTCGGTGATGCGCCCGAGCAATTCGGCGCGGGCGCTGCGATCGGACAGGTCTGCTGCGAGCACCTCGGCGCGAACTCCCCGCGAGCGGAGTTCGTTCGCAAGCTCGTCGAGCTTGTCGGCGCGGCGGGCGACGAGGGTGACTCCGTGACCTCGGGAGGCGAGTTCGCGAGCGATTGCGGCACCGATTCCGGAAGACGCTCCGGTCACGACGGCAGTCCGGTCGGGTGCGGGGCGAGGAAGGCTCATGCCCCCACCGTAGCGAACGCCCGCTGTGCAGCGCATTTGAATCCGGATGAGAGGTTAGCCTAGGGTTACTTTAAATTCCCTTTGCTTGTCGAAAGGTAACCATGTTCTTTGTTTCACCGACCGGCCGACGGACTGCTCGCCGCGCAACCCTGCTGTCCGCGCTCACGGTGTCGGCCCTTGTGGTCGGCGCGTGTTCGAGTACCGATACCGCGGAGGAACCACAGGCGGGCAGCGACTTCGCGGCCGTCACCATCGATTCGGCGTTGGGTCAGGCCATCATCACCGAGAAGCCGGAGCGCATCGTGACGCTCGGGCAGGGTTCGGCAGAGACGGCGATTGCGCTGGGTACAGTCCCGGTGGGCGTCGAGGAGTATTCCTGGGGTGCCGACGACACCGGCTACCTCCCGTGGGTGCACGACGCGGTCACCGAGTTGGGTGCCGAGCTTCCCCAGCAGTTCACGGGCGGAACCGAATTGAACATCGAGGCCGTCGCGGCTCTCGAACCGGATCTGATTCTGGCACCGTGGTCGGGCGTCACGCAGGATCAGTTCGACAAGCTCAGTGCCTTCGCCCCGGTGGTCGCATACGAGGAGAAGCCGTGGACCACGACGTGGCAGGACCAGATCACCGTCATCGGCAAGGCCATGGGCGAGGAGCAGAAGGCGGCCGAGGAGATCGACAAGATCGAGAACCGCTTCGCCGACGCTGCCGCCCAGCACCCCGAGTACGCGGACGTGAGTTTTTCGTACATCTACAACACCGGCCCCGGAACGCTCGGAGTGTTCCTCGCCGACGAGCAGCGCGTCGCGATGGTGCGCGGACTCGGGCTGCAGGTCGATCCGGTGGTGAACACGCTCGACGAGACCGAGGGCACCGACTCATCGGTCATCGGGTTAGAGAATGCCAATCTGCTGAACGATTCCGACCTGATCTTCACCTTCTACTCGGATCCCCAGAATCGCACCGACACCGAGAATCAGCCTGCGTACAAGCAGATTCCGGCCGTGTCCCGTGGGTCGGTCGTTGCGCCGACGGATCAGTCCTTCGTCACCGGGTCGTCGATCATCAACCCGCTGACAGTGCCGTGGGCACTCGAACGATACGTGCCGATGATCGACGAGGCGGTCGCGAAGCTCGACGCGAAGTAGGTCACCGGTCGCTCGATCGGAGCGGAGACGAACAGGATTGGCTTCACGCAGGTCGTGTACATGCGCAGGAAGCATGCAGTGTCTGATCGAAACACCCAGCTCGACAATCTCTTCCAGCCCCGCACCGTGTTCTCGGTGTGGGGCTGGTGCGTTTGTGTGGGGCTGGTGCGTTTGCGCGGCTATGCGATGTGAGGGCCTGCTCGGGCGTGGGATTGTCTCGGTTGTCGGTAGGGGTCGACCGTGGCGGGTGGGACGAACCACGGGTGGTTGTCGGTGCCGATGAACACTTCCCAGTCACTGTGGTGGATGAGTCGGTGGTGGAATCCGCAGAGTAAGACGAGGTTGTTCATGTCGGTGGGTCCGCCGTCGGTCCAGTGCCAGATGTGGTGGCCTTCGGTCCAGGCGGCGGGTTTGCCGCAGCCGGGGAACGCGCAGCCGTGATCGCGGGCGGTGAGGGCGCGTTTCTGTTTTGCGGTGACGGTGCGGGCGGTGCGGGCGAGGTTGAGTGGGTTGCCGTTCTCGTCCATGACGATGGCGGTGAGAAGACAATCGCAGGCGAGTTGGCGAGAGGTGTTGCGGGAGAGCGGGCCCATCCACGGCAGCCACCCGACCGACGTGCCGTCGCCGAACAGGTCCCGATACGCACCGCGATCCTGGCTCGGTCCGGCAGCGCTGTAGGTCTCGAGTTCATCCGCCGCGTCCCACTCGGTCGGGTCGGATCGTATTGGGTCGGAGTGGATCGGGTTGCCGGCGTCGATGTCCACCGGGTCGGCTGGATCGGCGTTGTCGGATTCTGCTGCAGCGCGGGTGGTTTCGTCGTCGGTGATGTCGTCGGTGTTCTGACCGCTCAGGTTCTGGAGGTCCTGCAACCGGATGTGCAGGTTGATGTGCGGTCTTTCGCCGCCCTCGGTGGGGCGATCCTTGGTAGCAAGGTAGTGGTCGAGGATCTGCCCGAATGCGTCGGCGCGTCGCCTCGCAGGACTGCGTTCGTCGGGGGTGCCGTCGGCTGCGGGCCGAGGTTCGGTCAGCGGTGAGAGTGCGGTGACGAGCTTTTCCGCGGTGACGGCATCGAAGTCGGCCTTGAGGCACAGGCGTTGGTTGAGCATCTTCGATGCGAAGAGTTCGTTGCGGTCGGTGTCCTCAGGGGGCGGCTTGTCGCTGCCGTAGGTGTCTTCGAGTTTGGTGATCGCTTCACGGATCTTGTCGGTGCGTGCCCCAGGCCCGGTGGCGGCGGTGATCATCGCGGTGCGGGCGATATCGCGACCCTCTTGCGGGAGGTTCTTCGGTGGTGTTTCGGCGAAGGTGAGGATCAGGGCGGCGTGGTCGACGGACATGACGCCGGTGTTGACGGCGTCGGCGATGTCGGGGAAGTTCTTCAGTCCGCGGGCGAGGGCAACGATCTTGGTGGCTTTGCTGGGGGTGAGCAGGGTGGTGGAGGTGAGCCAACCGGCGGGCCCGGGGAAGCCGAGCTTCTCCCGGCTCACGCGGGTGTCGATGTCGGCGACCAGAGCAATCCGCCGTGCTTCGAGCAGTTGGATGTCGTGGGAGACCGCGGCAGCGTCGGCGAGCAGTTCTGCTTCGCTCAGTTGCCAGATCTCCGTGGTCATAGGAAGAAGTGTATCGAACGGGTGTTCGATGCGCAATGATGGTGCAATCGAAAACTATTGCTGTGCAGAAGGATTCGGGATACGGAACCTGTCAGTGGTCCGTGGTAGAGGCTCGATCTCCCCGACGATCGCACCAGACCGCCATTCTGCGGCGACAGGAGCTGTGGAACACGGCCGGCTCCCGTGTCAGCGCCTCAGTAATAGTGGTGCGCGTTGCGCAGTCGATACCAACAGAGACCACTCGACAGGGTCCGGCCGTGCACAATTTGCCGGGGCGCGTCAGTACACCTCGCGTTGACGTTCCTGTTCCAGCACCTGCTCGAGGTCGTTCAATCGGTTCATCGACGACACCTGTCGCGCGGTGCGGTGGTTCAGTGCCAGCATCTCGCGGTGTCGGTGGACGAAGGCCCAGTAGCCGGCGGTGAAGGGGCAGGCGTCGTCACCCAGCCTCTTTTTCGGATTGAATTCGCATGTGCCGCAGTAGTCGGTCATGCGGTTCAGGTACGCCCCACCCGAAGCGTAGGGCTTGGTGGCGATCACTCCGCCGTCCGCGTGCTGGCTCATGCCGATGACGTTCACCGGCATCACCCAGGCGAACCCGTCGACGAAAGCCGTCGCGAACCACTCGGTCAGCGCTCGTGGGTCCCAGGCATGTTGCAGCGCAAAGTTTCCCAGGATCATCAGCCGCGGAATGTGGTGCACCCAGCCGCGGTCGCGTACGCCGTCGACGGTACTGGAGAGGCATTTCGCCACCACCGCATCGCCGTCCAACTCGAGAAGCCAATCCGGTAGTGGCTCATGGGCTTCGAGTTTGTTCCGTTCGAGGTACTCCGGCCCCATATGCCAGTAGAGGTGCCACACGTATTCGCGCCAGCCGAGGATCTGCCGAACGAAACCCTCCACGCTCGCCAGCGGGGTGCCGTCGCGATGGGCGTCCTCGGCGGCGTGCGCCACGTCCAACGGTTGCAGCAGACCGAGGTTGAGCGGGACCGACAACAGCGAGTGCGACATCGTCCAGTCGTCGGCCATCACTGCGTCCTCGTATTTGCCGAAGTCGTCCAAGCGGTAATCGATGAAGTGCGACAACGCTTCCGAGGCCTCGGAGGCAGTTACCGCGAACACTCGTGGCCCGTCGACTCCGACTGTGTCCAGCTCCCACGAATCGAGATCGGCACGCACCTCGTCGTCGATGGCATCCTCGGTCGGCCACCACGGTTCTTCCACGCCCAGGGTCAGCCGACCCTTCGGGGGTGGCGACTGATTCTCGGCGTCGAGGTTCCATTTGCCAGAGACTGGGTCGGCACCGTCCATCAGCACATCGAATCTTTTGCGCTGCTCGCGGTAGAACGTCTCCATGCGAAAGGTTCCGCGCTCGGCCGCCCAGTCGGCGAACTCGGCCCGGGGGAGCGCGAACATCGGCGTCGGCAGAATTTCCGAGACCAGACCCTCCTCGTGCAAGGCAGCGACAAACATCTCCGCCGCATGCGAGGTGGGCTCGAACACCACCACGGGCTTGCCGTACTCGGCCAGGGCTTCGCGATACGTCTCGGTCTGCAGATAAGTGACGCGATCACCCAGCTCGTCGGCCAGATGACGCATCCCCGACAGCACGAGATGGAGCTTCTGTCGGTGGTATCGCCGGCGTCGAAACACGCGCCGGGACTCGATCATCAGCACGTCTCGCTCGGCATGCTCGTCCACGGAGTGGAAGTGCGGGCCGAGCTGATCACCGAACAACCACAGAGCGTCCATTCTCGGAGTGTTCTCCCGCAGCGACGACGGCAAACCAGCGTCCGCAGCATGGCCGGCTGGTGAACACTGTGGCCGACCCAGGCGCGCCTTACTTGACCACCGACGATCCATCGCATGGACTGACCCGATGCCCGCTGATTCTGCGCTGTCCAGAAGAACGTTTCTTCGCTCGTCGTCGGTGGCCGTTGCCGTGGCCGGAGTCGTCACGACACTGCCCGCGGTCGCCCACGCCCAAGGCAGCGACCGAGGCTTTCTGCACGGGGTGGCATCGGGAGATCCGTTGCCCGACGCGATCATTCTGTGGACCCGCATCACCCCCACGCCCGACGCCACCCCAGGCTCCGGCGTCGGCCCGCAGGTATCGGTCACCTGGCGCGTCGCCCGGAACGTAGACATGAGTGGCGTCGTCGCCTCCGGAACCGTTTCCACCGGCCCCGATACCGATCACACCGTGAAAGTCGACGTCGACGGCCTCAGCGCAGACACCACGTACTTCTACGATTTCCGCACGAACGACGCGGCGTCGGCCGTCGGGACCACGCACACCGCCCCGGCCAACGATGCCGACATCGATGCGATGCGTTTCGGCGTCGTCTCGTGCTCCAACTGGGAATCGGGCTACTTCGGTTCCTATCGCCACCTGGCAGCCAGGGGAGACCTCGACGCCATCGTCCATCTCGGCGACTACATCTACGAGTACGAGACGGGCGGCTTTCCGGGGCGCGACGGCGTCGTCCGACAGCATTCGCCCACCCACGAGATCGTCACCCTTGCCGACTACCGCCAGCGTCACGGTCAGTACAAGTCCGACCCGGATCTGCAAGCAGCGCACGTCGACGTGCCGTGGATCTGCACGTGGGACGACCACGAGTCGGCCAACGACGCCTACGACGGCGGTGCCGAGAACCACACGCCGGCCACCGAGGGCGATTGGTACACGCGTAGGGCCAACTCCGAGAAGGCCTACTACGAGTGGATGCCGGTCCGCGCAGCAGGCACTGCCACCAACCGTCACCTGTACCGCAGGCTGCGGTTCGGCAACTTGCTCGAACTCTCGATGCTGGACCTGCGCACCTACCGCTCGCAGCAGGTGTTGCCGTTCAACGGCCCCGAGGTCGATTCACCGAACCGCACCATCACCGGTGCCGAGCAGATGCAGTGGCTCACCGACGGCATCGTCTCGTCGCCGACGCAGTGGAAGATCGTCGGCAACCCGGTGATGATCACGCCCACTCTGATCCCACCGCTCGATCGAGACGCAGCCAGGGCCGTCACCTCGCTCCTCGGAATCCCGGAGGGCGGCTTGCCCTACAACGCAGATCCCTGGGACGGCTACACGGCCGACCGCCGCAAGCTGCTCGGTGCCATCGTGGACGCAGGCGTCGACAACACGGTCTTCATCACCGGCGACATCCACTCCGCTTGGGCCTGCGAGGTACCCCTCGACGCAGCGCACTATGCAACGACGGAACCGGCTGCCACCGAGCTCGTCGTCACCTCGGTGAGCTCGGCCAACATCGACGATCTGACGCACACTCCGCCGCACACGCTGGGCCGGGTCGCCGAGGAAGCGTTCAAGGCGCTCAACCAGCACGTGAAGTTCGTCGACCTTGACAGTCACGGTTTCGGCGTCTTCGAGGTCACCAAGACGGCGGCTCGGATGGACCACTGGTTCCTCACCGCCAAGGAGGATCCGCGGACCGGCGTGTACTGGGGAGCGGGCTTCACCGTCGACTCCGGCACCCAGCGGCTTCGGGCGGCGGCACCGCCACGGGGCTGACCCGCCATACTGGACGGCGTGGCTGTACCGAAAATCGTCCTGTTCTACGTGTTCACTCCATTGCCAGATCCCGAGGCGATCCGGCTGTGGCAGCAGACTCTGGCCGCGTCCAACAATCTGACCGGACGCATCCTCATCTCCGAACACGGCATCAACGCGACGGTGGGCGGCAACGTAGACGACGTCAAGAGGTACGTCCGCGGCACCCGCAGCTACCCGGCCTTCAAGTCGGCCGACATCAAGTGGTCCGATGGGCTCGGCAACGACTTCCCGCGATTGAGCGTGCGAGTGCGCGACGAGATCGTCACGTTCGGTGCCCCCGGGGAACTGAAGGTCGACGCCGACGGCGTGGTCGGCGGTGGCACTCATCTGAGCCCGCAGCAGGTGCACGAGCTCGTCGATTCCCGCGGCGACGACGTGGTTTTCTTCGACGGCCGCAACGCGTTCGAGGCGCAGATCGGCAAGTTCAAGAACGCGGTGGTGCCCGACGTCGAGACGACGAAGGACTTCGTCTCGCAGCTCGATTCCGGTGCCTACGACCATCTGAAGAAAACCCCGGTGGTCACGTACTGCACCGGGGGAGTGCGGTGCGAGGTCTTGTCCTCGTTGATGGTGGCCCGCGGTTTCGAGGAGGTCTACCAGCTCGACGGCGGAATCATTCGGTACGCAGAGACTTTCGGCGACGATGCCCTGTGGGAGGGCTCGCTGTTCGTCTTCGACAAGCGGATGGCGCAGAACTTCTCCGACCACACCGCCGTCATCGGTCGCTGCAGTGCGTGCGGCAATCCGACGTCCCGGTACCAGGACTTCGACGGTGATGCCGGCCGCGGGCTTCGGTTGATCTGTCTCGACTGCGCCTGAGTGATGCTGCCTTTTCGAGACGGTCTCGCACCACTGAGACTGCTTCTACCGCATGGTGATTCGGCCGACACCATCGTCGAATATCTCGAACGTGAGATGCCCGAAGACGATTGGCGTCGGGCAATCGGCGACGCCGAACTGGTGGACGAGAAGAGTCGGCCCATAACTTTGGACACTCGCTACCGCGCCGGTAGCCAGGTGTACTTCTATCGTGTTCCGGCGCATGAGGTTCCGGTGCCGTTCGAGATCGGCATCCTGCACGAGGACGACGACCTGTTGGTGGTCGACAAGCCACATTTCCTCGCCACCATCCCGCGTGGTCGGCACGTCACCGAAACCGCGACCGTGCGGCTGCGCAAGCAGTTCGACTGCCCCGACCTCACGCCCGCGCATCGACTCGATCGCGCCACCGCTGGAGTGCTGCTCTTCACCAAGACCAAGCATGCCCGACGGCCGTATCAGGAACTCTTCTCGACGCGCAACGTCGCCAAAGAGTACGAGGCCGTCGCGGGTTTCGATGCAGCACTGCAGTTTCCGCGCGTCGTACAGAGCAGGATCCTGAAGGAACACGGTGTCATGACAGCGTACGAGGAGCCGGGGGAGCCGAACAGTGAGACCAGAATCGAGCTCATCGACACTCTCGGCGACCTCGCCCGCTATCGACTCTTCCCCAAGACGGGTAAGACCCATCAGCTGCGAATCCATCTGTCGTCGTTGGGGATTCCCATCGTCAACGATCCGTACTATCCGGTGTACACATCGACTCCCGCCGACGACTTCACTCGGCCGTTGCAGCTCCTGGCCCGGGCACTGGACTTCATCGACCCGCTCACCGGCGAACAGCGGCGATTCGCCAGCGCCCGAGAACTCCAGCTCTGACGCTCAGAATCGTTCGTTCGGACGATGGTGACAATTCGGGCGCGAGGTTAGCGTGTCGAGCAGATATGTCCGATGGAAGAACAGAGGAGAACTGCGTGAAGCGTCGTATTGCTGTTGTGTTGGGAGCTGCCGTCATCGCCATAGCGTCGCCAGCGGTCGCGGTGGCCGATACCGGAAGCGCGAGCACCGGTAGCGCGAGCGGTGCGTTGGGCGGTTTCGAGATGCTGTCGCGGCTCTGGGAGGCCTGCGCGGTGACCATCTTCACCGGTCAATGCACCGGTGTCGTCGCAACGGACGTGACCTACTGGTAGCGCACGCCCTGCACTGAACCCCCAACCGACAAACCCCCTGAACCATCAAACGCGCGCGCGTTCGCCGGACGCTCGCGGAATCGTTCACCATTCCGCTCGCATCGAGCAAACGCGCGCGCGTGTGCGTGGAGCCTGAGCCCTACTTCGCCAACGACCGCGCCATTCCGCGTTCGACGGCGGCGACCAGCTGCGGGCGTAGTTCGGCGGCGGGGACGATGTGGTGCACCGATCCGACGCTCTGTGCGCGCTGGATGTTGTGGATGGCCTCGAATTCGGCTGCCACCTCACCCAGTTTGGCGTTGCGGGCGTTAGCTCGCACGGTGGCCAGTTCGACGCGCAGTGCCGAGCGGGTGGCGTCGTCCTCGGCTGCGTTCAGTCGTGCTTCGAGCTCCTTGACGTCGGCGTCCGCTGCGGTGCGGGCGTTGACGTCGCGGGTGAATACCACGGCTGCTGCCGGGGCACCGCCGAGTACGGAGGCGAAGGAGCCCTCCACTGCGAGGACCTCCATGTTGTCGTTGAGTGCTCCGGAGAACACCACGAACGCGCCGCCGTGGTAACGCGAGACGACACAGAACACGACCGGTCCGTCGAAGTTGACGATGGCGCGGCCGATCTCGGCTCCGTATTCGAGCTGGATGTTGCGCAGCGACTCGGGTGATCCGTCGAAGCCGGAGAGGTTGGCCAGCACCACGATCGGCCGGCTTCCGCTGGCGGCGTTGATGGCGCGTGCCGTCTTCTTCGACGAGTTCGGGAACAGGGTTCCCGAGGTCCACTGATCGGGGCCGTCGGACGGGAACCAGCCCTTGCGGGGGATGGCTCGCGATTCGATACCGATCACACTGACCGGGATTCCGGCGAGGTGGGCGTCGAACACCACCGAGGTGTCGGCGTCGGCCATGTCGGCCCACCGCTCGAGCACCGAGTGGTCCTGGTCGACCACGGCGCGCATCACGGTGCGGATGTCGAACGGCTTCTTGCGGTCCGGGTTGGTGACCGAGGAGAAGATGTCGCCGACGGTGGTGAAGTCGCTCGACGGGTGCACGTGCGGGTAGGTGCGTACGTCACGCTCGGTCGGGTCGGCGGTGGCTGCACGGCGTGGGAAGCGTTCTCCCGGTGCGGCATACGCGTGATCGTAGTGAGCGAACAGGATGTCGCATGCGGCTCGCAGGTTCGGTGCCCAGTACTGCGCCTGGCCGTTGGGGCCCATGACGCGGTCGTAGCCACCGATACCGAAGTTGTCCTCGGCCGAGACGCCGCCGGAGTAGTCCAGGGACTGCTTTCCGGTGAGCACCATCGCACTGTCGGGGGTCATCACCAGGATGCCCTTGGTGTGGGTGAGCATGGTGGCTTCGGCGTTCCAGTACGGCTGCGCGCCGACGTTGATGCCCGCGACGACGATGTTGATCTCGCCGCCGGCCTGGGTGAAGGTGATGATGCGGCGCAGGCCGCGCGAGACCCAGTCCATGTTCTCGGTGCCCGATTCCATGGAAATCGTTGCGCCGGAGGATAATGCGAACCATTCGACGGGAGCCCCGAGTTGTTCGGCGAGGTCGATGGCCGCAACGATCCGCGAGCACTCCGCCTCGGCGACGGTGCCGAGCGCCTTGGTGGGGTCACCGAAGAGTGCGACGCGGGTGATGCCCTCGGGGTACTTGGCGGTCGGGGTGGTGGCCACACCGACGATGACGCCCGCGGAGTTGCGGCCGTAGGGACGATCGACCGGGGCGAGCACACCGTCGGCGTCGAAGTCGTACTCGGTGAACGTGCCACCGTTGCTGCTGAGCAACGGAATCAGCTCGTACGGGTACACGGTGCCGCGGGCCTGGGACCGCTGCACCTTCTGGGTGTATTCGTCGAGCGGGCGCATCGGCTCGGTCGGCGGCGGAGTCACCTTGGCGACGATGCCGGCACCGGACCGGTACGACAGGCGCAGCGCCACCTCGCGCGGGGTCGCGCCCGGTGTTTCGGCCAGGCGAGCGATGAGGGTGATCTCTTCGAGTCCTGCACCGATCGTCAGCGGCGCGATGTGCCGGGCGATGGTGGCGATGCGGTCGGCGGGCACGTTCAGTACCGGCCAGACGTAGAGCACAACGCGGTTGGCGTCGAGACGCTTCTTGCCGCGTCCGGCCTGTGCGCGGCGGATGCCGTCGAGGCAGGCTGCGACGGTGCGTTCGATCTCCGGCACGGCGACGATGTTTCCGGCGTCGTCCAATTGTGTTGTGATGCCGCGGATTTCGGCGAGGGCGACGAGTCGCTCGTCGGACGGGTTGGCCTTGGACGTCAGGTGGAACAGGTAGGTCCCGGCGCTGGCGGGCAGGCGAACTCCGTCGAAGTTCTTCAGTCGCCACAGGTCGAGTCGCTGACCGGTGAGTGGGTGCATGTCCCGGATGATGGTGTCCTCGGCGAGGGGCTCGGATCCCTCGACCGTGGTGCGGCGGTACGTCATCTTTCGCGTGACCGCGCCGAACACGGTGACCGTGACCCGGCGCCAGCGGCCGGAGCCGGAGTGGGCGGCCAGAACTTCCTGCAGTCGGGCCGAGAGCACGTCGCCGTCGGCGGGGGCGTCCGGCCACGACAGGTACAGGTCCACGGCAAGGTTTTCCGGCGACGGGCCGGCGATGTCCTCGACGGCGTCGAGAGTCGTTGCGAGGGAGTCGAAGTCCGTCGCGGTCGAGATCAGATGCAGTCGTTCGCCCGAGAGCTCGAAGTTGCCGGTGACGAAGTGCTTACCGTCGCGGTCGAAGGCCTTGACATCCTCGAGGGTGCGAATTTCGTAGTACTGACGGGTGATCACCTCGAGCAGAGCACCGGGCTCGGTGATCCGTTGTGCCAGAAGCTCGATCAGCGGTTCCGGTGTCGCCACGAGAGCTGCTACACGCGCCGAGTAGTCGGCTGCGTCCGGGTTCTCGGCGAGGTACTGCAGGCTGCCGCGGACGCCGTCGTAGACCTTCTCGCGGGCGATCCGGATCTGCGGCTCGTCGAACAACCGGAAGCGCAGGTTGCGGGCGACGTCGCCGATGACGGGGTAGCGGGCCTGAGTGGCACCGATGAGGCGCTCGAGTACCTCGGCCATGGCCGGGGTGGCCTCTGGCTGGGCTGAGGAGTCGCTGAGCCAGTGGCCGAGCAGCGCCGCGATCACCGGAACCTGGTTCTCCATGCGCTGCAGGGCGAGGAAGACGCGGTAGACGGCCTCTTCGAGAGCCGGGGTTCGGCCCTCGTCGATGGCAGCGTCGTAGTGCGCGAGCGCGCGAGTGAGCTTGGCGCGGAACGACTCCGGCAGACCCTGTACGTCCGCGTCGAGCGAGTGCAGGAACGAGTGGAAGTGCTCGCGGGGGGAGTGGACTCGCTCGTCGTTGTTCTCCTCGTCCATCGTCGGACGGTTGCGGGAGAGCTCGCAGATGTCGGCGAAGGTGTTCAGCAACGCCAGTTCGGCGGTGACCAGCTCCGAATCGTCGCGTGGCACCTCGGCACGCAGAGTCTCGTAGGTGGACAACAGGTTTCGAGCCCGGGCACCACTGACGTCGAAGCCGGTGATGAGGGCGGCAAGTTCGTCGAGCCGGTCCAGAGCGCGACGCTGCGGCGAGCGCTGCGCGGCGTCGTCGACGCCACGGAACTGCACCCGAGGTGCCTGCTCGGAGACTTTCTGTTCTCCTGCCTGATCGACGCGCAGCAGTGCAGCTCCTGCGTCGACCTGTCCGTTGACCGAGGCCAGGACCTCACGCACGGTGCCCGCGTACGGGGACCGGACGGCAGTTTCCATCTTCATCGATTCGAGGACGACGAGGGTCTGTCCTGCTTCGACCTCGTCGCCGACGGCGACCGGGACGGCGACGACGACAGCGGGTGCAGGCGCGCGGACCAACCCGGCCTCGTCCTGGGAGATCTGGTGGCTGATGCCGTCGACCTCGACGAGGAAGTGGGCGGCTCCGGCGACGGTGACCACCTGGTAGCGGCGGTCACCGATGACGAGGCGGCTCTCGTAGGTGCCGAGGCGCTCGACGTCGACCTGCAGTTCGCCGATGCCGTCGCTTTCGATGCTGTAGCGGTGAGTTCCGGTCTGGCCGACCTCGAGCTTGTAGGCCTGGCCCTGGTAGTTCAGCTCGACGGTGCGGCCGATGGCGTGTGTCGCGCGTGGGCGGCCGCCGC
The DNA here is from genome assembly GCF_017168275.1 of Rhodococcus sp. KRD175. Classification (NCBI taxonomy): domain Bacteria; kingdom Bacillati; phylum Actinomycetota; class Actinomycetes; order Mycobacteriales; family Nocardiaceae; genus Rhodococcus; species Rhodococcus sp. KRD175. Next base: position 507,692 of record NZ_JABFAQ010000004.1, read on the forward strand.
GAGCGGAGTTGAGGAACGAGGTGCGTTCGCGGCCTTCTTCGGCGTCGTAGGCGTCGATCGCTGCGGCGATGATGGCGATGTCGGCGACGGCGGTCGGCCCCACCTGGGAACCGGCTTCGGTGCGGTCGAGCCAGCCGGTGTCGGCGGAGGCGGAGATGACTTCCTCGCGGTCGAGCAGGCTGAGCAGGAACGACTTGGTGGTGGTGCCGCCGTCGATGACGACCGTGGTCTCGCGCAGTGCGTTGCGCAGTCTCGCCAGCGCTTCGCTGCGGTCGCGGCCCCAGGCGATGACCTTGGCGACCATGGAGTCGTAGTCGGGTGGGATGACGTCGCCCTGGGCGATGCCGGTGTCGACGCGGATGCCGGTGCCGAGGGGGAACTTGAGCAGCTCGACGGTGCCGGGGGCCGGTGCGAAGCCGTTGTCGGCGTCCTCGGCGTTGAGGCGGGCCTCGACGGCGTGACCGAACTCGGGCGGGCAGTCGCCGGGCAGTGCCTGGCCGTCCGCGACGAGGATCTGCAGCTTCACCAGGTCGATGCCGGTGGTGTATTCGGTGATCGGGTGCTCGACCTGCAGGCGGGTGTTGACCTCGAGGAACGTGAAGATCTTCTGCTCGGGCTGGTAGAGGTACTCCACGGTGCCCGCGCCCTGATATCCGGCGGCCTTGACCAGCTCGGCCGACGCGGTGCGCAGCTGATCGGACTGTTCCTTGGTCAGCAGCGGAGAGCTGGACTCCTCGATGACCTTCTGGTTGCGGCGCTGAATCGAGCAGTCGCGCACACCGGGGGCCCACACGTTGCCGTGACTGTCGGCAATGACCTGGACCTCGACGTGCCGGGCATCGGTGACCAGACGCTCGAGGAATACGACTGGGTCGCCGAACGAGCGCTCGGCCTCACCCTGGGTGCGTTCGAGGGACAGTTCGAGTTCGTCCTCGTGGAAGACCTTGCGGATACCGCGGCCACCGCCGCCCGAGCGGGCCTTGATGATCAACGGGTAGCCGATCGCCGCGGCGTGCCGACGGGCGTCGGCGCGGGTCTCGACGGGGCCGCCGGACCACGGTGCGACGGGAACGCCGACTTTCTCGGCGAGAATCTTGGCCTCGACCTTGTCGCCCAGCAGGCGCATCGCGTCCGCGGACGGGCCGATGAAGGTGATGTTCAAGCGGGCGACCAGGTCGGCGAACGTCGGGTCCTCGGCGACGAAGCCCCAGCCGACCCATACGGCGTCGGCCCCGGATTCCACCAGTGCCGCTTCCAGCACGCCGTAATCGAGGTAGGCCGAACCGCTCGCCGGCTTACGCAGCGTGACCGCTTCGTCGGCCAGGCGGACGAACATGGCCCGCTTCTCGGCCTCGGTGTGCAGCGCTACGGTGCGGATGCCGTAATCGTGTTCGGCGTTGAGCTCTCGGACGGCTCGGATCAGCCGTACTGCTGCCTCGCCTCGGTTGACTACTGCAATCCGCTTGAACAACGTATCTCTCTTCGCTCGGTGTAGGCGCACATCGCGTCGGTGCACTCGATGGGAGGTGGGTCCGGCTGGGCATGTCCGTTTGATGGTTGTCGGGTCGTTCCGCAGGCTCCGGTCCTGCGCCCATGCAGCACTCCGGTCGACTTATTCTAGCGGCAACCGGGCCCTGTGCCGTGCCAACGGCGTTCGGGGTGAGTGTGATTGATCACGAACGAGCCAATTCAATTCTGTGACAACACATTCCGTACTGGACATTTTCTTTGCTCTGCCTCACATCGGATTCGTACTCACGAGTAGCGTTGTCGGGACGCATAATTCGTGATTCCTCACCATCTCTGGCTACCGGCGAGTACATTACCGACGGGTACAGGTCGACGAAGGCGGTTTCGGACGAGCAGCAGGTTGCCGAGGAGGCGTTCATCCGGTGTGTCCGACGCTCTTGTCCGGTATCCGCAACGCGTTGACCCACAGCCTCGTCGCAGTGGCGAGCAGCGCCTCGTAGTCGGCGTCGGGATTGCCGTCCTCGGCGTCGACGACGAAGTGGTTGAACGCGAGACGACTGATCATCGACGACAACGCGCGGGAGGCGAGCAGGGGATCGAGGTCGGTATCCGCCACGCCGCGTTTCTGCAGGCTCTCGATACTGCGTGCGTTGCGTCGAACGAACGCGTCGGCGCGTTCGCGGCGTAGGCGGCGAAAGTCGGGATCGATGTTGGAGACCTGCTCGAGCAGTGCCATCAGCTTGGCGTTGCGCCGATATGCCTCGAAGTACGCCCGGTTGCTGGCTGCGATCACGGCAGCGGGATCGTCGTGCGGGTCCACCCGTTCCGTGCCGGGGTGCAGCATGTCGTCCCTGGCCTGTTCGAGCACCGCGGCCAGAATCTCTTCCTTGCTGGTGAAATACGTGTAGAAGGTCCCAGCCGAGCAGTGCGCGGCTCTGGTGATGTCGATCAGCCGGGAGTCGAGGTAGCCGCTGTCCTCGAACACGCGTCGGGCGGCTGCCACCAGTGCGGATCGGGTCCGTAGTCCGCGCTGGGTCGTCGGCCGGCGAGTCGGCTGCTCCCCTTCGGACACCGGTGCGGCAGGCATTCAGTCTTTATACGTCATCGCTCACCGCCGTCGGGGCGAACCAGCCGGGTGAACCGCACGCCGCTGTCGAACTGGCGTGAGTGCAGATGCTCGAACCGTCGTGCGATCGGCGGCTCGGGTCCGGTCTCGGGCGCGAACAGCCCGATTCCCCGGCCGAGCACGACGGGATAGACCTTGAGAAACAGCTCGTCTATCTCGTCGACGAGCTGCCCCGCGAGGTGGCCGCCGCCGCAGAGCCACACGTCGGCGTCGCTGTCCTCGGCTTTGAGTTCTCGAATCAGGTCGATCGGGTTCCGGCCGACGATCGGCTCGGTCGCGTCCGTCGCGGCAGGCAACGTGTGGGAGAGCACGTACTGCCGCAGATGGGGGTACGGGCTGGTGATGCCGATGTCGAGTGCGGGTTGCAGGGTCGCCCGGCCCATCACCACGGTGTCGAACCGCGCCGGCGGGGCATCGATGCCGAGTGCGGCGCGGACGTGCACCGGCAGCGTCTCGGGCAGCTCGGTCACGATGGCCTCGAGGTGATCACCCTCGGTCGCGAAGCAGTCGTAGGTGCCGTCGGGCGCGGCGATGAATCCGTCGAGTGTGACGGCGATGTAGTAGACCAGCTTGCGCATGCGACGCTCCTGCGATCGTCGGCCCATGCGTGTCCGGACGGGCCGCGTTTTCTGTTGTCGTTCCAAGCAACCGAGTCGGTCTTTGTGACCGAACACTAGAACGCATTCTGTGTGCTCGGACCCCGGTGAACAACTGCTTTTCAACGGCTACTGTGACGCGGGTGCGTAAGCACTGTCCCCTGGCGGGACGGCCATTCGAGCATTTGTGGGGAAACTGTGACGGCTGCAGCGGCTACCGGTCGTGAATACGACGACGAGCTCAAGAGCAGGGTTGCGCGCCTGTTGCGCTTCCTGCGCGAGATAGTCGAGGCGCGGTCGAATCCGGTCCTGAGGTTCGACGATCATGTCCAGGTCGAGTGGCTGTACTCCGGTGAGATTCCGGTTCGTCTCGACCCGAAGGCCGGCCAGGGCGGGGTCGTACTTCGGGCGCCGCGCATTGCCGTCGACGACCCGCCCGAGCCACCGGCGCTTCTGACGGGTTGGCTCGATCCCCAGGTCGTCGGTGACAGTCGCTACCGCGAGATCGAGCTCGCCGACGCGTCGACGGCGGCATCACGTCGTCGCGGCGAGGCGCAGGAGTCCGACGCCGATTTCGATATTCGCAAGGCCTACGAGATCAAGAAGGCTTTCGAGCAGTACTCGGAGTCCTGGAAGCAGTGGGCTCAGGAAGATCGAGACCGGCGGCCCAAGGCAGCGCTGTACCAGGCATTGCAACTGATGATGCAAGAGCTCGCCTCGCGCCCCGAGTCGATCGAACTGGTGGTGGCGTCGGGTCTGCTGACGTCGAGCAACCCCGACCCCCAGCGCAGCGTGCGTACTCACCTCCTCACCCAGTCGGCCGGAATCGAACGTGATGTGCGGACCGGCGACCTGTTGGTTCGACTGGTCGCCGGTAGTGCCCCGCGTCTCGAGGACGGCCAGCTGCTCACCGGATCGAAGGACTTCGATACCTCCGGCTCGGTGGCCCTCGCCGAGAAGCTGCACGGCAACGTCGACTCGCCCCTCGGTGAGGGCGTCGAAGAATTCTTGCGCGAATGGGCGACGCGAGTTCCCCGTCACGAGATCGAGGTGCTCGATCGCCTCGGGCCCCCGGGAGCTCTCGCGTACATCGACGACGATCGAACGCTGACGGTCTCACCCGCACTCGTGCTCCGAACCCGCGACTCGTTCGCGCTGGTCGAGTACTACGAGCAGATGATCGCCGATCTCGACGCCGCCGACTCACCGGTTCCGCTGGGCCTCGCGCAATTGGTCGACGCGATCGAGCCGGCCGATCGCATGGCATGGCTCGAACGGACCGGAGCCGGCGCGTCAGCGGCGCTGGCCGAAGATCCGCTGTTTCCGCTGCCGGCCAACGCCGAGCAGTCGCAGATCATCGAACGACTCGGACGCGACAGCGGTGTGGTCGTCGAAGGGCCGCCCGGGACGGGGAAGACCCACACCATCGCGAACCTGATGTCCGGGCTGCTGGCGCGAGGTCAGCGGGTTCTGGTCACTAGTGAAAAGTCACAAGCTTTGCGAGTCCTGCGCGACAAGCTGCCGCCCGAGTTGCAGGAGCTCTGCGTCTCGATCACCGACCTCTCCCGTGGTGGTTCGGACGAGTTGAATCGCAGCGTCGCCAAGATCGCCGAGCGTAAGACCTCGTTCGACGAAGCCAGTGAGCAGCAGAAGATCGACGCGCTCACCACCCGCCGCGCGGCCGCGCTCGCTCGTCGGACAGAACTGCTGAACCGTGTCAGCGCCCTTCGCGAATCCGAAACCGTTGTGCACGAATATGTTTCGGATGGGTACGACGGCACGGTGGCGTCGATCGTACGTAAGGTCAAAGCAGCCGAAGGCGCCCACGAGTGGCTGCCCGGGCCGTTGCTCGCCGACCGGCCACCGTTCGACGGTGCCCAGGTCGACCAACTCCGAGCGCTGATTGCGACCTCCGACGGTGCCCGCGAGCAACGATCGCGCCAGGTGCTGCCGCGTCCCGAAACGATGCTGCCGAATTCGGCCGAACTCGCAGCGCTGTGCCGACGTGTGCACACGTCGATAGACGCCGTCCCGCCGCTGGCTGCCGACCTGATCACGTTGCTGGGCGGCGTCGAACCTGCCGTCTCGTCCGACATCCGTTCTCTCTGCGAGGAATTGGCGGCTCGCGTGCGAGTGGTCGCGGAGCTCGATGCCACGTATGCGCGGGTGACCGACTCGGTGCTGTCCGGCGAAGCGTCTCACCTGTGGTCGCGGGTCAGCGGAATCGACGACCTCGTTGCCACTGCCGCAGCGTCCGACCGGTACATCGGCGCGCACGACGTGCAGTGCTCGTCCACGTCTGCTGCGACTCTGCAAGCTATGGATGCGCTCGCAGCTGCGCTGGAATCGGGAATCGAATGGAAGCCGCGATTTCGGCGTAGCGAGGAGCAGAAGACCGTCGAAGCTCTCGGCATCGTCGCCACCGTCGACGGGCAACCGGCGACGAGTGCGATGGCCGCTCGGCTTGTCGCGGAACACATTCGGGCTCTCGACACCGTGCAGACGGCGGCGGTGTTGCTGTCCGACCTGGCGATCGTCGTCCCCCTCGACGGCCCTCGATCGATTCGCGTCAACACCGTTGCGCAGATCGCCGATCGGCTCCGTTCCGTAGCGGCAGTGGTTGCCGCTCGTGACGCGCTGGTACACCGGCTCTACACGGTGTCGCCTGCTGCGCCGTGGATCCGAAGCCTCGCCGAAGCTCAGGAGATAGCCGGAGCCGCTGCGGCCATCTCCGCGCGCGTCGACATCGACATCGCCCGCGCCGAGCTGGACGCTCTGCAGTTCGCGGTGGCCACTCGTATCGACGCGGGACCGTCCCCCGAAGGTCTGAACCTGGTGACGGCCCTCGGCGCTGCCGATCCTGCGGAATTGGCAGGCGCGGTCTCCGCCTACGCTCAGGCCTGCGCGGAGCAGGAGAATCAGCTGCTGCTCGAGTCGATGTCGGCCACACTGTCGGCAGTCGCGCCGGCCCTGTTCGAGTTGGTCAAGGACACCGCGGCAGACCCGGAATGGGACGAGCTCAGTTGGCAGCTGTCCAAGGCGTGGGCGTGGCGTCGCGCGCGCGAATGGGTCGGTGAGCAGCACCACGGGGGTCTCGAGCAGCAACTCGAAGCGGAGTTGGCCGCCGCGGATGTCGATATCGCTTATCTCACGACGCGTCTCGCTGCCGCGAGTGCCTGGCTCAACAGCCTGCAGCGGATGACGGCCGTCGAGGTTCGCGCACTGCAGACTTACCGCGAGCACATTTCCAGTATCGGTTCGGGTGCCGGCAAGTACGCCGAAACCTACCGCAGCGCAGCACGATCGGCGATGCGAGAGGCACAGAGCGCGGTGCCCGCCTGGGTCATGCCGCTCTCCCAGGTGCTCGCGTCGATTCCGCCGGTGCCGGGTAGCTTCGACGTCGTCATCGTCGACGAGGCCAGCCAGGCCGACATCACGAGCCTGTTCCTGCTGTACCTCGCGCCTCGGGTGATCGTGGTGGGAGACGACCGGCAGTGCGCGCCCGCCGATGTCCCTCAGGCCGGCACGCTCGAGGACGTGTTCGACCGCCTCGATGTATATCTCCCGGATCTACCGGAGCACGTGCGGGCGACGCTGACACCGCGGTCGAGTCTGTTCTCCATGCTACGCACCCGGTTCGGTCAGGTGGTGCGACTACGAGAGCACTTCCGTTCGATGCCGGAGATCATCAATTGGTCGAGTCAGCAGTTCTACGGAGACTCGCCACTCGTGCCGGTGCGGCAGTTCGGTTCCGATCGACTGCCGCCGCTTCGGCACACGTACGTTCGCGGGGCGACGGTCACCGGAAAGAACGCCTCGCTCGTCAACCGTACCGAGGCCATCGCCATCGCCGAGCAGATATCCGAGTGCCTCGCCGATACGGCGTACGACGACCTGACCTTCGGAGTCGTTGTGCTGCAGGGGCAGTCGCAGGTCGACGAGATTCGCAACGAGCTGATCAAACGTATCGGCATCGAGCAGTGGGAACAACGCCGCTTGCGAGTGGGCACGCCACCGGACTTCCAGGGCGACGAGCGCAACGTCGTGTTCCTGTCGATGGTGGTGGCACCGGATCAGAACTTCGCCACCCTGACCTCGAACCAGTACAAGCGTCGGTTCAACGTGGCCGCGTCGCGGGCGCAGGATCAGTTGTGGCTGTTCCATTCGGTCACCGTCGATCGCCTCAAACGAGCAGACCTGCGTAACTCTCTGCTCGGCTACGTCACGTCGGTCTCACCCGCTCCCGCCGATCCGATGCCCCAGAACGTCTCGCGCGAGATCAGGAAAGCCCCGTTCGAGACGCTGCTGGAACAGCAGCTGTTCAACGACCTCGTCGAGCGTGGCTTCCACGTCAATCCCGGTGTCGAAGTGAACAATCGGCGTATCGCGCTCGTCGTCACGGGGGAGTCCTCTCGCCTCGCCGTCGAATGCGACGTCGATTCGTTCTCGACCACCCCCGCGCAACGATCGGCGGATCTGCAACGCGAGCAGGAACTCAAGCGATGCGGGTGGACGTTCTGGCGCGTGCGGGAATCGGAGTACCACCTCGATCGTGACGGTGCTCTCGACAGTCTGTGGTTCACCCTCGCGCGATTGGGAATCAAGCCCGGTGCCGTTGGTGCGGAAGGCGGAACGGCGTCCGAGGAGACCTGGACACCGGTACCGCTCGAGTCCTCGCAGTTCGACGATTCCGGGGCTTTCGAGGCTGCGACACGAACGAACGCACCCGTTCGGCATGATTCGGTGCTGTCTCTGTGGACGATGCCCCGCCTCGACATACCTACCGACAACACCGCCGACACCGACACCACGAACGGAACCGGCACATCCAGACGGTCGGGGTCGACCAACGGAACCGGTGCTGCGAACGGTTCGAGCACGATCGACGCGACCGGAGCTCCGCGCGTGTCCACACCCCCGACAGCACCGAAAGAGCCTGCCGTAGCTGCGGACTCGGACGGACCGGGTGCATCCGATTCGGTCGACAGCTCCGAAGAAGTGCGGGGCGCGGTCGACGGAGCCGAATCGAGTGGTGGCGTCGAGGAGTCCGAGAGCTCGGTCGACGAGGTGGTCGCCGAGCACCAACTGCCTCTCAACGGACTGCGGGGATACACCACGCGCCGAAGCCCGTAGGTGTAGTCCGCGGGAGTCGCGGCCCGTCAGCGTGCAGCTCGTTACCGTCGTAGTCTGGTTCGCGGTATTCGCGCACGTTCGAGCAAAGAGGGTCTCCGCCGATGGCAGATCGACAGACGCAGGGGCTGCACGCCGACAGGGCGGTGCCCGAACGGCCCGACCGAACGCTTCGTCGGCGAATCTTGCTGCCGGCCACGGTTGTTGCACTGTGTGCGGTGCTGTTCGGGCTGCCCATGTGGACCGTGCTGTTCGCGGGGGCGCAGTGGCCGCCGGTGGTTCGGCTGCTCGGCGCGGCACTGGTGATCGCTGCCGCGCTCGCCTTGCCCACCGCGATGTATCTCGGTCACCGGCCCGGCAGCGAGGGGGACAGGAAGGACGCCTGGGCGCGTCTCGGCGACGTCCTGCTGGGTCTCGCCTGGATCGCGTTCGTATGGTCGGCGCTCTCACTGTTGCTCAGGCTCGGGCTGTGGGCGGCCGGTGTCGACGATCCATTGCGGTCGCGAATCACGGCGGCGGCGACGGTGACAGTGATCGTCGGCCTTGCCCTCTGGGGCCATTACGAGGCCATGCGCACTCCGCGCGTTCGGCACACGAGCATCAGCATCGCCCGGCTCGGTGCCCGATTCGACGGCCTGCGAGTCGTCCTGGTCACCGACACCCACTTCGGTCCGGTGAACCGAACCGTGTGGTCGAGGCGACTGACCGACGCCGTCAACGCGCTCGAACCGGACGTGCTCGCGCACGTCGGCGACATTGCCGACGGTTCCGTGTCCACGCGCAGGCAACAGGCTGCGCCGCTGGAATCGATGCGCGCGTCCGCCGCCCGCGTCTACGTCACCGGGAATCACGAGTATTTCGGTGAGGCGCAGGAGTGGCTGGACCACATGCAGAGCATCGGGTGGAACGCGCTGCACAATCGTCATGTCGTGCTGCATCGAGGTGACGATGCCTTGGTCATCGCCGGTGTTGACGACGCCACGGCAGCAGGGTCGGGTGCCCCCGGCCACGGTGCCGATCTGGCTGGGGCACTGGCCGGGGCCGATCCGTCGATCCCGGTGTTGCTGCTGGCCCACCAGCCGAAACAGATCGGCGACGCCGTCCGAGCGGGCGTCGATCTTCAGGTGTCCGGCCACACCCACGGCGGTCAGATCTGGCCGTTCGCGGCATTGGTTCGACTGGACCAGCCGGTGGTGCACGGACTGAGCAGGCATGGAGCGCGTACGCAGCTCTACACCAGTCGGGGGTCGGGATTCTGGGGGCCGCCGTTCCGGGTGTTCGCACCGAGTGAGATCTCGGTCCTGACGTTGGTGGCAGGCTGACGCGTCGGCACCTGGCAGTATCGGACGGGTGAGGCACACGGGAGAGATCCAGGTAGTCGCAACCGATCTCGACGGCACGCTACTTCGTTCGGATCGAACGGTGTCGGCGCGGACGGCAGATGCGATGGCCGCGGCCGAAGCCGCCGGCATCCGGGTGGTGTGGGCGACGGCGCGGGCGCGGCACTCCATCGCCGAGCTTGCGGCGTCGTGTGGGTTCACCGGTACGGCAGTGGGAGCGAACGGTGCGGTGGTGCTGGACCTTGCCGATGGCAGCCCGGTCATCGTCGCGACCAGGTCGGTGCCGACGGAGACGGTCGCGGCTGTCACCTCCGCCGTTCGATCTCTGGTTCCCGGTGTGGCGTTCGCAACCGTGGGTGCCACTCGTTTCGTCGCCGAGTCGAGATACGCGGAGCTGTGCGTCTTCGCCGACCATCACCGCCACCCGCACGAGATGGAGCTGTCGGAGGACGGTTTGTCGGCCGACATCGAGCCGACAGTCAAAATTGTTGCACGACACAGTGATACGCCGAGCGAGGAGTTGTACGCGTTGGTGGCCGAGGCAGGTCTCGTCGGTGTGGAACTGACGCACTCCGGGGCACCGTACATCGAGATGTCCGCCGCCGGGGTATCCAAGGCCACTGCTCTGGCGGAGTTGTGCGAACAGTGGGGCGTAGCTCAGGACGACGTGGCAGCGGTGGGAGATGCGCGCAACGACCTTCCCATGCTGGCGTGGGCCGGTACCGCGCTGTGTCCATCGAATGCTGCGGAGCCGGTGCGCGCTGTGGCCGATCGTGTACTGCATTCGCACGACGACGATGCGGTTGCTCGCTATCTCGAAGAACTCACCGAGCGTCGAGTGCAGCGGTAGTCGTTCGCGATACTGTTCTCGGTCGACCGGCCTTCGACCCATCTGGGTCCGACATCACGGATGGCGTTGTCTCGGAACAGATCGCTTTGTCTCCGAACAACAGTGACCTGCTGTGTGGAGTCGTCGAGGTAGGTTCGGCGGACGCCGGTAGCCTCGGTCGTGCCGAATCGACCACCACGAAGGGCCTGCAGTGAACGACTCTCCCACGACCCGACCGTCCGAACCCACCACGATCGCCGAGTATCTCGACGCTCATGCACTGCAGGTGTTGCCGCTGGACGGCGCTGCGGCGGCCGATCTCGGCATCACGGTGCCGGTTCCCGCGGGGTGGCAGACGCTCGATCCGGCACAGTTTCCCGGTGCGACCCAAGTGACGGTCGAGCCGAACCTGGTGGAGAACGGTTTCGCGCCGAATGCTGTCTTGCTGGTCGGGAAGCTCTCTCACTCCATCGACCCGGAAGCGTTGATGGCGTTGGGTTTCGGTGACGGGCGCGCGATGCCCGGGTGGGTCGAGCGGGAGGCGAGTACGGCGTCGTGGGTCGGTTGGCCGTCACGGTTCATTCGGGGCACCTACGTCGCCCAAGGGCTCGCGGCTGCGGTGACGACGCGCTACGCAGTGGTCGGCGAGGGAGCCCAGTACTTGGTCCAGTTGACCGTGACGACGCTCGAGTCTCAGCTGGATGCGCTCGCATTCGACGTGTCCGCGATCAACGACGGACTGACGCTTCCCGCGGCGTAGAGGCACTCGGATTTTCTATGCCAACCCCGTGCTGTCGGGCCGGGAAAGATGCAGTCGGGCGGACGCCCCGGCGACCGAGCCGCAGCAGTCCAGGGCGCACGGAGTCTGCCCCGCGCGAGAGTAGGCGATGCCTGTCCGCTCTATCGCCGCAGACGGCGTCCGAGTGCGCCGGGCAGCGACACCTGGGTATGCCGCACCGATCCGGCTAGGGTCGTTCGCATGTCGATCAGAACCGGCCGCGTTCGGCACCTGTCGGTGGTGCCGGATATCCCCGAAGCCGACGAGCCGGCCGAACCCAGCGCAACGGAGGGTGCCGCGCGTGGCCTGGCGAATCTGGTGCTGAGGGTGAGTATCGATCACACGCGGCCGTCGATCTGGCGACGAGTGCGCGTGCGATCGGATCTGTTGTTGTCCGAGTTGCATTCGGTACTGCAGATCGCCGTGGGCTGGGAAGACCGACACCTGCACGCATTCAGTGTCAGAACCGCGGGGGCGACCCGACGGTTCGAAATGCAGGAGACCCTCGACGACGAACCGGACGACGATGCCTCCAGCGAGGAGCGGGTACGCGTCGACGAGGTGTTGACGCACCCGGGATCCGTCATGACGTACGAATACGATTTCGGTGACGGGTGGACCCACACGGTCGAGCTGGAACACGAGGACTCCGATATCGACGACCTTCGTTCGATCTGTCTCGACGGCGCCCGCGCGTGTCCTCCCGAGTCCTCGGGCGGTCCGTCGCGCTATACCCAGGCGCTGGACATCTCGGCAGACTCGTCCGACCCCGAACACTCCGAACTTCTCTCCCAGTGGGGTCCGACGTTCGACCCGGCCCGTTTCGAGGTCGATGCAGTCAACCGCGTGCTGCAATCCGCCGATGTCGGTAGGTCCACGCTCGCCGAAGCTGTCGCGGCCGCACCGGCCATCGGGCGACTGTTCGACCGAGTACGACCCACCCAGGTGCCGTCACTGATGGCGTTGCTGCCCCGGTGCGAGCTCACCGTCGAGAGCTCGGTGGACCTGGCGGTTGCCGAGATCGCGATGGCCAAGCTCACCTGGTTCCTCCGAAAGGTCGGCGACGGCGGCGCTGTCCTCACCGATGCCGGCTACCTCAAGCCCGCGTTCGTGGCAGCGATCCGCGACGAGCTCGATTGGGGTCTGGGGTGGGGAACACTACGACACGCTCACCTCCCACTCGCATCGATCACCATCCCGGCAACAGGAAGCGGTGGCACACACGACGGTGCGTGCCACCGCTTCACCATGCCGTCGTTGACAGGCCGACCTCCATATGAGAGCGGCTTCGCCGCATGTGCGCGGAAATTCGTAGCAGAGACCGAGTTTCCGCGCACAACGATCCAAGGGGGTTCGAGCAACGGTTCGGGCACCATGGAGGTCGGACGCGACCGACGTCGTTCGTGAGAGGGGTCTTCGTGTCGATTCGTCCGGCCGAGGTCGGCACCGTGTCGATCGTGTTGGGAGCGCTGGTCGTTCTGGTTCTCGATGCTCACACTGCATGGCAGACGCCTTCGCACCTTCGGCGCACGATCAGTGAATACGGACTCGGCGCACAGCAGTGGGTGTTCTCGATCGGGGTCGTCCTGCTCGCGTTGGGTTCTGCTTTCACTCTGCTGGCCGCGGTGCGACAACGGCTCACCCGACATACCTCGGTAGCGTCCTTGTGTCTGATGCTGTGGACTATCGGCCTTGTTGCCGTTGTCGCCGTGCCGAAGCAAGATTGGTCGAACGACGCGTCACTGAGCCTCGGCGGGACGATCCATCGACTCGGTGCGGCAGTGGCGTTCGTCAGCATCCCCGTCGCGGTCTTCGCGTTCTCGCGGCCCTGGATTCGTCAGGGTCCATGGACTGTCCGGGCACGAACGACACTGTGGCTGAGCGTGCTGTCCGTCTGCACGCTGCTCCCGATCGCATACGCACTCGTTGTCGGTGCCGTCGGCACGCGACCCTGGTATCGGGTGGTCACCCTCGGCTACGTGGAGCGCGTGCTCGTCGTTGCCGAAGTGATCGCATTGATCTCGCTGGCCTTGTGGGTGTGGGCAGCCGAACGTAGGAGTCCTGCTTCCGTGAAGTCGCAGGAGATCGAGGCCTCGCGGCCCGTCTAGGGAACCGATCGCGCGTTGCGTGCGTCCAACCTGTCAGTGCCGTCGGAGTCGAGAGGTTGAATGAATGCGTGTGATGTCTGGACGTCGAATTGCTGTGGCGTGCAGCGCGGTGCTGTTGCTGACGGGATGCGCCGGCTCGACGAATGAAAGCCCGGTCGCGAGCGAGGACACATCCACGTCGGCGGTGACACCGGGTCCACGAGAGCCATTCGATCCATGCACTATCCCGAAATCTGCGGTGACAGCAAGCGGCTTGGACGTGAGTACGGAACGACCCGACTTCGCTGGAATCACCACATACCCGGGTTGGAAGAACTGCACGTGGGATGCACGAGGGCCGGAGGCCTGGTACTACCTGTCCGTCATGTCGTCGATCAACTCGATCGACGAGTATCTGCGTAGCCCACAGAACGAGCGGCAACTCTCAGTCCAGGTCGGCTCGCGTGACGCAGTTCAATACAACTCCGACTACCAAGGAAACCCGCCGACTGGATGTGACATCGCATTTGACGTGAACGGAAATCTGATCATTTTCGTGGTGGACACGATTGGTTCAGAAGACACCTTGGGTGATCCGTGCGAAGAGGTTATGGAGCACGCAATCAAGCTCGAGCTGCACCTACCGAAGTGAGGAAGTAGACGCATGACCGACAGATCGTTCGGACTCACCGACAACCTCATTCATTGGCAGATGCTGCGGGACCGAGCCTCCGCAGGCGAGCTCTCGGTCGAATCGGACGTTGCCCAGCGGTGTGACAGGGCATGCGAGATTTATTTGCTCGACCTGTCCAGGATGCTCGAGATGACCAAGGGTCTGTCGAGGCCTGAAGCTTTTGGCAATCTGCCGTCAGCCCAACAACTCGGAGCCAAATTCCATCGCCTTGCTGTCGGCGAAGAAGGCTCCGCTCGCTTTGCGATCAAGCAGCAGATCGAGATCATCAAGACCATGCGCGAGTTCTTTCGACACTATTTCGCGAGTGTCGAGGCCGTGGACAGTGCCACCGCGGCAACAGTCGAAGCGCTGTCGCCACCGCGATAGACGAAAAATCCCGACGACCCAGTTGCTCGGTCGTCGGGATCGGTCGTTCGAAACGTGCTGCTAGCGAGCCAGTTCCACTTCGGCTTCCTCGTCGACGAAGGGATCGCCGTTGCGCGGAGCGTTGTAGCGCTCGAGATTCAAGATGCCTTCCCGCTTGGCGACGATGGTCGGCACCAGAGCCTGACCGGTGACATTGACCGCGGTACGGCCCATGTCGACGATCGGTTCCACTGCAAGCAGCAGGCCGACGCCGGCGAGAGGCAGTCCCAAGGTCGACAGCGTAAGAGTCAGCATCACCGTCGCGCCTGTCGTTCCTGCTGTTGCCGCTGAACCGATCACAGACACGACGATGATCAGCAGGTAGTCGGTGATGGTCAGGTCGATACCGTAGAACTGCGCGACGAACAGTGCTGCGATGGCGGGATAGATTGCCGCGCAACCGTCCATCTTCGTCGTCGCCCCGAGCGGTACCGCGAACGAGGCGTACTCACGCGGAACGCCGAGGTTGCGTTCGGTGACACGCTCGGTGAGAGGCAGAGTGCCGATCGACGACCGCGAGACGAAACCGAGCTGGGTCGCCGGCCACACGCCCGAGTAGAAGGCGCGCACCGAAAGACCATGAGCGCGAACGATCAACGGGTACACCACGAAGAACACAACAGCCAGGCCGACGTAGATCGAGACGGTGAACACTCCGAGCGAACCGATGGCGTCCCAGCCGTAGGTGGCCACAGCATTGCCGATCAGAGCAGCAGTGCCGATCGGCGCGAGGCGAATGATCCACCACAGCACCTTCTGGACAATGGCCAGCAACGAGGCGTTGAACGCGAGGAAGGGCTCGGCCTTCTTGCCGACCTTGAGTGCAGCGATACCGATGGCAGCGGCGATCACCAGCAACTGCAGGATGTTGAAGCTCAACGACGTGGTCGCGGTACCGCTCTCGGCAACCGTGGTCTTCGCACCGAGCGCGAGGAAGTTGTTCGGCACCAAACCGGTGAGGAACGACCACCAGGATCCGACGCTGGACGGATCTCCTGCCGAGTCCGCCCCAGCGCTGGTCCGCGATCCGGGCTGGGCGACCAGACCGATGACGATGCCGATGATCACCGCGATGAACGCCGTGATGGCGAACCACCACAGCGTCTGGATTGCCAGACGTGCAGCGTTCGTGACTTCACGAAGATTGGCGATGGAACTGACGATGGCCGTGAAGACCAGCGGAATGACCGCGACGGTGAGCAGCTTGACGTAGCTCGAACCGATGGTCGAGAGGGTACCGACCAACCAGTTTTCGTTGCCATCGGCCGCGTCGGGCATCGATCGAGCGATCAGCCCGAACACGACACCGAGTACGAGACCGGCAACGATCTGTGGACCGAACGCGGTTGCCCAGGTAGGGACACGGCGCGTACGGGTAGCGCTGGGCGCAGACATGGTTATGCCTTTCGAAAAGAAGAGACGCCGACAGAGGTGGGCGAGAAAGTGCTCATCGGGACGATGTGCCCGACGGAGAGGTTGCGGTCTAGAGGACCGTCAACAGGTAGCGCTGGCTTGCAGACGCAAGTCGACGTAGCGTCGAGAGGTCAGCAGCGGATTCACTGGTAAGACGGTACTCGTCCGACAATCGCCGCGACGGGCAGGGTTCTTCTGAGGGTTCACTGTGGAATCGATGAGGGTGCGCTGCGCGATCGACGGTTCGCCGATTTCGTGAGCTACGTTGAGTTTTCCGCAGCCGACGAAACGAGATCATGAGTACGACAGCAAAGCCTCGAGGACTGGTTCGGCGACTACTACAAGCGATGTGCGCTGTTGTCGCAGCGCTGGTCGCGGTCGTTCTGGCATCGGCCGGATGGGTTGCGTACGCGACGGCGGGCAAGGTCTACGACGTCGACGACGCACCGGACGCGCCAGTAGGGATCGTTCTCGGTGCCCAGGTGCGCGACGGCAAACCGATGCGCTTTCTCGCCGGTCGGCTCGACACCGCCATTCAGTTGATGGAGGCCGGAAAGATCAAGGCAATCCTTGTCTCCGGTGATGCAGACGGCAAGTCCGGCAACGAGATTCAGGCTATGACCGAGTACCTGATCGAGCATGGAATCGACCCTGACGTCATCATCGGAGACGATCACGGCATCGATACCTACGACACGTGCGCCCGCGCGAAAGAGACGTTCGGCGTCGAACGTGGACTCATCATCAGTCAACCCCTTCACGTCTCGCGCGCCGTGGCGCTGTGCGAGGACATGGATCTGGAGGTCGACGGCGTGACCGCCGATTGCATCGACTGCAACACGCTCGCTGTTGTGCGGAACTACGCACGAGAGTTGTTGGCACGCCCCAAAGCAGTTCTCGATCTGTGGTCCGGACGCGATCCAGTCGTTGTGTCCCCGCCGAACGATTCACTTGCGACAATCACCGGCAAATGAGCGTGCCCGACGGCGGTATCGCGGTCCCGACCGTCGTACGAGAGTTGGCAGGGTACGACGGAATCGAACCTGTGTGGTCGAATGTGCTGGGAGGCATGACATTCCGCCTCGGCCAGGCGCGCTACGTCAAGTGGACGCCGGTCGAAAGCTCGATCGACCTGGAAGACGAGCGGTGTCGTCTGGACTGGGTAATTCGGTACACCCCGGTTCCGAAAGTCCTCGAAACCGGTTCGGACGCTACCGGGTCCTGGATGATGACTGAGGCTCTGCCGTGGGAGAACGCCGTCGCCGATCGCTGGATGGAGGACCCGGCCACCGCGGTCCGAGCGGCGGCAACCGGCCTTCGCGCCTTTCACGATGCAGTCCCCGTCGCGCAGTGCCCGTTCGACTGGTCGGTGGTCTCTCGTATCGGCGATCGCGAGTTGCCGGTGAAATCTCCGTCGGTCGATCGACTGGTCGTGTGTCACGGCGACGCCTGCATGCCGAACACCCTGATCGCCGCCGACGGATCCTGCGCAGCGCACGTGGACATGGGCAGCATGGGCGTCGCCGATCGTTGGGCAGACCTGGCACCGGCAATCTGGAGTACCGAATACAACTTCGGCCGGAGTTACTGCGATGCATTCTTGGATGCGTACGGCATAGACCTCGACCGTGAACGGCTCGATTACTACTTGTGGTTGTGGGAGTCGACCTGATCGGCGACGCGGAGCGTTCGCACCGACGCGACTACAGTGAGCGAGTCGGTTCGACGACTCAGCGAACCCCGTGCTTTACAGGAGTGGACGCTTGAGCTGGATTCGCTTGAACGACGTTGCCAAGGGATACGACCAGAAGGTGATGTTGCGTGAGGTGTTCTTCCGCCTCGCCGACGGCGATCGCATCGGTCTGATCGGCCGCAACGGCACAGGCAAGACCACTCTGCTGCAGCTTCTTCTCGGCCGAGAGACCCCGGATTCGGGGACCGTCGACGTCACCGAGGGTGCTCGCATCGGCTACTTCTCGCAGTTCTCCGAATTGGACGGCGACCGCAGCATTCAAGCGGAGCTCGAATCTCTCTTCGGTGCTGTCCACGCAATCGAGACCGAGTTGGCCGAGGTCGAGGCCGCATTGGGCGGTGACCTGGACGAGAAGCAGATGTACAAGCTCGTCGATCGTCAAGCCGAACTGCTCGACGCCATGGAGAACAGTGGCGGTTGGACCTACCACCAGCAGATCGATACCGTGTTGTCGATGCTCGGATTCAACGCCGAACGACGGGAGCTCCCCGTCGATCGACTGTCCGGTGGTTGGCGCAACCGCGCGGCGTTGGCCAAGATCCTCATCGAGGCCCCGGACGTCCTGCTCCTCGACGAGCCGACGAACTTCCTCGATGTTGCCGGAATCGCGTGGCTCGAACGCTGGCTACGAGACTTCCGCGGTGCGCTACTCGTTGTCTCGCACGACCGCGCATTCCTCGAGCAGGTCGTCACCAGCATCGTCGAAATCGAGAACCATCACCTGCAGACCTATGACGGTAGCTACTCGGAATACGTGCAGCAGAAGCAGTTTCGACTCAAGAACCTCGAGCGTGAGTTCAGCAACGAACAGCAGCTGCTGGCCTACGAGCAAGAAGCGATCAGTGATCGTAAGGAAGCAGTGAAGAACCCCAGCGGCGTGCTCAAACGTCGACTGGCGAACATCAAGAAGAGCAAGAGCCCCCGCCCGGTCGACACGGTGGTCACCGCAATCTACGGCGGATTGCATGTGCACGACAACCTCGCGGAGATCAAGGGAATCTCGAAAAGCTATGGCGAGCAACGACTCTTCGAGAACATCTCGTTCACCGTGCATCGCGGCGACCGCATCGCCATCACTGGACCCAATGGATGTGGAAAGACCACTCTCGTCGATATTCTCGTCGGTGCCGAGCAACCCGACAGTGGCAAGATCAAATGGAAGACCAAGGCACCGTCGTTCATCTATTACAACCAGGTGCTCGCCGATCTCGATCTCGACGACACCGTGTCGCACTCGGTCAACGCGATGCCGGGCAGTCTCGCTCTGACGGCGACGAAGAAGGAAGTCCACCGCTTTCTCACGTTGCTGCAGTTCTCCGAGATGGATCTCAAATCGAAGATCGGCGTGCTGTCCGGAGGGCAGAAGGCACGAGTTGCATTGGCGCAGTGCCTGTTGTTCGGCGCAGGCGTCATCGTGCTCGACGAGCCCACCAACCACCTCGACCTACAGAGCACCCAGGTGCTCGAACGTGCGCTGATGGCCTTTCCCGGCGCGGTGATTCTGGTGAGCCACGACAGGTTCTTCGTCGAGAAGGTGGCATTTCGGCAGCTGTCGTTCGACGGCAAGGGCGGCGTCACCGAAATCGCCGGTGTGCAAATGGCGTGACCAGAGTTGCTATCCGTTGATCTTGGACGCGGACGTGCCCCACTCGGCGTCGCGCAATTCCTTCTTTCTGATCTTGCCCGTCGATGTCTTCGGCAGCTCGACAATGAACTCGACGTTGCGCGGAGCCTTGTACGACGCGATGGCCGATTTCACGTGCGCCACGAGCTCGGCTTCCGAGACGTCCACGCCGGCCACCAGCACCACGAACGCCTTCGGCCGCTCTCCCCATTTGTCGTCGGGCACCCCGATGACCGCAACATCCGCGACGGCAGGATGGCTCGCTAGTGCCTGTTCCACCTCGATGGTGGAGATGTTCTCGCCGCCGGAGATGACGACGTCCTTGGCGCGATCGAGTAGCTGAACGTAGCCGTCGGGATGCATCACCCCGAGGTCACCGGAATGGAACCAGCCGCCCGCGAAAGCCTGTGTCGTTCCGGCCGTGTCGTTGTAGTACCCCTTCATGACGTTGTTGCCGCGCATGACGATCTCACCCATTTCGGTGCCGTCGGGTTCGACATCGATCAAAACCCCACCGGGGCCAGGCTTGTCGCGGACCACGCGCAGACGGTCTGCGGTGAGCATGCCGACTCCTTGTCGAGCCAAGCGACGGGCCTGTTCGTCGGCGTCCAGTTCGAGCCATTCCTGCTTCGCCTCGCACACCGAATACGGACCGTAGGTTTCGGTGAGGCCGTAGACGTGTACGAGCGTTGCTCCCAATGCTCGAATCTTGGCGATGATCGTCGGGCTCGGAGGAGCTCCCGCAGTGACGATGGTCAACGGTCGATCGAGTGAATGTGCCTGTGCAGCAGTGGCGAGAGTGGTCAACACGGTCGGCGCACCGGCAAGGTGATCGACGCCGTTGTCGATGGCCGACCAGATGGCGTCGCCGCGCACTCCGCGAAGGCACACGTGGGTGCCGGACGCGGCCGTGACCGCCCACGTGGTGCACCACCCATTGCAGTGGAACATC
The DNA here is from genome assembly GCF_017168275.1 of Rhodococcus sp. KRD175. Classification (NCBI taxonomy): domain Bacteria; kingdom Bacillati; phylum Actinomycetota; class Actinomycetes; order Mycobacteriales; family Nocardiaceae; genus Rhodococcus; species Rhodococcus sp. KRD175. The sequence goes on from NZ_JABFAQ010000004.1 coordinate 527,889, forward strand.
GGCAGAGTCCACAGATAGCGGGTGTCGACCCCGAATCCCTGGTGGTGAAGTTCCCCCAGGGAATTGAGGTAAGCACCGCGGTGGGTGTACATCACGCCCTTGGGTCGACCGGTGGTGCCCGAGGTGTAGTTGATCGTGATGGTCGACGTCTCGTCGTCGACCTCCCAATCCATCGGTTCGTCCGTGCCCCGTTCGAGGAACGCGTCGTATCGCGTGGTGTGCGGCAGCCTGTCGTACGTGCCGTCCACCGAGGGGGTCTCGACGATCTCGGTGACCGAATCTGCGATGGGATCTGTTCCGAGACCGGCCAGCAGTGCCGAATCACCCACCAACAGAACCGAACCGGAGTGATCGCAGATGTACCGAACTTCGTCCGGCGAGAGCCTGGTGTTGATCGCGACCAGAACGGCACCGGCCAGTGGCACCGCGTAATGCGCGAACAGTAGCTCTGCCGAGTTCGACGCCATGTAGGCCACCCGATCGCCGTGGCCGACCCCCGACGCGCGCAGTGCATGCGCGAGCCGGGTGACGGCGGCGGCGAACTGCTCGTAGGTGAAGGTGCGCGGACCATCCTCCACGGCGATCTTGTGGGGATGAACCTCCGCAGCGCGTTCGAGAAAGCGAAGTGGTGTCAGCGGAGTATCCAGACCGGTCATGCCAGCCAATGTAGCGCGCACTACGAGGCCAGATCTGATTTGTCGATACGTTCGCGCCCACCGGTAAGGTCGGCGCGTTCGGCGGCGGCACGGCCTGCACGTCGACCCGCATGATCGCGTGCCTCGATACGCACCTCCGTTGTCGACGGATACATGGCCGTGAATGCCTTGTTCACGGCATCGCTGCGCTCGGCCAAGATCGGCAGCAAGGCGCTACCGTGATGCTCCGACGCCGCCTTTGTAGCTCGCTCCCGAGCTTCCAGCAAGCGCTGGCCGATACGGTGGGCGTACGCGATCAGAAAAGATTTTCTGAAGCTGCGACCTCGGGCTTCCGGTGATTCGGCGAGTTCGTCGAGTGCGCGAGAAGACTGCACGAGTAGCGATGTGAACAGCAGCTCGCACAAATCCAGATCGACTTCGAGCCCGACGATGTTGACCAGAGCGAATCGCTTGTACCACAGGGTTCGGGCACCATTTGCTTCGCAAACACTGTGCAGGAGAAGAGACTTGGCCTCCGAGTACGGACTGTCGACCAAGATGCGGCGGGTGGTTACGTCGCCGATCGAACCGCGCGGGTTGTCGGACTCGAGCAGCGCATGGTCGATGGCATAGCGGGTCATGAGATCTTGAGCCTTCGCCGAAAACGCCTCGGCCTCGGCTGGAAACTGGGTGGACTCCGCCTTTGCCAGTAACCCCCGGATCTTGCCCAGCATCTTGGAATCCGAGACGCCACTCTTGCGGGCCGATGACGGTGCGGGCGAGGATCGAACCGACGACCACTGCGACGGAATGGGAACCAGCTTGTCGAGTGAACCCAGTGAGGTCGTATGACCGAGGACGGTCAACACCGTGTTCCAGGAGTCGGACGTGGAGACCCGAGGCCTCGCACACCACCTCCGGAGACGGTCGACGGACACGCCTGCGGTGGAATCGATTTTCAGATCGATCAGTTGCTCTCGCCAGGAATCGGGTGCGTTGGTGAGGGCAGAGGAACGCCCCGCATGGGTGGCGATCGCCTCCACCACGAGCATCCCGGCCGCGCCCCCGACCATCTTTCGAGTAGCGTGCGCGAGTTCGGCCGGCTGCCAACCGATCTCGAACAACCTGTCGACAGAGTGGTCGAGTATCCGTGCTGATACGGCGTACGCAGGATCGACCTCGGGCGTGTACTCGAATTTCGCGAGACGGTCTGCAACCAGCCGAACGTACGCCTTCCACCCTGACCCTCGAGTGGCGTAGTCGAGGCCCATTTCGACGAGGCGAACCGGATCCGCGTCCGGCCGGATTTGACCGGTGCGGTGAAAATTTTGAAAGCTGTCCAGATCGATACGACTCATCGTCGTCCCCTCCACGTCCCCCGGTGTGGTCCCCGAACTTTTCGGTGAATCGCAGAGTAGGGGAGGGGTCCGACAAGTTATTCGAACATGTCAGCGAGGAGCGAGCATCAGCAGCAGTTCTTCCACCGACGGCAGGCCGGGAATCACGGGAAGGTTCGGTACAGGAGAAGCAGCGGCGGTGCCGTCAACTCGACGCCGCCCAGCGCTGCCAGGACGTCGTCGGTCTGTGAGCGGCGCGGTCCATACGTGTTGGAAGCCACGACGAACTCGTCACCGATCGACGTGGACGCAACCACGCTCGATCCGTCGTCGGCCCATCCCCATTTGCTACCGGTCACGCCGGGTAGTTGCTGGGTGCCCCAGTCCTGCACGGTTCCGTCGGCTGCAACCGGTGCGGCGGAGTTCATCCAGCCGAGGACCGGGCTGGCGGGGTCTGTTCGCTTCTTCGCCGCCAGGAATCGCACGGTGTCGGCTGTGCTGGTGTAGGAACTGCCCCAGAAACCGCCCCGCGAGGTAGAGGTGAGTCCGAACTCCGTTGCCGTCGAATCGATGGCCTGGGGATATTTGTTGTCGAGTACCGAGGCGGCACCGTCGTCACTGACCTGGACCATGCGTGCGGCCAGGTCGCGATCTCGCGGCGAACCGTCTCCGAAGCGCACGACGTAGTCGGCCATGTAGAGCTTGACCGTCGACAACCCCGGGCGCGCCGAATTGTCCTCTGCGCTGCCGACGTACGTACCCGTCGGGACGTGTTCGTACGAGATCGACGTCCGCGCCGGCACATCTGCCAGATCGCCCGGTGTGGGCAGAGCCTGCGCCGGTGCGGCGCACGCGAGCGCCATGGCAATTCCGACAAATGGGACAGCGGCTGTGGTTGTGATGCGACGCAGGCCCGGCATCTCGGTCTCCTCGAGGTGTTGGCCCGCCGCGAATCGGTGGCCGATACACCCCAATCTACCCCGATGGTCGTCGCTTCAACCTCACGCCCGGACCGGATGAATGTGGCTTTGTTGCACTCAGAACGACTGACAGTCGCATTGATCCCGGCCGGGTGGGGTGTCGGACCCGAGCGGTCAGGATCGGCGCAGTGCCAGCAATTTGTCTTTCGAGCGACGCAGCGACCCTCGACCCGAGCTCGCCGTCCATGCGCTCGGCAGATCGATCGGATCGGTCAGGCGGCCTGCGTTGAAGTCGTCGACCAGATGTCCGACGGTCTCCTGAGCACACGACTTGTTGGTGCCGATGAAGCCCGAAGGTCCTCTCTTGATCCACCCGGTGACGTACGTACCGGTCGACGGGGATCCGCCCACTTCCTCGAGGACGCGGCCGCCGAGGTTGGGGATGATGCCGACTGCGTGATCGAACGGAATTCCCGGCAGCGCGACGCCGCGGTATCCGATGGAGGTGAGGACGAGGCCGGCGTCGATCGTTTCGATCTCGCCGGTGGCGGTACTGCGCACCACATCGTCGGTGTCGGCGGTCAGACCCATGCGCTCGAACTCGACCCCGGTGACCCGATCCGTGCCCAGGATTCGAGTGGGGGAGAGCAGGTAGCGCAGCGTGACGCGCTTTCGGCCGTCGATGTGCTCGGGTGACTCGTCGACGTGCCGCAGCAGTTGCAGCTTCTGGGCGACGGCGTGAGGCAGGTCGTTGGTGCCGGCCAGTCGTACCGTCACCGGATCCAGTGCGAGCTCGCTGCGGTCGACGGTGAGATCGATATCGGGGACGGTCAGCAGTCCCGCGAATTCGGGCACCGTGAATGCGGATTGCGCCACGCCGCGCCGACCGACGACCATCACCTCTCGAATGGCACTGTGGCGCAGCGCTTCCAAGGCGTGGGGGGCGATGTCGGTCGCGGCGAGTGCGTCGGGGTCCATGGTCAGGATCCGGGCCACGTCGAGTGCGACGTTGCCGTTGCCGATGACGACCGCTCGTTCGTGTGACAGATCGAACGTGCGGTGAGCGTGATCGGGATGGCCGTTGTACCAGGCGACGAAGTCGGTCGCCGACGTGCGCCCGGGCAGTTCGGCTCCGGGGATACCGAGTTCGCGATCCGACGACGCTCCGACCGCATAGATCACGGCGTGATGGGTGTCCATCAACTCGTCGTGCGTCACGTCTTTTCCTACCTCGACGCCGAGGTGATAGGTGAATCCCTCTTGCGCCGAGATGGTTTCGAACAGCCGTGACACTTGACGCGTCTTCTGGTGGTCGGGTGCAACGCCCAGGCGTGCCAGACCGTGCGGTTGCGGAAGCCGATCGTAGACATCGACGCTGACCCCCGGCTGCGTGAGCAGCTCGTCGGCCGCGTACATCGCTGACGGTCCGGACCCGACGATCGCCACCCGGAGCGGTTGGCGATCTCTCGACACCGAGGCGGCCGGCGTGACCGGAGCCAGAATCGGCCGTGGCGGCCGCTCCTGCTTGTAGAAGTCGGCGTTGATCGTCAGGAATGGAAGTTGAGCCTCGGTCAGTTTGGCCTTGGGAACGATGGCGTCCACCGGGCAGGCCGACACACAGGCACCACAGTCGACACACGACTGCGGGTCGATGTGCAGCATTTCCGCCGTCAGGAAGTCCGGCTCGTCGGGGGTGGGGTGTATGCAGTTGACGGGGCACGCGTAGACGCATGACGCGTCGCTGCAACATGATTGGGTGACGACGTGGGGCATGTGGGGTTCCTGACGGCGGGCGCTGCTGTACGGATAACTGGCGCGTGGGGTGTCGAGAGGGCTATGCGGCGAACTGGCTGGAGCTGCGGTCCGGCTCACTACGGAAACGTGATGCCTTGCCGTCGATTCCGCACAGCTTCCACATCAGGCGAGCCGCCCGGTTCATCATTCCGGTATCGGTGGCCAGCATGCGCACATCACCGAAGTAGTCCTGCAGAGCGTGCTGCGACTGCTCGGTTCCCCAGAAGAGGTCCTTCTTGACGCTCTTCGGAATGTCGAACTTCGTCCAGAATTTCTTCGGCGGGATGACGATGACGTCGCACAGAATGCGCATCGTGACGGGGAAGGCCAGCGACAGCAGGAAGCGTCCGATCTTGGACATCTTGGGCACACGACGACGCAGGAGCTGGTGCGCGAAGGAGATGTGGCGAGCCTCCTCGGCCACGTGAATGGCCATCACGCTCTGCATGATCGGATGGATCTCTTCGCCGGAGCGAAGCACCGACTTCTGGATGTGGTCGATGGGTTCCTCGCCTGCGAGGACGCCGACGAAGAACAATTCGGGTAGCAGCGTCGCGAACAGGGGGATGAACGGCGAGAGCATCTTCATCGGTCGACTCATGCCGGGAGCGTCGGAACCCACCCGATTGACCATCTCCTGGAACATCAGGGTGTGGTTGCACTCTTCGATGGATTCGTGGGTGCAGTAGCGCGCCTCGGCCGAACCGTTGGGCAGCGAGAATACGTACTGCATCATGCCGCGGATCAGAATGTTCTCGAACTGCAGGCCGACCTTGGCGACATTGGCCTGACGCCACATGCCGATCTCGATCTGCCGGTCCAGCGGCAGGGACTTGTACCAGTCATGGCCCCCGATAGGGTCGGTCTTGGCGGGCAGTACCCAGCGGGGATCATTGGCGGGAACCGCGAACTTCTCGGACTCCCAGTCGATGTCGACGTAAGGATCGAAGTGTTTGTGCACCGAACCCTCGGACAGCAACGTGAGTGTTTCGTTGTACTGCTGCTCATCCGTGGCGTCGATGTCCACCGAAACGGACGTGGTGCCGGTCGTCAGTGTCATGGCTTCTCCAAACGTGATGCGAACATGGAGTTAATGTAACCCCAGTTAACATGAAAGGGAAGCCCGTCGAAACTTTGCTGTTCGGATGGCGCTACTGATCGTCCGAACGCTCGTCGGACACCTCCGCGACTTCGTCGGTCTCGAATAGCTGCAATTGGATCGCCGACGGATCGACCACAGGAGTGACCTGTTCGGGGGTGCTCCGCAGCACCTCCCGCAGGGCAGCCACTGCGCTGCCCCAGTTCGCGGCCTCGCGATCCGCCTCGTCCACATCGCAGTGTTCGTCGCCCAGGTCCGCGGCTACCGCCATGCCGCGCCACGATGCCTCCTGCTCGGCGCTGATGCGGAGATACGACACGACCACGTCACGGTCCGAAGAGCAGCACTCGAGGACGGTGCGTGGCTCGACAGCATCGGGCGAATCCGCGATCAGCTCAATCAACGCGAGCAGACCGTCCGGGAAGTCGTCACCTTCGAGGACCGGAGGGGTCGGTTCGCCGAGCCTGCCCCCGAAGTCCTCGGCGAACTTGTCGTCGACCTGCTCCCACACGTGCGAGAGCATCCGGACCGCCCACAGCAGGTGATCGGCCACGAACGGTGATCCGCTGACACGTACCTGGGCCACAATGCAGTCCTGGACGAGATGCAACATCACATCCGGAAGCTGCACGTTGAGATCGACCAGCAACTCGGCCGCGCGGGTGCGACCGGTGACCGCGTGCACCAACGTCGAGTTGATCTCGACGACCGGCTCGGTGGATTTGACCGTGACGTATGCGGTGCCGTTGACGAATCGCAGAGGAATGTCGCCGTCGGGGTCGTGATCGGGCGGAAAGCCGAACCAGGGTTCGAGTGCACGATCGACCAGTTGCTGCAGGTGGTCCTTGCCTTTCGGCTGCACGCACAGTGGAACGACTGCCGAGACGGGTTCGGTGCTGGCCTCGAAGCTCGGCACGTCGTAGCGTCCGGTGGCCCGCGAACTCAGAAAAGACGGGTGCGGCAGGCCCCAGATGTCACGGAACACCGCGACCGTCTTCTTCGCCAGATCATCGGACCACGAGCGATTGCGGTCGACGTGGGGTGGCGTCGGCTCGGAATCCCGAGACGTTCGAAAGCCCAACGCGTTCAGTGCTTCTCGCTGAGCGTCGGTGATGGCGCGACTACTGTGTAGGTGCTCGTTGGCGGGCAGCTCGCAGCGAACCATGTCGAGATCCCAGGCGTAGAACTGGACGCAGGCCGCGGTGTCGGGAACGCCGTCCGTGCTGTCGTATCGAGACTCGATCACCAAGGCGTCACCGTCGCGCATGGCGCTGACGTACTCGCCGAGCCGGCGCTGGAAGTGCATCCATGCCGAGTCGACGTCGAAGTCGAACTCGAGTGAATCGCTCATGTCGGCTCCTTACCCGAATCGCGCTGAGATAACGCGGCGTCGGTCACACTAGCGGCGAGCACCGACAGAGTCTCGGCGCGCGCGAGTGCGTTCACGACGACGCCGAGTCCTCGAGCGGCTCGTGCGTCTCCTCGTCCAGCGCCCCGAAAGGGTGCGCCTCGGCCACCCCGTCCAGAACAGCGGGACGCAGCGCATGTGGAACCGCCAGGACCTCTTCGATTCGCACGAGAATGCCTTGCTCGATCAGAGATCGAACCCGATGGTCGATCAGCTGCGCCGTCCGCAGGTCCTCACCCTCCAGATCGGCGTAGTCCTCGCCCTCGTTGTTCAGAGGCAGCTCGTCGGTCATCGCGGCCAGCAGGGTCTGCACCGCGAACGTGTTGGCCAGCGAACGGGACACGTCGGGGTCGTCGGCGTCTCCGGACAGCTGCACGCGGACGTGTTCGGCAACCAGCTCATGAACGGTCTCCGCCTCACGCTTGGCCAGAGAGGGGGCGTTGTCGCCGAGCTTGGCCGTGTGGCCGTCGATCCGGACCAGTTCGGTCGCGATGGCCGTCGACCAGTAATCGACGGCTGCAACGTCCGAGGACTCGGTGAGTCCGGCGGGGTCGAGTGGAGCCGGGCCGACGGCGGTGCGTAGATGGACGTCGTCCGACACTGCCAGTCCGTCGGCGACGCGAGCAACGATGTCATCGAGCGCAGGCAACAGCGGCAGAGCCGAAATGGCCGCAAGCTCCTGGTCGAGCGAGACGTTCGGCAGATCGATGTCGTCTGCGTCGAGCATGTCGGGCTCGTCGCCCTCGAGGAAGTCGGAGAGGTCTTCCATGCAGTGTGCGTAGTCCTCGGGGCTGCCGTCCCACAGATCGGTCTCGTCGAGGAATGTCAAATACTGCAGTGACGTCAGAACGAGGTTCACTGCCGTGTCCTCGGCTGTCTCCGATTCCTCCTGCAGAATGCGTTCTGCAGCATCCACCAGCAGGTGCGCATCGGCGGGAATCCACGCGCTGGGGGAGAACCCGTGGCGCGCACCGGACAACTGGGTCAGTGTCGACGACACCAACCGTGAGATTGCCTCGGCCTGCTCCGACATCTCGCTCTCGTCGAGCCACTCGACGAAACCGTCGATCAGATCGCTGATCCGCTCGGATACGACACCGGTCGGTGCCGGCCGGGATTGCTGGTGACGCCGTTGCCGGGCCTTGGTCTTTTCTGCACGTTTCTGTCCGCGGTTGGCAGGCCGCTTCGATCCCATGGCTCGCAGCTTATCCGCTGGCATGTCCGGTTTCGTCGCGCGACGCCTCTAGCCGCGAAGGAACGAGTCCGCGGAAGCGGCCAGTGCAGCCTCGGGTGCCCGGCGGTACAGCTCGGCCGGGCGACCGCCACCTGCCGTCGTCGTCGTGCTCGTTCCCTCGAGCGCGGTGATGACGTGGCGGCGAAACGTGTCTTTGGAGAACGCGCGATCGAAGACGATTTCGTACAGCGATCGCAGTTCGAGGAGCGTGAAGGTGGAATCCAGAAATCCGGCAGGGTCGATCTCTCGCGCGTAGCGAGCTCGGAGGTCCAGCACTGCCTCGGTGACCATCTCGCTGTGATCGAACGCCAGCGTCGAGCCCGGCACCACACCGTCGATGGCGACCGATTCGGCTGTCGCAGGCAGTGATCGACTCGGTGTTGCTGCGCCGTGCGCCATCGACAGCACCCAACCGCGGTCGTCGCGGCCGGGCTCGTCGAAGAGCTTGAGTTGGTGGAACTGCAGATCGACGATGTTCGCCTTGGACTCGAGTGCGCGTTCGGCGGCTTCGGTCAGGGTTTCCGACGGGCGCAGAAACGTTCCGGGAAGTGCGAGGCCCCGCTCCGAGGGCACGACAACGACCTGTAGCTGCTGTTCACGGACCGTCAGGACCGCGACATCGACCGCAACCGAAGGGCGCGGGTAATCGGTCAGAGCCTTGCCGTCTCGGTCCGTCCACGTCATGGGTTGCAGCTTAGCGCAAGTCTGATCTATTGTTAGATCAACAACGATCTAAGGGGTAGTGAATGAATTTGACCGACAATCAGCGGGATCGGGCGCGTGGGGTACTGCTCGGCACTGCAGTGGGCGATGCGTTGGGCGCGGGGTACGAATTCGGATATCCGACGCCGGAGACCGCTATTGCGATGATCGGGGGCGGCGCGTTCGACTGGGCCCCGGGGGAATGGACCGATGACACGTCGATGGCACTCTGCGTTGCGAGCGCTCTCGAGATCGGCGGAGACGTCGACGAGGTGGCAGCGAACTTCCGCGCCTGGTTCGCGGTGAATCCTCCCGACGTCGGCAATCAGACCCGGAAAGTGCTGTCGCAGAGAGCGAGCACCGGATCGGAGATGGCCGCGGTCGCGGCGTCGCTGACCGGCCGGACCGGTGGAAACGGCTCGTTGATGCGGACCGCGCCCGTCGCGCTGGCCTATCTCGACGACGTGACCGGATGCCGGGCTGCTGCGGAGCGGATCAGCGCGCTGACCCACTCCGATCCTCGTGCCGGTCAGGCATGTCAACTGTGGTCGCACGCGATCCGGCACGCGGTGCTACACGGAACGTACGACGGTATCGCCGACTTCCTGCGCCACGAAGAACCCGATGTCCGGGACTTCTGGCAGCCGCTGCTCGGCAGCGCTCGGGAGGGCGAGCCGACCGACTTCCCGAAGAACGGTTGGGTCGTGCACGCGCTCCAAACGGCCTGGTGGGCGATACATCGCGCGGCAGACGCATCGCTGCCCCTTCCCGCCGCACTCGAATTGTGTGTTCGAGCGGGCGGGGACACCGATACCACCGCCGCGATCGCAGGCGGACTTCTCGGCGCACGGTGGGGTGCGTCTGCGGTCCCGACGCAGTGGCGCGAGCTGGTCCACGGCTACCCGGGGCTGCGCGCCGACGACCTCGATCGCATCGCCATCGCGATCGCCGAGAAAATGGACGACGCATGACGATCATCGACGTAGTGCATGGTGATATCACCGAGGTGGCCGCAGACGCGATCGTCAATGCGGCCAACACCCGACTCCTCGGCGGTGGCGGGGTGGACGGCGCGCTGCATCGGGCCGGAGGCCCCACGATCCTCGCGGAATGCAAGGCATTGCGGGCCACCACCTTGCCCCACGGCCTCGACACCGGTGCCGCTGTGGCCACCACCGCAGGCAGGTTGCGCGCCGAATGCGTGATCCACACCGTCGGCCCGCGCTATTCGAAGAACGAAGACAGATCCGAACTACTACGCCTGTGCTACCTGCGCAGCCTGGCGCTGGCGGCGTCGATGAATCTGAAATCCATTGCGTTTCCGCTCATTTCAGCTGGGTCTTACGGTTGGCCGATGCACGACGCCATCACCCAACAGGTCGTTGCCGTCAAGGCAGCGCGGCCATCCGTCGACCTCGTCATGCTGGTCGCATACTCCCGCGAGGCTGCCGAGCTGACACGGCGGATGGTGAATTAGTTCTCGCAGCCGACCCCGTCCCCGTCGCGGTCGAGTTTGCTGCTGTAGCCCGGGTCGCCGGCGTAGATAGGGGCTGCGCCTGCTGCACGCACCGCGGAGCAGTTTGCGTAGTAGGCGCTCTCCGGCACCGCTGCCAACGGCGCGGGAACGGTGTAGACGGGCTCGGGTGTGTACACCGGCTCCGGGATGTAGACAGGTTCGGGAATGTAGACGGGCTCGGGATCGGGGATGTACTCCGACGTCGTCGGTATTTCCACGATCGCGGCGACGGGCTCTGTTGTGGGTGCGGCCGTGGTTGTCGTGGTCGGTGCCGGTGTGGTGGTCGTCGGATGTGCGGAGGTCGTCGTCACGGTGGGTAGCGCGGGCACGGCCGCGACCGGGGTGACGGCCACCTTCTCGGGTTCGGTCGATCCCGTCAGTCCCATGACGATCAATGCCGGAAGAACAGCGATCGCCGGAACGGCCCAACCCTTGCGTCCACGCTCGGGGGACAACCGAAGGTACGCGACGCCCGAAGCGAGCATCGATGCGCCGACGAGTACCGCACCGAACTCGAACGAGATTATGGCTCCGATCAAGAAGATCGCGCCGAAAATGATTGCCGCCCAGGCGAAAATCTTGCCGACGAGGGGTCGGCGAGAAGGAGCTGGCTCGGGTGCGGGGCGCTGGAACGGTGGTGGGTAGGCACTGGTCATGTCGGATCGTCCTCGGGTCACGGGGTGTCGGCCTCGCGGCGAAGGGTGTCCGCGAGACGGGAGCAACCCCACGTTCTTCCGAACCGGGCGGTCGCATTTCCTTCCACCATGTCGCACCGCGTGCGAGCGTCGTTACACCTCGAGCCGAGACGGCACGCCCCGGCTCAGTAGTGCTCGCGAAAACCGCCGATAGCGGTGATGGAATTGCCGTCGAGATCCGTGGCCGTGGACAGCCGAACGCCCTTGTTGGCTTCGACGATGTCGGCGAAGTCGATTCCGCGCGAGTGGGCCGCCGACACGAACGATTCGAGGTCGTCGACCGCCACATTGAACAGCGACGAGCCTGCACGCTCGGAATCCACGGTCACCTGCACCCATGCTCCGGGAGCGGCCTGCCACTCCACCAGTGTCGACATCGGATTGTTGTCCGCCCGGCGGTCGAACAACTTCTCGTACCAGGCGTTCGCGATATCGATATCCCGGACCGCCACGACCGCGAAAATGTATCTGAACATGCCGTTCTCCTCCGTTGCTGTCGGGTTCTGCATATACGGACCGGTGCCGAGGGCTCGACTCACCGGACAGAACTTGTCGGTGGCTCGAGTAGGGTCGTCACCAGTCCGAATTCGGGCGTTCTCAGACGAGCAGGCAGGGGACTTCGACCGTGTTGACGCTCCACCGCGCCGAACGTGCAGGAACGCTCGCTGCAGCCCTCGCCGATGTACTGTCCGAGCCGCTGCCCGATGCCTTCGTGCCCGAAATCGTGTCGGTGCCGGCAAGAGGTGTCGAGCGGTGGCTCACCCAGCGTCTGTCGAGCGTCCTCGGGACTCCGGACGGTGATGGAATAGCCGCGAACATCGAGTTCCCGAGCCCGGCGAGATTGGTCGCGCGCACCATCGCCGAGGTCGACGGCATCGATCCCGACGACGACCCGTGGTCGCACAATCGAGTGCTGTGGACCGCGCTGTCGGTGATCGACGACTGCCGCACCGAACCGTGGGCCGCGGTGCTCTCCAAGCATCTGGGATCGGGGTCTGACGATCATCGGGTAGGGCGCCGCTGGTCGACGGCCGCGCACATCGCGGAGCTGTTCCGCGCCTACGGATCTCAGCGACCCCAGATGCTGCGCGACTGGCGCGCCGGACGATTCACCGACGGGCTCGGCCAGGAACTGGACGACGACCTGACGTGGCAACCGCGGATATGGAGCCTGGTGCGCGAGCGGATCGGCAGTCCGAGTCCCGCCGAGCGCCTTCCCGATACGTGTTCGACACTGCGATCGGAACCGAACGCGGTGGACCTACCGTCCAGGTTATCGGTGTTCGGTCCGACTCGGCTGACCGCCGACCAGCTCGACATCCTGCACGCACTCGCGCACCACCGCGACGTCCACATCTGGATCCCACACCCCAGCCCGTCGATGTGGTCCACACTCGCCGACGTCCCGGCGGCCACCCGACGGCGCGACGACGTGACCGCCCTGGCCGTCGAGCACCCGCTGCTGGCGAGTCTGTCGCGCGACGTGCGGGAACTGCAGGCAACCATCGGCTCGATCGCCGATCACACCGTGCACCACGAAGGGCCCGGACCAACGCGGACCTTGCTCGGAACGATCCAATCCGACATCGCCGGCGACGAAGTGCCCTCTCACGCAACGACGGTCGGCGATCCAGCGCTCGCCGACGGCACCGTGCAGATTCACGCATGTCATGGGCCTGCCCGCCAGGTCGAGGTGCTGCGCGAGTCTCTACTGCATCTGTTCACCGACGACCCGACTCTCGAACCCCGTGACGTGCTCGTCATGTGCCCGGACGTCGAGACCTATGCGCCGCTGATCCGTGCCAATTTCGGCCAGGCCACATTGGTGCATCCCGGTCATCGACTGCGGGTCCGGCTCGCCGATCGGGGCCTGCGTCGCACCAATCCGGTACTGGATGTGGTGGCTACGGTGCTCGACTTCTCCGAGGGGCGAGTGACGGCCAGCGAACTACTCGATTTCGCGGCGAGCGGCCCTGTGCGGCAGAAGTTCTCGTTCACCGACGACGACCTCGAACGCCTCCGCGAATGGGTTGCCACGTCCGGAGCCCGCTGGGGTTTGACGGTACGACAACGAGAATCCTTCGGTTTGAACAACTTTCGGCAGAACACCTTCAAGTCCGCACTCGACCGTATCCTCCTCGGGGTAGCGGCGGACGAGAGTGGGAACGACTATCTCGACCTCGCGCTGCCCCTCGACGACGTGGACAGTAACGACATCGGGCTCGCGGGCCGATTCGCCGAGCTGGTCGACCGGCTCGCCTCGGTACTACGGGCGCTGTCCGGGCGCGCCCCGGTGACCGAATGGACGCGGCAGCTCGGCCGCACCCTCGATCTACTTGCCGACGTGCCCACCGCCGACGAATGGCAACTGGCTCAAGCGCATCGCGAGATCGCCGAGGCCACCGAGCACGGCGACACCGCCGAGCTGCGGCTGGCGGACGTGCGCGCCATGCTCGGTGGCCGGCTCACCGGCCGCCCCACCCGAGCGAACTTTCGCACCGGAGAGCTCACCGTGTGCACGATGGTGCCGATGCGATCGGTCCCGCACCGCGTCGTAATCCTTCTCGGTCTCGACGACGAGGTGTTCCCCCGCGTCGGCAGCCTCGACGGAGACGACGTCCTCGCACGCGACCCGGCCGTCGGCGAACGCGACATCCGCAGCGAGGACCGACAGCTACTGCTCGACGCCGTGATGTCCGCCGAAGAAAAGCTACTGCTCTTCTACACCGGTGCCGACCCCGTCGACGGATCGACCAAGCCGCCCGCGATCCCACTGCGCGAGTTGATGGACGTCCTCGACGTGACCGCCGGCCGTAGCGTCGAACACCGGCATCCACTGCAGCCCTTCGATCCTCGCAATTTCGAGGCCCGACACCCGTTCAGCTTCGACACGGTGGCGTTGGCAGGCGCAGTGTCTCAGCAGCGGCCGTCCGTACCGGTGCCGTTGTTCTTGCCAGATGCATTGCCCCCAGCGAATTCGGGCGACGTGGAACTCGCCGACGTGATCGCGTTCGTGGAGAATCCGGTTCAGGCGTTTCTGCGTCAACGTCTCGGGTTTCGAGTTCCCGAGCTCGAAGACGATCTGGCGGACAGTCTCGACATCGAACTGGATCCGTTGGCTCGGTGGAACATCGGCGATCGGATGTTGGCAGCGGTGCTGGCCGGCACGGACATCGGCGAATTCGCCGACGCCGAGTGGCGGCGCGGCACGTTGCCTCCGTTTCATCAAGGTCGACGCGAGATGTCCGACATCCGCCGAGTCGTCGGAATCATCGCCGACGCGGCCGCGCCGTTTCACGAAGGCCCGGCCGAGACCACCGACATCGTGGTCGATCTCGGTGATGGGCGACGTCTGACCGGTACCGTCACCGGCATTCACGACCGGACACTCGTGCGTTCGTCCTATTCACGGCTGGCGGCCAAGCACAGGCTCGCGGCGTGGGTGCGTCTGCTGGCGGTGGCAGCGTCCGAGCCGGGGGAGTGGAGCGCGGTCACCATCGGGCGCGCCAGCGGAATGCGTCCGCCTCGCCGGTCCCGCCTGACGACCCCTCCGAATCCCCTCGCGGTACTCCGTGACGTGGTAAACCTGCGGGATCGCGGATTGATTGCGCCGCTGCCGATCTCGACCGGTACGGCAGCTGCCTACGCGGAGAAGCGGTTCGGCGGCGGATCGATCGAGGACGGATACGAATCTGCCGGTTGGGCGTGGCGCGGCGATTTCGGTGACGGCACCGACCGATCGTTGCGATACGTGCACGGCCCGACGCTCTCGTTCGGAACGTTGCTCGATCCGAGCCCTCTCGACGACGAGACCGACCCCGCGAACGAGCAGAGCCGCTTCGGAGTTCTCTCCCGCCGGTTGTGGGATCCATTGCTGGCCGCAGAGAACATGGGGAGCGCATGACCGCCGCACGCGGATTCGACCTACTGGGTCCGATGCCGACCGGGACGACCGTGCTCGAGGCCAGTGCAGGAACGGGCAAGACGTACGCGATCGTCGGACTCGCGGCGCGGTACATCGCCGAAGGACTGGCCGAAATCTCGGATCTTCTGCTGGTGACGTTCAGTCGGGCCGCGACCCAGGAACTGCGCGATCGCACCCGCAGCCGGTTCGCGTCGATCGCCCGAGACCTCGGTGATCCGGACTCTGCGCGTGGTGCTCGCGACCCCCTCGTCGCCTTTCTCGCCGCGGCAGACGACGACGAAGTGGACAAGCGGCGCCGGCGACTGCGTAAAGCGCTGTCGGACTTCGACGCCGGGACGATCGTCACCACGCACAGCTTCTGTCAACGCATGCTCGACGGGCTGGGTATCGCGGGTGAGCGCGAACCCGAATCCACGTTCGTCGAGTCGGTGTCGGATCTGCTCGAGCAGGTGGTCGACGATCTGTATCTGCAGATGTTCAGCGGCGACGACGAGGCACCACCGTTCGGGCGACGCGACGCCCAACAACTGGCCGCGGCTGCCGTCGGAGATCAACAGTCGATCCTGTATCCCGACATCGACGACCTCGACGGTGACGACGGCAACCGGGAAGCCGCCCTGCGGGTGCAGTTCGCTCGGGAGGCCCGCCGTGAGGTCGAGCGTCGCAAACGTCTTCTCGGCATCCGCGACTACAACGATCTACTCGGATTGCTGCACTCGGTGTTGTCCGATCCCGTGCACGGGGAGGCAGCATGCGCGCGCGTGCGAGACCGGTTCCGTGTCGTGTTGATCGACGAATTCCAGGACACCGACCCCATGCAGTGGGACATCCTGCGCCGGGCCTTTCACGGCTACACGACATTGATCCTCGTCGGAGATCCGAAGCAGGCCATCTACGCTTTCCGCGGTGCCGAAGTGCTGAGTTATCTGGATGCGGTGCAGTCGGCCGATCATCTGTACGAGCTGACGGCGAACTGGCGTAGCGACTCCGGGCTCCTCGACGCGTTGGACCACCTCTACGGAGGTGCCGCCCTCGGACACGACGACATCGTCGTCCATCGCGTCGAAGCGCGGAACCCGTTCTCGCGCATGGCAGGACATCCTCCGCTGCGGCTGCGCTATCTCCCGCGCACCGGAGCAGGGCCGTTACGTTCGGGATTCCCGGCGGTGGATCGACTTCGCTCTCGGGTGGCTGCAGATGTGGCGGCCGAGATCGTGACGCTCCTGTCCGGGAACGCCGTCATGGACCGGCCTGACGGGCCGAGGACGGTCGAACCGCGGGACATTGCGGTGTTGACTCGCACGACCAAACAGGTTGCGCTGATTCGAGATGCGCTCGACGCAGTGGGTGTGCCGTCGGTGGTGTCGAGCAGCACCAGCGTCTTCGGCACCGACAGTGCTCGACACTGGTTGTGGCTACTGCAAGCGATCGAACAACCGCACCGCACCGACCGCGTCAGACTCGCAGCCCTGACACCTTTGCTCGGTTGGACTGCCGCCCAACTCGATTCCGGAGCCGAGGACGCTCTGTCGCAGGTGAGCAGCCGGCTGCGTGAGTACTCCGTGCTGTTCGACGAGGCGGGTTTCGCGGCAGTGTTCGAGCGGGTGTCGGCGCAGTCGGGTCTCGATGCTCGGTTGCTCGCGGTCGAGGCGGGGGAGCGCACGATGACCGACCTGCGGCACATCGCCCAACTACTCAATCGTGCAGCGGTATCCGAATCGTACGGAATCACCGCTCTCACTCGGTGGCTCACCGATCGAATCAAGGAACCGGCAGCCGGCGGGTCCACCGATCGCAGCCGCCGACTCGACAGTGACTCGGCGGCAGTGCAGATCATGACAACGCACGGGAGCAAGGGGCTGGAATTTCCCGTCGTCTACCTTCCGTACGCCTGGGACACGCTCTACTTCAGCTCACCGTCGACCCTGCTGCTGCACGAGGACGGCCACCGCATCCGGGACGTCGGCGGTCCCTCCGGGGCCGGCTACGCAGCACGAAAGCTTGTCAACGATCGTGAAGAAGCCGGAGAAGAACTACGGCTGCTGTACGTGGGACTCACCAGAGCCCAGTGCCAGGTGGTGTTGTGGTGGGCACCGGGACGCAACACTGCTACGTCGTCGTTGCACCGCATGCTGTTCGGCCGCATTCCGGGGATTGCGCAGCCGGAGCCGTCGTACAAGGTGCTCGACGACGCCACTACCGCCAACCGCGTGCAATCCTGGGTCGGTCCGTCAGCGGATCTGATCTCGATCGAGGCAGTCGGCCCCACACCACCCTCGGATCAGCAGTGGGTTCGACCCGAGGAGGAACACCGCGACGTCACTGCCGCTCGCTTCGGGCGTGCTCTGGATTTGCTGTGGCGTCGAACGTCCTACTCGGCCTTGACGGCTCACGCGCACGATGCGTCGCCCGTCGAGCCGGAGGTGGGGGTGACCAGTGAGGCCGAGCGGCCCGAGAAAGCGGATGAGCCT
Source organism: Rhodococcus sp. KRD175 (assembly GCF_017168275.1). Taxonomy (NCBI): domain Bacteria; kingdom Bacillati; phylum Actinomycetota; class Actinomycetes; order Mycobacteriales; family Nocardiaceae; genus Rhodococcus; species Rhodococcus sp. KRD175. Next base: position 545,625 of record NZ_JABFAQ010000004.1, read on the forward strand.
GTCGAACCTCCGCTGGGAAGCGCGAACCCGGACGAGCCCGTGGACGGGATCGCGTCGCCGATGAACGGCATGCCGGCCGGTGCCGCATTCGGAACCCTGGTGCACGAGGCCCTCGAACACGTCGATACCTCCGCAGCCGATCTACTGTCCGAACTCGAGCAGCGCTGCAGAGCTGCCGTTGCCTCACGGATGGCAGATGTCGATCCGACGGCTCTGGCAGCCGCTCTGTTGCCGGTGATGCAGACACCGCTGGGCTTCGGGACGCTGGCCGACATCGCGCCGAACGACCACCTGGCCGAGTTGGATTTCGAGCTGCCCTTGGCCGGAGGCGACGACCCGGTGGACTCGAGCGTGACTCTGACATCGGTTGCGCAGCTGCTGCGTCGACATCTCGACCCGGCGGATGTCCTCGCGGACTACGCCGACCTGCTCGATGCAGTGGAAGCCACCCCACTGCGCGGCTTTCTCACCGGGAGTATCGACTCCGTTCTTCGGGTACCCGGCCCTCGCTACATCGTGGTCGACTACAAGACCAACCGCCTGGCCCGAGGCGATCTGACGACCGGCAATTTCACGCGCGAGAAGATGGCGCAGGAGATGATGCGGTCGCACTATCCGCTGCAGGCCATTCTGTATGCCGTTGCGTTGCACAGGTATTTGCGATGGCGGCAACCGAACTACCGGCCGGAGACGCATCTCGGCGGAGTACGGTACCTGTTCGTTCGCGGCATGGTGGGGCCGCAGACTCCGGCCGGCTGCGGTGTGTTCGACTGGGATCCGCCTGCGGCGCTGGTGGTCGAGTTGTCGGATCTACTCGCCGGAAAGGTACAACGATGACGAGTGTCTCGACGGCGCTGCGCGGCAGCGGAATTCTGCGGTCCTTCAACGACGCCGGTGTACTGACAGCGGCCGACGTGCACGTGGCGTTGCGGCTCGGTGCCCTGGCCGGGGAAGCCTCCGAACCGGTGCTGCTCGCCACGGCTCTGACGGTGCGCGCAGTGCGATCCGGATCGATATGTCTCGACCTGCAGCGACTGCGGGATGTCACGGTGGACGAGGAATCGGACGTGGATCTGAGCCTTCTTCCCTGGCCCGATCTGTCCGACGTTCTCGACGCGTTGGCGGTCAGCCCGCTCGTGCTCGGCAGCGCCAACGGGCCGCTGACGCCGCTGAAGCTGGTGCGCACCGACCTGGGTGAACTGCTGTACCTGGATCGATATCACCTGCAGGAGAATACAGTTCGAGGCATACTCGACGCTCGATCGCAGTCGCACCCCGTCGTCGACGGTGCAAAGATCGACCGTGCGTTGGCCGAATTGTTCATCGACGAATCCGGCGCACCCACCACCCCTCCCGATCGACAGCGGATTGCAGCAGCCCTCGCGGCGACGCACTGGACCACGGTCATAGCGGGCGGGCCGGGCACCGGTAAGACCCACACGGTGGCTCGAATTCTGGCGCTGTTGGTTCGAGAACACGGCAGCGATGTGAGAATCGGTCTTGCCGCCCCCACCGGCAAGGCTGCCGCTCGTCTGCAGGAGTCGGTGGCCGAGCAAGCGGGACTGCTGGGTCTCCCGGCAGAACTGAAAGCAATGACTCTGCATCGCCTGCTCGGGTGGAAACCGGGCAGCAAGACCAGGTTTCGTCATGACTCCCACAATCGACTGCCGTACGACGTGGTGGTCGTCGACGAGACGTCGATGGTGTCGTTGACGATGATGTGCCGGCTGCTCGAAGCAGTGCGACCGGAATCGCGGTTGATACTGGTGGGCGATCCCGATCAGTTGACGTCCGTCGACGCCGGAGCAGTGTTGGCCGACCTCGTCGCACGGCCGGTCACTGGCACCGAGAACCCTGTGTTGGCGCACCTGGTCGACGCGGATTTCGACGCAGCCGAGGATCCGGACGAGGCGGCGCTCAGTGCGTTCGAGCGAGACAGGTTGCGCGGCGGAGTGGTTCGGCTCAGCCGCGGTCGACGATTCGGTGGCGCGATCGCCCGTCTGGCCGTCGCAGTTCGAGACGGCCGCGGTGACGAGGTGATGAAACTACTCGAATCCGGTGACGACCAGATCTCGTTCCATGCACCCGAGGACACCGACGCATTGCGGGCCGACGTGGTCGACACCGCCGCCGAGGTCACAGCGGCGGCAACCCGCGGTGACGCCGCCGCGGCGCTGCTGGGACTGGAGAAGCATCGACTTCTGTGCGCGCACCGTGAGGGGCGGTGGGGCGTTGCGCTGTGGGATCGGCGGGCACTCGAGTGGGTGGGAGAAGCGAACAAGGCCTTCCTCGACCCCGCCTACTGGTACCCCGGTCAGCCGCTGCTGGTGACGGCCAACGATCACGAAGCGCGAATCTACAACGGAGACACGGGTGTTGTGGTGTCGGGTGAGAACGGAACTCCGATGGCTGCTTTCGCGCGGGGTCGCGGCCACGTTCTCATTCACCCGAACGTCCTCTCTGCCGTCCAGACCGTGTACGCGATGACGATTCACCGGAGCCAGGGAAGTCAGTACGACACCGTGTCGGTTCTGTTGCCCGCCGAAGCATCGACTCTGCTCACTCGCGAGTTGCTCTACACCGCGATCACCCGTGCGCGGTCGCATGTACGGGTGATCGGCACCGAGGAGGCCATCCGAGCCGGAGTCGAACGTCAGGTCCTGCGGGCCAGCGGATTGCGGCGAAGGATTCTGTAGCAGTTCAGCGACAGGCGTGCCGGTCCGATCCGGCTGCAGCTGCGATACTGCGGGCAACCAACAGCCAGGTTCGGGCCAGTCCCGTCCACACCGCGATCGAGGTGCCTGTTCCCTCGGCTGCGCTGCGGTCCGAGTGTGCGGCAGCCGAGCGATGCAGGGCGAGCGCGTGTAGACCGAGTTCGTCGATGTCCGCCCCCACGCACACCGAGTGCACTGTTTGCGCGTCGGCTTTTCGACCGGTCAATTGGCACAGAGTGTGCAGTGATCGCAGTTCGTCGGGAACGTCGGTGATGTCGAACGGGGGATCGGTCGGTGTCGAGTCGACACGGCTGTCCCCGGCAGAGCTGGACCGGACGCCGACGATTCCGCGCTGGAGGTCGATCGGCCCCGAGGCGGCTCCGTCTGCGGCGACGCCCCACACGCTGAGAAACGACGGATGGGGAACGTTCCACAGCTCGCGGAACGCCCGGGTCACCATCTCGGCGACGAGAGCAGCGTCGGCCCTCGAATCCGTTCGCGTGAGATCGATGACCGACCCGTCTGCGACGGGCTTGCCGCGGTCAAGCCACCCGAAGTCGAGCAACTGAACGTCGAGGGTGACCGACTCGGGTGCCTCTGGATACAGCAGCGAGGGCAGCGACGCGATCGACACCAGGGCCCCGTCTCGAGTTGCTGCGATGTCGATGTACGGCCGGAGCCCGCGCTCGCCCGGGCTGGCTTGCGCGGCCGTGACAGTGATGTAGTCCCGCATCGGCAGCGACCGCAGGTGCGCGTGCAGATTCTCGGTGAACGTGCCCCATGCACGCGCGGTGGTGGAGTCGAAATGGTCGTTCTGCACTGCGTTCACGGTGCACACCCTCTACTCGGACGAGAACTTCATTGCTGTGCCCGTGACGGTAGCGAGGGGGTCCGACAAGAACGGCCCGTCAGTAGACGTCGCGCAGATAGCGCTTGGCGCGCTTGAGGTCGTTCACGTAGTCCTCCGCGGCGTCGGAGGAGCGCCCACCGTGTTCGGCGACGACCTCGTGGAGTGCCTCGTCGACTCCCTGCGCCATGCGTGACGCGTCTCCGCAGACGTAGATCTGTGCGCCTTCTTCGAGCCAGCCGTACAGCTGTTTTCCGGCCTCGCGCATGCGGTGCTGTACATAGATCTTCTCGAACTGGTCGCGCGAGAACGCCAGATCCAGCCTGGTCAACAGACCGTCACGCTCGAAGTCCGTGAGTTCGTCCTCGTAAAGGAAGTCGCTCGCTCGATGTTGGTCCCCGAAGAACAGCCAGTTTCGGCCCGACGCACCGCGAGCCCGACGTTCCTGCAGAAACGCACGGAACGGTGCTACTCCGGTGCCCGGACCGATCATGATGATCGGAGTGTCGTCGGAAGGAAGTCGGAACGACTTGTTGGCCGAGAGAAACACTCCCGCTTCCTGCGCGTCGCCGACACGATCTGCCAAGTACGTCGAGCACACCCCGCCGCGATCTCGCTCGGCCGATCGGTATCTCACGGTCGACACGGTGAGGTGAACGCTTCCCTCGTGCGCTGTCGGCGACGACGAGATCGAATAGACGCGGTGCTGCAGGGGACGGAGCAGGCCCAGGAATTCAGCGGGGTCGAGAGCACCCGACCGATCGAGGTCGAGAACGTCGACGACGTCGCGTCCCCATGTCCACGCGTCGAACGACGCCCGGTCGCCGTTCTGCAGCACGTGGTCGAGTTCGGCATCACCGGCCCGCTCGGCGATGGCTTCTATCAGGTCCATCGACGGTATGCCGATTTCGTATTCGGTGGTCAGTGCCTGGGCGAGGCTGATTTCTCCGGACTTGGTGTGGACGGCCGTGTCTGCGGGGACACCGAGACGGTCGATGACGGCCGAGACCAGTGCGGCGTCGTTGACGGGTTTGACGCCGAATCCGTCTCCCGCCTCGTAGGTGATTCCGCTGTCACCGAGGTCGATCGAGAAGTGTCGTACTTCTTTTGCAGAGGTGGGACCGGACAGCAATCGGTTGCTCGACACCTGCGCGCGGTACGGATTCTTCCGATTCCACGGTGACCGCTTCGATGCTGTTCGGGTGGTGCCGAGGTCGCCGGTTCGAGCGTCGATGTCCTGTACCTGCCTTGCCGTAGCTGTCGTGATCGGTCGAATGTCGAGAGTTCGAGAACCCCGTGGTATCGAAATGCCCGAACTGATCGAAACCTTAGTAGGGACCGCTCAGTTGCGGTGCAGCACCTCGATACCGTCCACGGAGTAGACGACGTCGTATCCGGTGGTCAGTGCCCGGTCGATCGCCTGCCGATCGCCGCGTTCGTCGGTCGGCCAACCCGCGGGCCGTTCTCGGTTGACGACGATCCAATCCGGGACGGTCGAGTCGGTCGGTCGCTGCGGAAACACCGAGACGTCGTGGTCGGCGACGAGTTGTGCCACGAGGTTGTTCGACGCCGCAACGCGGTCACCGGCGGGGATCCAGGCCGAGATGTCGCGGGCAGTGGCTGCCTGTGGATCGACACGCCACTCCTCGGCGTGCACCATCCGCGACATGGGCAGGAACGGTAGCGCCACCAGTGCGAACGCAGCGACGAAGGCGACGATCGCTCGTCGACCTCGTTCGGTCAGCTGGGCGTGGCGCTCGCTGCGTGCCAAGGCGTCGATCAGGGCGACGAAGACGATCACCATCAGAATGGCGTTGTAGTGGTAGATCGGTTTCCAGAAGTTGGTGTTGTCGCTGAGGAAACGCCAGGCAACCGTCGGTACCGCGACCAGCAGGAGTGGAGAGCGCAGCGCGAAGAACCCCGTGACGGCAAGCAGCAGAAACGCCGTCGCGGCCCGGGAGTCTCCGGCAACCAGCCCGTGCGCGGTATCGGCGATCCCTTCGCCGATGGGCGGCAATTTCGAGCCCTGGCCGTACGAGTCGTCGGAGCTCAGCGCGGGAACGATCACCTTGACGGTCACTATCACCCAGGTCAGCCCCCACACCGCGGTCATCGCGCCCAGGATGCGCGGGCGGCCGGTGGTGAACAGGGCAACCAGTGCGCCGATGACGACGACCGTCAAACCCATGTCCTCTTTGACGAACACCAGCGGAAGAGCCCAGGCCAGAGCGGGCACCCAGCGTTCGCGAACGAGAGCCACCAGGGACATTGCCAGTAACGGCATCGCGAAGGCCACTTCGTGGAAGTCGAAGTTCAGCGCGGCTTGTACGCCCCACGACAGGCCGAACGCGCCGGCAATCACTGTTCCGACGACAGTGCCGAATTTCTGCACCGCCAACCGGCTGATCGGAATCACCGCGAGCGCGAACAGAACCGCCTGAGCGACGAGCAGCGTCTCGGCATGAGGGAAGACGCGATACACCGGACCCAGCAGGGCCGTGATCGGCGAGAAGTGATCACCGAGGGTGTTGTAGCCGGTGCCCAGCAGATCGGAGGTCGGAGCCCGAAACTGCGAGTACGACGCGACCTGCTGCACGAATATTCCGAGGTCGAAGCCCGATGTGCGCAGTTGACGGTGGCCGAGAACGGACATCGTCGAGTACAGCGATGCAAGGAGTACGAACGCGACGGTCGGGACCATCACATCGGGAGACCGGAGTCTCCTGCGCAGACGGCCGATGGCACGTGTGCCGGTCGTAGTTGCGGCGACGCTATCGCCGTCGGTGACGACCTGGGATTTCTCGGTAGTGGTCACGAGATGGCATGTCTACCGGACCGACGTGAGATCTTCCTGAGAAACGCCGGTCAGCGCTTGCGTTTCTTTCCTTGCGTGCGCCGCGGCGGCTGCGAGGTCAGGTGGTAGTACAGCGCGTCCTCGGAGTCCTCCACGACGACGTCGATGTAGTCGCCCACCTCGAGGTAATCGTTGACTGCGATGCGATCGGTCGAGCCGATCACGGCTTTGACCGACCGTGCGGGGACGAGCCCACGGCGCCCGTCCGGACCGACGGCCAGGGCGTAGCGGGGGCCGGTGCGCGTGACGCGTGCCCGGATGAAGTCGGGGTCCTTGGGGATCGGGTCGGGTGCCACCACGCTGCCGTCCTTCGAGGCGGCGGTCAGCGAGTCGAGCTGCGCGGCGAGATCGTCGGCCATGGCGTCGACTTGATCGAGCAGGTGCGCCATGTGCGCGGCGTAATCGGTGTGCTTCTTGGTCGGTTTGAGTGCTTCACCGGGCTTGTACATGTCCTCGTGGGTCAGCTCGCCCCACGCGTCCTGCAGCCGCGTCTTGACCTGAACCTCCACCTTCACGTCGAGGTCGCCCTGATGAGTGGCCACTCGTACGACAAGCACAGCGTGATATGCCCGGTATCCGCTCGGCTTGGGAAACGAGACGTAGTCGGTGGGCGGCTGCGCGAACCGCACCGAGCATTTCGGATCGGTACACGCGCGCTCGAGTGCGGTGACGAACGAGAGCTGGTCCCGTGGGGTCTTGCACAGCACCTTGATGCCGACCAGATCGGGCAGTGCGTCGGCCACGGCGTCGGCGTCGTGCGGTTCGCTGATGCGTCCCTCGGACAGATATCGACGGAGTTTGTCGGCAGATCTGCCAGGGTCCTTGATCCGCGCGGTCTGGGCATTGAGTCTGTCTCGGTCGACATCTTCGAGTATCTCGTCGGCGATGGTCTCGAGAAAATTCTGTGCGGTGACGAGTGCGGCTTCCCACGCGCGACGACGATGCAGATACAGCTCTTCTACCAAGTCGTCGATGCTGCTGAGCGATGTCACGAGCCGAGGTTAACCCAGAGGCCCGACCAATCCCGGCGGTGGCGCGCGATCGGCCGTCGATGCGGGCGAACCCGGTTTAAGCTCTTCCGCATGACCGTGGCATCTGTGCAGAACGACGACTTCGTCGCGCAGTTCGATCCGTTCCGTCGCGAGCTGTTGGCGCACTGTTACCGCATGACCGGGTCCATCCACGACGCCGAGGACATGCTCCAGGAGACCTACATCCGCGCCTGGCGGGGGTACGCCAAGTACGAGGGCCGATCGTCGCTGCGCACCTGGCTGTATCGAATCGCAACGAACACGTGCCTCACCGCCCTCGAGGGACGAGCCAAGCGTCCGCTTCCTACCGGACTCGGCGCGCCGAGTTCGGGCCCGACCGACGAGCTGGTGCAGAACAACGAGGTGCCGTGGCTCGAACCGATTGCCGACTCGGATCTGGCCGACTCGAACGACCCGGCCACGTTGGTGGTGGGGAGGGAGTCGGTTCGCCTCGCGTTCGTCGCGTCGCTGCAGCATCTGTCGTCGAGACAACGCGCAGTGCTGTTGATGCGCGAGGTGTTGCAGTGGAAGGCCTCCGAGGTCGCCGAGGTTCTCGCCACGACGACCACTGCGGTCAACAGCCTCCTGCAGCGGGCCCGCGAGCGACTCGAAGAGATCGCTCCGGAACTGGACAACGTGGAACCCATCGAATCTGCCGAACTGCGCCAGCTCCTGGCCCAGTACGTGGAGTGCTTCGAGCGTTACGACATCGACCGGCTGGTCACACTCTTCACCTCGGACGCGGTGTGGGAGATGCCCCCGTTCGTCGGCTGGTATCAGGGAGCCGAGACGATCGGATCGCTCATCCGAAACAACTGCCCCGCCCAGGGAGCGGGCGACATGCGGATGGTGGCGACATCAGCGAACGGTCAACCTGCGTACGGGCTCTACATGGTGGGCGAGGACGGAATACATCGACCGTTCCAACTACACGTTCTCGACGTCGACGCGCGAGGCGTCGGGCATGTCGCCTGCTTCTTCGATCTGTCGCTGTTCGATCGATTCGGACTGCCCGACCGCCTCTGAGCGACATCAGCTCGTCGGAACGGCCGAGGGGTCCATCCACATCACTTCCCACACGTGATCGTCCAGATCACGGAATGCTCGGCCGTACATGAACCCATGATCCTGCGGTTCCATCCACTTCGATCCACCCGCGGCGATGGCCGCGTCCGTGAGTGAGTCGACCTCGGCGCGGCTGTCGGCCGAAATACACATCAGTACCTCACGAGCCGACGTCGTGTCGCAGATCGAATCGGAGATGAAATCCCCGAACCTCGATGTGGCCAGAAACATCACCGTGGCCTGGTCGCTGACGATCATCGAGGCGGTGTTCTCGTCGCTGAAAATGTCGTTGAACTCGAACCCGAGACCCTCGAAGAATGCGCGGGTGGCCTCGACATCGCGGACGGGCATATTGGCGAACAGCAAACGGGACATGGATGACACCTATTCGTCGGGTACCGGCACGACCGTCGAACAACGGTCGTGCCGGTACTGACAACGGTCCGTCGACAAATTCACCGGTGCCGTGCCCAGACACGACGCGACCCCGCCGAGACGTGCTCGACGGGGTCGCGGACTGCGAAATAAAGGGGGAAGGACGTTACCGGGTGATCTGCGCGAGGCGGGAAAGCATCCGCGAGAAAACACGGCCGTCGTTGCCGAGATCGGCGTAGGGGTCTGCTGTGGTGTCCGACACGGTGGCGTCGGGCGTCACGGCAGCGAGGGTGCGCGCCAAGCGGGTGCGGCGCTCGATGGCGTCGAGGATGTTGGCGTCCAGCGTTGAAACTTCGTCGAAGAGTTGGTCGACGTCTGCGATCGCATTGTCGGCATTGCTGGTGCCGGCTGCGAGCGAATCGATCTGAACAGTCACATCGTCTCCTTTTGTTCGCGTCCTGAGGTGTGAGTCGTTCGTCCGAGCCGAACCGTTACAACCCAAAATGTGTGAACGCGATGTTTCGTCTCGCAAACCAAGATGCCCACCGGACGGGCCTGGGCCAACCTTTACGGGGTGTGATGCTGCATACAGTTCGTTCGGTTCGATTTGTTCCGGCCTTCCGAACCGAGGCGTCGGAGTGGTTGCGCTCACGCGGTTCCGGGTAGCCAGGTCGTCGATACCCCCACGTGCAAGGAGTGAGCGATGCGATACGACTACCTGATCATCGGCGGCGGAATGGTTGCCGACAGTGCTGCTCGTGGGATTCGTGAACAGGACGCAACGGGTTCCATCGGGATCTTCGGGGCTGACTCCGACGAGCCGTACACGCGCCCCGCGTTGTCGAAGAAGTTGTGGACCGACAGCGAATTCGGCCGTGATCAGGTTCCGCTCGGTACCGCCTCGGACACCGGTGCCGAGGTCCATACGGGTACGCGTATCGCGTCGGTTGATCGGTCGAAGCAGGCGGTCACGACAGCTGCCGGCGAGAACCACGAGTATGGAACGCTCTTGTTCGCAACCGGCGCAGCGCCGACGCAGATCGACCTGTCGCCCAGTCCGCGAGTGATCTACTTCCGCACCTTCGCCGATTACCGGATGTTGCGGGAACTGACCGAGACCGCGGAGCACATAGCGGTGGTGGGCGGCGGCTACATCGGAACGGAAATCGCAGCAGCGCTGTCTCAACAGGGTGTCAAAGTCACCTTCGTCACGTCCGACGACGTCGTGGGCAGCCACATGTTCCCCCGCTCGCTGGCCGCCGGATTCGACAAGGGGTTCTCCGATCACGGGGTCACCGTGCGCCGAGGAACCAAGGTCACGTCGGGTGCGGAGGCGTCGGCTCGTGTCCAGCTGCAATTGGACGACGGGTCCGCGGTGGAAGCAGATGGGGTCGTGTTCGGCCTCGGCGTTCGGCCCAGCACAGACCTGGCCGAGGCGGCAGGTCTCGAGGTGGACAACGGCATCGTCGTCGACGAGTTCCTGCGCACCGCGGACGAGCACATCTACGCGGCCGGCGACGTGGCCAACTATCCGGACGCCATTCTCGGTCGCCGACGCATCGAGCACGTGGACAACGCAACCGAGATGGGCAAAGCGGCGGGCCGCAATATGGCAGGTGCCGGCGCGGCCTACACCTACACCCCGTACTTCTATTCCGACGTGTACGACGACGGCTACCAGGCAATCGGAACGGTGGCAACGTCGCTGAACACGGTGGAGGACTGGAAGACGATCGGCAAGGAAGGCGTCGTCTACTACCTCGACGACGATGCCGTCGTGCGCGGGGTACTGATGTGGAATGTCTGGGAGGGGCTGGACGAGGCGCGCACCTTGCTGGCCGAGAAGAAGCCGCACACGGAGGAAACCTTGAAGGGGTTGATCTGAACTTTCTGGAACACTCGACGGCGAGCACGCCGGACCGCGGTGCGACCGAGGAGAAATCATGTCTCAGTTCGATGCAGGCGATTCGGCACAGCAGCGCGCTCGATTCGATGACCGGGTGCATCGCCTCTGCGCCGACTGTCGGCTACCCGGCCATTCCGAGCCGTTGTCCGACGCCGCCGCAACGGCCGTCGCGGCGGGCAGGGTCGATGAAGCAACCAGAACGGTGCTCATCGCTCGGTGGCGTGCGGGGCGTTCTCTCCCGTCGGTCGGGGGATTCGGAACCCTGCGGCAGTTGGTGGACGAGCGAGATCGATGGCGTGCCAAGGATTCGTCGGGTAAGCCCGGCGCGGCCTTGGTCTACAAGTTGCGAGCCGCGGAGTCGAACAAGCGGATCGAGCATCTGCGAACCACGGTGGTGATGTCGAATCGGCATTACGCCAACGGCGTCCGCGCGGCACGCAAGGAACGTCGCGAAGGTATTCATCTCGACCTGGAACAGCGCGACGCGGTCTTCGATGCACTGATGCACACGCCCGCACCCATCAAATTCGGGGTGCTCGCCGAGCGAGGTCTGACGTTGGCGGACGCCGCAAAGGATCGAGTCAGCACGCTTGCGCGTAGAACGCCCATCGACAAAGGGGTGCAGTGGGCAGCCGGGGTGGTCGATCAGTTGATCGATCGCAAAGACGATCGATTCTCGGACCGCTACGACACGCTGCTGTTTCTCGCGGGCACCTCGTTCGATCGCATACATCGCTCGCCGGCGTGGCAGTCGACGTACTTCGAGTTTCAGCGAAGCCAGGTCGATCTGTTCGTCGAGCTTGCCGAAATCTCGGTCGACGCAACGTCTTTGCGGTCGGTAGGGGAGGAGTTGATCCGTATAGGTCGGACGATGGTCGACGAGGACACGGCGGAACAGGTCGAATCACGTCGCCGCGCACTGGAAGTCGTATGGACCCAGTTGACGGGACGAGTGGCTGCGTTGGTTCGTTTGGCCGATCTGGTCGAATCTTCGGAGGGTGAAGCACGTACGTCGGACGCCATGGCTCGCGCCCACAGCCTGGACGATCGAATAGACGATCTCGTCGGACGGTCGGGGAGCCGGGAGATGTCGGCAGAGAACACGCACTTCGTCGGTGATCAGGTGCACTCCCAGTGGCGCGATCAGGTGCCCACGTCGACACCCGACCGCGCCCTCGAGCTAGGCGATGATCGCGAAGAGAATGCCGGCAACCGCGAAGCTGACCACGGACAGAATCGTCTCGAGGACGGTCCACGTCTGTAGCGTCTGCTTGACGGTGAGGTTGAAGAACTTCGAGATGATCCAGAAGCCTCCGTCGTTGACGTGGCTCGCGATGATCGAGCCCGCTGCGATGGACATGGCGATCAATGCGACGGCGGGGGCCGAGTAGTCCTGCGCTGCGACGAGTGGGCCCACGATGCCACCGGTGGTGACGATCGCGACGGTGGCCGAACCCTGTGAGACGCGCAGTGCACAACTGATGATGTACGCGAGGACGATGATCGGTAGACCTGCTGCTGCCATGGTGTCGGCCAGTGCAGTGCCGATCCCTGTGGCAGAGATGACCTTTCCGAAGAATGCACCCGCGCCGACGACGAGCAACAGCATGCCGACCGGGCGCAGCGACTCACCTGTGAGCTTGCTCAGCTCCTGAACGGTGGACCCGCGGCGGATGCCCAGAACGTAGAACGCGATCAGCACGGCAATGAGAAGTGCGACGGCCGGAGTGCCGAAGAATGTTAGCACTTCGAGCAGATTGCCCGGGTCGAGCAGGATGCTGCCGAAGGTGGCACCGAGGATGAGGACCAGCGGCACTGCGATGATCGCGCCGATGGTGCCCACCGAGGGAGGCGTCGTGACCACCGGTCGTGCGGTGGTGACGGCACCGGCGCCACCGTTCGAGTCGCGGGGCGAGTCGTCCCCGTCGTTGATGAAGTCGTCCGGAACCTCGACGATGACGCGCTTACCGATCCAGTTTCCCCATACCAGGCCCGCAGCGATGAATCCGGGTATGCCACAGATGAAGCCGAACAGGATCAGCCAACCGAGATTGACCTCGAGCAGTCCACCGAGTGCCACCGGCCCGGGGTGCGGCGGCAAGAATGCGTGCGTCATCGACAAGCCGGCGAGCATCGGCAACGCGTACAGCACCAGCGACTTTCCGCCCTGGCGCGCGGCGACGTACACCAGCGGGGCGAGCACGAAGATGCCGATGTCGAAGAACACCGGGATACCGAAGATCAATCCGAGCAGGCCCATCGCGACGGGTGCGCCGCGTTCGCCGAAAATTCCGAGCAACTTGGCGGTCAACGCCTTTGCGCCGCCGGACTTTTCGAGTATGGCCCCCAGTACGGTGCCGAGGCCGATGATGACGGCGATATGCCCGAGAATTCCGCCGAAGCCGGTCTCGAGCAACGACTCGTTGCTCTTGATCGCGGTTCCGACGATTTGATTGACCGGAAGACCGGCAGCCAGGGCCAGGCCGAGTCCGACGATGAGCAGTGCGACGAACGGTTCCAGTTTGATCTTGATGATCACGACGAGCAACACGGCGATTGCTATGCCGCACAGCACCAGAAGGCCGGGTGTCGAGGTTCTCAGCCAGTCGACGGCAGAATTCATGACAGTTCTTTCTCGTTGGCGGTTTCGATGGCGTGGACGAATGCCCGGGCTCGTGCTGCGATGTCGTCCCACTGAGCGGTAGCAACAGAATTCGGTGGCACCACATCCGTGCCGGCAGTTACAGCCACTGCTCCGGCTGCCAGAAAGTGCGCGGCATTTGCGGCGTTGACGCCGCCGGACGGGACGAGACGTGCATCCGGGAACGGACCGAGCAGATCCTTGAAATAGGCCGGTCCGACGGTGCGCGCCGGGAAAATCTTCACCGCGTCTGCACCGTGGTCGAGCGCGGTCATCACCTCGGACGGGGTGAGTGCCCCCATCATCAGCGGTATGCGCGCGGCGGTCACCACGGCGGCGACGTCTGACCGCAGCCCGGGTGTCACGACGAAACTGGCGCCCGAGTCCAGGGCGGCCCGGGCTTGATCGGCTGTGAGGACCGTTCCGGCCCCCACGATGGCACCCGCATCGGATGCGGCGCGGATGAGGTCGAGGACTCCCGGCGTGGTGAACGTGAGCTCCACGGCGCGAATTCCGCCGCCGGCCAGGGCGTGTGCGAGTGCGGCGGGATCCGAGATGTGCGGCGCGCGCACCACGGCGAGTGCGCGGTCTTCGAGAATTGCCGTCAGTGCATTCACGACGTCTGCTTTCTGGCTGAGTCCATACGCAGGGCATGGCCTGCCAAGGAGTGGGTGGGAAGGAAATCGTCTATCGCGAACGAGCCGTTCACCATCACGTGGCTGATTCCCTCGGCCTGCTGTTTGGGCTCTTCGAACGTGGCGGTGTCTCGAACGGTGTCCGGGTCGAACACCACGAGATCGGCAGCATGACCCACGGCGATCGTGCCGCGCCTGCGCAGTCGTAACCGTGCAGCCGGACGACCCGTGAGGTGATTGATGCACTCCTCGAGTGAGAGCAGTTGCTCGTCCCGCACGTAGTGGCCCAGATAGCGGGGGAACGTTCCCCACGCACGCGGATGTGGCTTTTCGCCTACGAGAATGGCGTCACTGCCGCCCATGTGGCGCGGATGCTGCATGATCTCGCGAACGTTCTCCTCGTGCCCGACATGCTGCAGGATGGTCGTGGCCAGAGCGTCGCGGCGTAGAAAGTCGAAGAACACGTCGACCGGCTCGAGCCCTTCGTCTGCCGAGATGTCGGCCATCGTGCGACCGACGTACCGGTCGAGTTCCGGGTTCGATACTCCGCTGAGCTGAATCGTCTCCCACTCGACGGTGACTCCGTGGCAGCCGTCCGAGCCGTCGACATCGACGTCCTGCGCTATGCGGCGACGCTCGGCCGGATCGTCGAGTCGTTCCAGCGCTCGGTCCGGCCCACCCGACATCGCCCAACTCGGCAGCAGCGCAGACAGAGTCGTGGCCCCGGGTAGGTACGGATACGTATCGAGCGTGACGTCGCAGCCGTCGGCGATCGCGGAGTCGACAAGATCGAGAAATTCACGTGCCCGACCACGATTGACACCGAAGTTCATCGTTGCGTGGGTCAGATGCAGGGCGCATCCGGTTTCTCTGGAGAGATCGAGCATCTCCTGGTAGGCGTCGAGTGCACCAGCGCCGTACGACCGGGTGTGGGGAGCATAGAACCCGCCGAAGTCTGCCACTACCTCACACAGTGCTCGCAATTCGCTTGTGTCGGCATACATTCCGGGTGTGTAGGTGAGTCCGCTCGACATTCCGACGGCACCGTCCTGCAGGCCCTGCGCCAGCAACTCCTGCATGCGGGTGATCTCGGACGGCGTTGCGGGACGTCGATCGGCACCGACGGCCAGGTAGCGCAGCGTTCCCTGCGGAACCAAATATGCGGCGTTCGGAGTGATGCCACGGTCGAGTCGGGCGAGATACTCGGCAACCGTCCGCCAAGAGAAGTCCAGATCGACGGGATTGCCGTTCCACCCGGCGATCTGTCGCCGGATGACGTCCAACGTCGCATCGTCGATGGGCGCGTACGCGATGCCGTCCTGTCCGATCACCTCGGTGGTGACACCCTGGCTGATCTTGGCGAAGTGCCCAGGATCGGTCAGCAACCCCAGATCGGAGTGCGCATGCATGTCGATGAAGCCGGGGGACAGGACGTGACCTGGTGCTGCATCGACGATTCTGTCTGCACTGGAAAGGCTTCCGGGCTCGACGAGTGCTGCAATGGTGCCATCACGGACGAGAACGTCCCGACGCAGCCGCGCGGAACCGGTGCCGTCGATGACGTCGAACCCGCGAAATAGTGTGTCCGCCATCAAGTTCTGCTTCCTAGAAAAAGGTGTGTATCAGATCGACCACGAGTGGGTCGTCGCTGTCCGAGTCGTCCACGACGGGGATCAGACGCCATTTGTCGAACGCAGTGCAGGGGTGAGAGAGGCCGAGCCGCAGCACCGCCCCCACCGGAAGTGCGTCGGCGTCGTCTGCCGGTAGTCGAAGAAAAGCATGCTGGTCGTTGAGTGCCGTCACCTCCGCGCCCTGATCCAGGAGCTCATTACCTCGAACACGTTGCGGGACGGGCATTCCTTCGTCGAAAGGAAAGTCGCGCTTACCTGCGTCCAGCAATGCGAGGCCGGGCTCGGGGCGTGACACCACTCGCGCCCATCCGTGCATCGCAGAAACCAACGGCGTCTCGGTTCGGGCGGGAGTCAGCGGTGAGATCTGCGAATAGAAGCCGTCGTCGTGCGCCACGTAGGCCCCGGATCGGAGCACGACGTCGGTGCGCACGCCGTTGCCCGAGGTCAGAGAATGCAGGCGTTCGACCACCAGATCCTGGTACGCGCTCCCGCCTGCGGTCACAATGGCGTGATCGCCGTACAGTCCTTCGGCATCGAAGGTGCGATGCAGTGCGGCGAGAGTGTCGAGGTAGGTGCGTACTGCCGCGAGACCGGCCTCGGAACGGTCGTGGCTCAGGGCACCCTCGTAGCCGCCCACACCGGCCAGTGCGAGACGCGGTGACGCGGCGATCTCCCGTCCTACTGCGACGGCCTCCTCGGTCGTTCGCGCGCCGGTTCGTCCGTGCTCGCCGCCGAGTTCGACGACGACGGACACCGGTCGATCGCCGTGGTCGCCAAGGATGCGGTTCATCTCTCGCACCGTGGCGACGCTGTCCGCCCAGCAGTAGAACTCGAACTCGGGATGCGAGTCCAGTTCGGCAGCAACCCAATTCAGAGCAACAGGATCGACTTCGGCATTGGCGAGAACGATTCTCTCTACACCGAATGCGCGTGCCACCTGAACTTGCCAACCGGTAGCGAGGGTGATGGCCCAGCAGCCCGCATCCAGTTGCTGCTTCCACAGTTGGGGAGCCATGGTCGTTTTGCCGTGGGGTGCCAGGAGGACGCCCGCCTTCTCGGTCCACTGCGCCATCACATCGACGTTCGATGCGATGCGTGTCCTGTCGAGGGTGAGTACTGGGGTGGTGAACTCCGACAGCCGCGGCGCGGTGGCCAGAAAGCTCTCGGCGCTCTGTCCCCACGATCTCGCTGGAAGCGATTTGTGTTCGGGCCCCAGGAGTCGTCGACTCAGCGCCTCGACTCCGGCAGTGTCGATCACGGCAGTCTCCTCGAATTCTGCGTTGCGCTATATGCAACGACGGTTGCGTATCGTGTCTTTCATTTGTAGTCTGCATCCAACGATGCATTCCCGCAAGAGTTCGAGGAGACGGACATGGCAGCCCCCCGGGTGGTGTGTGTAGGCGAAGGCCTCGCTGTCCTCGTCGCGGACCCTGGCCCACTGGAACGGTCGGAGACGTTCCATCGCACGGCTGGAGGTGCGGAAGCCAACGTGGCTCGTGTCCTCGTCCAGCTGGGAATCGAGGCTGCGTGGGTCTCGCGGGTGGGTGACGACGGGTTCGGCCGATATCTGGTCGCGGAACTCGACGCTGCCGGTGTGGACACGTCGGGCGTGATCGTCGATAACGGGCGGCCGACGGGCCTCTACATCAAGGAGCGCGGATCGGGGTCCGATCACCGTCACGACCTGCCTCTGGGAGACAGCGCGATGACGTACTACCGGTCTCTTTCGGCTGCTACTGCGCTCTCGCCCAACGATATTCACGACGAGGTGCGAGCGGCGATCGACTGCGCCGACATCGTCCATTTCACCGGCATCACCGTCGCCATCTCACCCACTGCGGAACAATTGACGCGAAGCCTGATGGCCGGCCCGTCCACTGTCAGCTTCGATCTCAACTATCGGCCGGCCTTGTGGGCCGGGCGTTCGGACGACGCGGCCCGCGTCCTCGGTGAGCACGTCCGCGGTAGCGACATCGTGTCGATGGGTGCCGACGAGGCCGCTTCGGTGTTCGGGACATCGAGTCCAGTGGAACTACGCGAGATGTTTCCCGAGCCCCGTCATCTGGTTATCAAGAACGATGCGCACACGGTGACGGCATTCGAGGGAGTCGTGCGAGTCGACGTCCCCGCATTGACACTCGACGTCGTCGAAAAGATCGGTGCAGGTGACGCTTTCGCCGGCGGCTTTCTGGCCGCGTTGCTGATGGGATACAGCGCGGCGCAGCGTGTGCGATTCGGACATCTCTGTGCCGCAGGCGCATTGACCGGCCACGGTGATGTAGCGAAAGTCCTGCCGCACGACGAACTGGCAGCACTGGCCGGAATCGACGACAATGCGTGGGCGACACTCGACTACGCGGCCGTGGCAGCGATGCACACCGAGGCGGCGTTGTGAGCCAGAGCTTGTCGAGGGCGCTGACGATCCTGGGATTGCTCGGGGACGGATCGAAGTCACTCGACGAACTCGCCGCAGTCCTCGGTGTACACAAGACGACGGTGCTGCGACTGCTTCGGACCATGGAATCGGACAGGTTCGTCAGCCATGGAGCAGATCACCGGTACCAACTCGGTTCGAGGCTGTTCGAGCTCGCAAATCACGCGCTCGAGCAGCGAGACGTGCGCACCGTCGCGCGACCGCATCTCGCTGCACTGAACTCCGACACGGGCCAGACGGTGCACCTGGCCACGTACGAGGCGGGGGAGGTCATCTACATCGACAAGTTCGACGCACAGCAGAGCGTGCGGATGTACTCACGCGTCGGCCGGCCGGCACCGCTGCACTGCACCGCGGTGGGAAAGATACTGGTCGCAGGCCGCCCGCGCGCCGAACGAGAAGAGATCGCTCGACGCATCACGTACACGCCGTTCACGGAACGCACGATCAGCACACCGGAGCAATACCTGCGCGAGCTCGAGCTCGTGGACCAGCAGGGTTTTGCGGAGGACCGTGAAGAACACGAATCTTTCGTCAATTGCATCGGCTGCGCGGTGCGCAACGGGACCGGAGACGTGGTGGCCGCGGTGTCCATGTCGGTACCGGACATGTTGCTCGACCACCAGCAGGTACTGGCTGCGCTGCCCGCAGTGCGCGGCACGGCAGCGGCAATTTCCGAAGGACTGGGCTGGCGGCCGCCCGATCTATAAGACCGCCCACTGACAAACGACAGTTCGATGGAAGGAAAATCATGAGCGAAAAGATCGAAATCCGCACCACCGGTGCCCCGGCCCCGGCACACACCTTCTCCCAGGGGGTGCGGAAAGGGCCGTTCGTGCAGGTTTCGGGTCAGGGCCCGGTGGATCCGGCGACGAGCGAATACCTGTTCCCAGGTGACGTCGCCGCGCAGACCACTCGAACCTTGGAGAACGTCAAGGCAATCGTGGAAGCCGGCGGCGCGACGTTCGACGACGTCGTCATGCTGCGCGTGTACCTGACCAAGCGTGAGGACTTCTCGATCATGAACGACGCCTATGGCGAGTTCGTCTCGGCGAACACGACAGGCGACGTGCTGCCGAGCCGCACGACCGTGTTCACGGGGCTTCCGCGCGAGGAGATGTTGGTCGAGATAGACGCCATCGCCGTCGTCTGACTGCACGCTCGACCCAGATGTTCACACGAAAAATACATCTGACCAGGCGATTTGCGTAAGCGTTGGTCTTCGCGTAACTTTTGTCGAGTCAGAGCGACACGGACACCGACCCGGTCTTCACAAACCGGGACAACGAGGTTGTACGGAGTACGTCCTGAACAACCCAGACAAGGCAGAGGTTATCAGCCATGTCTGGGGTTCGAGCGTGTAAGCCCCGGACGTTGCCGTTCACACGGTGACCATGGTGTGTGCGTGTTCTTTGAGAACTCAACAGTGTGTCGATGAATGTCAGTGCCGAATTTTATTTGGTGAAAGCATTCGATGTATCAGCCATCCGCTTGTGGTGGTTGTTGTCGGGTGTTGTTTTAAAAATGCTAGTTGAGTTTTTTTTGCTAGTGATTTGACTTGATGTCTTTGACTGATTCACGGTCTTTCGGGACTGTTTTTTCGCAGGTCTTTTACGGAGAGTTTGATCCTGGCTCAGGACGAACGCTGGCGGCGTGCTTAACACATGCAAGTCGAGCGGTAAGGCCTTTCGGGGTACACGAGCGGCGAACGGGTGAGTAACACGT
>NZ_JABFAQ010000004.1:565582-778879 GCF_017168275.1 Rhodococcus sp. KRD175
GCGCGCGCATTCGCCTAGCACCTGAGGTGCCTGCACCACGTCGCCTCCGACAGTGCCGGACGTTCACTCGCAACACCCACCCCCCGTCGCACACGCGAGCGCAACGCGCAGACAAAGGGGATCGGTGATCCTCAACCGTGTCGGCCGCTGAAACGCCACCCCACCCCGTTCGCACACGCGAGCGCGTTTGCCACACGCGCGCAGAACAGCGACACCGGACTGCGCGTACCTGACAAACGCGCGCGCGTTCGCGTACACCGGGAAGGCCTACCGACCGATCGAATCGAAGTAGTCGGGCCACACTCCACCACTCATTCGAGTGCGCCCCTAAAAAGTCCAGCTGCACAACAATTCTCGAGCGCGGAATTTAATCAGTGGAGTCCGATGCCTCGGCAGTGCATGATCGTCGTACGGGTACATCGCATCGATCGTGGAGGTGGACAATGGCAGCAAATTTCGAGCTCGCAGGCCGGGACGTCGTCTACACGCGATCCGCGGCTATTGCCGATCACGCTCTCTGAGTAGAGCTTTCGCGCATCGAGGCCGATGAGCCTCGACAACGACGCGTCGACTATTTTGCGCCGCACGGCTGTGCTCCGTGTGAGGCGTCCATTCTTTCTGTAGGAGAACAGATGTACTACGAACATGTCTTGAGTGAACATCGACAACGGGTTGCCCGGGGTGTGGAGAACTACGAACGGCGTCGCGTAGCAGCCGAGCGGGCTGCGGAAAGCGTTGCGGCACAAGAACGAATCGAACCCGTTCAGGAATCGGTCGGGAAAACCACTGGGAACGACGAGGGAACACCCGGAAACGGTGACAGTTCTGAATCCGGTATCGGGTCCGGATTCGTCTCGGCAAATCGCTGACCGGTCATCGTTTGACCAGATGTGAATATCGATCGCCGGCTGCGTCGATGAAGTCGCGCACGAACCAGCACGCAGGGACCACTTGGAGGCCCTGCGTGCTGGTGTCGTCGAGGGCGTATTCGGTGAGCGCGGCGGCCAGCCCTCGGCCGCGGAACCGAGGCAGTGTCACGGTGTGGTGGAAGGTTCGGACGCCGTTCGACTCGAAGTACTCGGAGTACCCGGCCGGCTCTGAGTCGACGTGAATCTCGAATCGGTGGGCGGCGGTGTCATGGGTGATCGTCACCGGCATTGCGGTACCTCCTGGCAGTGTTCGATGTCTACACGGTAACCGGCAGCCGAACGGCGATCGTTCGGTAGTTACTCGAGCACGCATCGACGCAGTAGGCTGAGGGAAACCGAGTCGTGCGAGCGCCACCCGTCGCAACACCTCTCTTCATAAGTACGGGGCGCTCGAGGCTTAAGGCGGCAAACCGTGGAAGACACATCCGACCGGGGAATCAAGGCTTTCATCAGAACCGTCGCGCAGCGCGGTGGACGCGCGGAGCGTCTTACCACCTCGCGTCGCAATCCCGTTCAGGTCTGGTCGATGGACGGTAAGTCCTCGTGCATCGTGCGGGTGCGATCGAAGGTGACGGGCGACTGGAAGGCCCGCAGACAGGACGAGTCGCTCGAGAGCGACGACACGGGGTCGTCGTACTGGGTGTTCGTGGACCTGGCAACCGAGGAACCGCGGTTCTACATGGTGTCCTCCGAGGAGATGGCGTCGGATATTCGTGGAGAAGTGGATCTGTGGGTACAGGATTCGCCGCTGCGGACGCGAACCGGGCATCACGCCATTGCAGTCGACAGGGTGGCTCACGGCAGTGAGCGCTGGGAACTGCTGGGACTGAGCGCCACCCTGGACACGTCCGTCGACGTCGGACCCGAGCAGACGTGGGTTCGCACGCCCAGGGTCAAAGCAACGCGGAAGTCCAAGGTCGTCGTCGAAGAGGAAGTGATCGACAACCGGGTACGGGTGGTGGCCGATTGCGAGGGATACCGGCTCAGCGGGCGATTCGACCCGCACACTCAGCGCCTGGAAATCACGGCCGGGCCGATGGAGGGTCGACGGTTCGACAACCCGTCCGTCGCCGCCAGTGCCGTCGCCACGCATATCAGTGGAGATGTCGAGGAGCGGGACGGCTGGCAGTTCTGGCAGTTGGACACTCCCGATCGCGCCCCTCTCGGTTCCTTTCAGTAAGAACTAGCAGGTGAACGCCATGATTTTGTGAGCTTTCACCAACTTCGCGCAACGTGCGGAAACCGTCGAAGTGTCTGATTAACCTGGCGCTTGTACGACGAGCTCCCTGTTTCAATCGCTGGGTCGAATCGATGCTCGAGAGTTCGTCTGTGCATCGGGTTTCGGGTCTCAGCGAGCTCGACGGTCGACAGTGCGAGGGGTGCTGTCGACCGTGGGGAGAGGTATTCACCATGGAGCAGTCATACCGAGCGGCATCCGCTCATTCGTCCCGCTTCCTTTTTCTCATCGCACAGTTCGTCGACCGGAGAATTCCGGCGGAATTCTTCTCGACGCAGTTTCGAGAACTTCAGAACACGCGGGTGACATACCTGGATGCAGAGGTGTCGTCGGTGATCGGGATGCTGTCGGTCGACGTCGGGGCGTATCTGGGAGACGTCGACCTTCGCGGCGTGGACTACATCGATGCGGAACAGCTGTGGCGTGCAGCCGGCCACGCGTTTCGTGACCTCATGACATTGCAGTCCGAGCAGTTCGAGCGCGAGGCCGGCTGATCGGCCGCCGCAGCCCGTCAGCGAAATCGATCACGGTGTCGCAGAAGGTCTTCCAGCCGGAAGCGTCGGTGGGTGCCTCGCATTTCGATCGGTAGGTCTCCGGCGTCTGCCAAGCGCCGGACGTAGGTGTCGGAGACACCGAGTACCTCTGCCGCTTGCGAGGTCGTCAGCAGTTCTTCGACGGTTCCGATGGCCACAGCCCTGGCGGTGGCCAGCTGGGTGAGCAGTTCGAGCACCGCAGCGCGCGCGGGGTCGTCCAGGTCCACCGACACTCCGCCGAGACGGACATCGACGTCCGTGTCCGTGTTCTCGTGCAGTGCCGTCGTGATTCGTGCGGCGGAGCGCGAACTCAGCGCGCGGGTGACGAATCGGAAGTCCATCCGACCAGGATAGGAGCGTCCGGTTCGCCTAGGCTCGGGACACCCACCATCCGAGGAGTGTTTCAGTGCCGCAGTTGTTGCACCTGGATTCGTCTGCCGACCTGTCCCGTTCGATCAGCCGTCGGGTGACAGCCCACTTCTCGGACGCGTGGCACACCATCGGAACCGATCATTCGGTGATTCGCCGTGATCTGCACGTCAATGCATTGCCACATCTGCCGACCTCGGCACTGCATTGGGCACCGCACCTGCGGACTGCCGACGAGGCCGTGGACGCGGCAGCCGAGGCTCTTCAGGTCGAGCTGATCGAGGAACTGATCTCCGCGGACGTCGTACTGATCGGTGCGCCGATGTACAACTGGTCGATCCCGTCGACGCTGAAGGCGTGGATCGACTACGTGCACGTTCCCGGAATCACGGTGCCGTTCGACGGCGACACAGCACCACTCGTCGGCAAGCCTGCGGTTGTGATCACCAGTCGGGGGAACGAGTACACCCCGGGCTCGGAGGCAGCGTCGATCGACCACACCACGGGGCAGCTGCGGCAGGTTCTCGGTGCCGCACTGGGCATGGACGTGCATTTCGTCCCGATCGACCTGACCCTTGCCGAGCGGGTTGCCGGTCTGGCACCGAAGATTCCGCAGGCTCGGGCCAGCCTCGACGCGGCATTCTCGGCCGTCGACGAGCTCGCGCGGCGTCTGGGCACGATCTCGCCCGTGTGAGAGCCGAGTAGCCTGTCAGGGTGCAACCGAACGGCCCTGGTAGCGGCATCGAACGTGGACCAGGACGCCACCGGTTGGCACGTCCGTCCGGCGACCACGCTGTTGCGCTGCGGATCGGCCGAGTGCTCGTTGCGACGGCGGCGGTGGCGTCCGTTGCAGTCAGTGGCGTCGGATTCGCGGTGTACCGGGAGGCAACCACCGGACTGACCACCTCCGATGCGCTCGACGGTATCGCGAACAACGATCCGGATGTCAACGGTGCCGACACCAACATTCTGCTGATCGGGCTCGACAGTCGTAAGGACATGGACGGCAACGATCTGCCGGCCGCGTTCGTCACCGACACCCTGCATGCCGGTGACAGCGACGTCGGGGGATACAACACCAATACGCTTCTGCTGGTGCATCTTCCGGCCGGCGGTGGACGAGCGACAGCGCTGTCGATACCGCGCGACGACTACGTCGACGTTCCCGGGTACGGCAAGCGCAAGATCAAGGAGGCCTACGGGCTCGCCAAGGCCGATGCCGACACCCAATTGCTCGACGAGGGTGTCACCGACGCGGCCGAGCGTGAGCGTCGAGCACGCGAGGCGGGGCGCCGCTCGACGCTGACGGCCGTTCGCGATCTCCTCGATGTGCCGATCGATCATTTCGCGGAAGTCAATCTTCTGGGGTTCTACGACGTGGCGACGGCAGTCGGCCCGATCCAGGTCTGCCTGAACAACCCGGTGCACGATACGTACTCGGGCGCGGACTTCCCGGCGGGTGCGCAGGAATTGAGCGCGACTCAGGCGTTGTCCTTCGTGCGTCAACGGCACGGACTCGACAACGGTGACCTCGACAGAACCAAGCGGCAGCAGGCGTTCGTGGCCGGGGTGATGGCCAAGCTCAGCGCATCCGGCGTGCTGGCGAACATCAGCGAATTGCGTGCGCTGATCGCGGGTACCAAGAACGACATCGTCATCGACGCAGGCCTCGACCCGATCGGCCTGGCCGGGGGAGCCGGTGCCGTCATGAAGGGTGATATCGACTTCTACACGCTGCCGATCACGGGCTACGACACCGTCGACGGTCAGGACGTCAATCTCGTCGACGTCGACGCCATCAGAGCCGAGGCAGCGCGATTGATCGGTCCTGCGCAGCCGACGCCCGCAGCCCTCGATCCGACGTCGGATCCGGCACCACCACCGCTCGAGGTAGCCGTACCCGAGCCGTCCCAGGATCTACCGGCCGCCCCGGATCAGGGTGTGCACAGCAACGGCGGCATCCCCTGCGTCGACTGAGCCCTGCATCGACTCGGTCAATGGTTCGGCGTGCTCGACAGAACATCCATCAACTGCTTCTCGACGGCGGCGAACTGCGGCGTCGTGACGATCTCGAGCTCCCGGGGTCGAGGCAGCGGTACGTCGACCTGCCGTCGAACGTGGGCGGGTCGTGGCGAGAGGACCACCACCCGATCGGACAGGTAGACCGCCTCGCGGATGTCATGGGTGATCATCAGCACCGTCCACCTGAACTCCGACCAGACCTGCTGCAGCCAGGCCTGCATGTCACTACGGGTCAACGAGTCCAATGCCCCGAAGGGCTCGTCCAACAGCAACACCGACCGTCCCTGCACCACGGTGCGCAGCAGTGCTGCTCGTTGCCGCATGCCACCGGACAGTTCGGACGGGCGAGCGGACTCGTACCCGTCGAGACCGAACACCGGGAACAACTCGCGTGCCCGCGCTCGTGCCTCCTTCTTGGCGACGCCTTGTACTTCGAGGCCGAGCGAGGTGTTGTCGAGCACCGATCGCCACGGGAACAGCAGGTCCTTCTGCGGCATGTAGGCACACGGCGGGACGCGGACCGAGCCCGAATCGGGTGTATCGAGGCCGGCGAGCATGTTGAACACCGTGCTCTTGCCCGACCCGCTCGGACCGATGATCGACACGAATTCACCGGGCCGGACTCCGAACGACACGTCGTCGAGTACCGGTTTTCCGCCGAACGATTTTCTCAGAGCCGAGATGTCGATGCTGTGCTCGACGTCAGACATTGTGGGCTCGAGTTCAGACATTGTGGCCCGCCGACCCCTGACGTGCCCACGGGGCGACGACGCGTTCGACCACGAACGTCGAGACGAACAGGAGCACGCTGATCACCGCGGTGACGGCAACGGCTGCAAGTACCAAATCGGTACGGAACGAATTCTTCTGCTGACTCATGTAGATACCGAGTCCTGCGGTGGCTCCTGCGTATTCGGCAAAGATCGCACCGACGACGGCGTAGGTGATGCCGATGCGAAGCGAGGTGAAGAATCGAGGAAGTGCCGACGGCAGCCGTACGTAGCGGAACTGCTGCCAGCGGCCGGCCCCCATGGTGGCCAGGAGGGCTCGCGCGTCGCGATCTGCGGCGGCGAACCCCTCGATGAGCCCGATGGCCATGGGAAAGAACGTCGCCAGTGCGATCACGAGAATCTTCGGTAACAGTCCGAACCCGAACCAGATGATGAGCAGCGGTGCGATGGCGATGATCGGCAGTGTCTGCGAGACGACAAACAAGGGTACGAACGCACGGCGCAGCCACGGGGAGAAGTCCACGGCGATGGCGAGCAGCCAGGCCAGCACGAGCGAGACCGCGAACCCGACGAGTGTCACCTGCAGTGTCGCTGCGGCGTTCTCGGCAATCGCCTCGCGTTGGGCCCAGCCCTGCGTGAGAACGCGGCCGGGGGAGGGCAGTACCTGTGGCCTGATGCCGCTGACCTCGACATAGATCTGCCACACCGCGATCGACAGGACGACGACGGTCACCGCGGGCCATGCCCACCGCAACGAAGCTCGGACACCGCTGAGCGAGAACGTATCTCGCTCGGCGGTCACCGGCTCATCGATCGCCGAGGTAGTCATCGGTGAAATAGGTGGACCAGTCCGGTTCGGCGCTCAGCGGTGCACCGCTCTGATCGGTGAGTACCCCGCTGTCGTAGAGAAACTTCGAGTACGCGGTCCACGTGTCGATGCTCTGTCGTCCGACTTCGCCCGCGGAATCCTTCATGTACTTCTCTGCGAGCATCTTCTGACTCTCGAACACCAACGATTCGTCGGTGAACGTACCGGGATTGGCGTCGATCAGATCCTGAGCCGCCCTGTCCGGATCGTCCGCTGCGAGTTGGTAGCCACGCTGCAGCGCCTGCACGAACTTCTTCGCCTCGTCCGGATGCGCAGCCAGCCACGGCTCGTTCCCGTTGATGGTGATGGCGTAGGCGTCGGGGAACCCGTAATCGGTGTAATCGAAGTACTTCATCGGCGTTCCGCTGTGCTCTGCCTCGATGCCCTCCCATGCGAGGTAGGACACGGTGAAGTCCGCAGTGCCGGAGTACACCGCCTCGTAGGCCGATGTGCCGAGTACGACGGTCTCGTATTCGCCTGTGCCACCGTCGTTTTCGATGACCTGCCGGAGCCCGGCCTGCTCGCCGGATTCACCGAAACCGGCGTAGACCTTGCCGTCGAGTGCGCGTGGGCTCGCGATGTCGTCCCGATCCGCACGCACTCCGATGCCGGTGGCCCAGTGCTGCAGTGGTGCGAGGACGGACACGGTCCGGGCGCCGGCGGATCTCGCGAAGACCGTCGAACTCTGGGTGCTGATACCGAATTCGGCGTTGCCTGCATCGACGAGCGTGTCTGCGGCCGTGTTGTTGTACGGCAGTACTTCCACATCTAGCCCGGCGTCGGCGAAGTAGCCCTCCTGAAGGGCGACGTAGAGGCCGGTGTGATTGGTGTTGGGAGTCCAGTCGAGGGCGAAACGGATGGTGTCGGAATCCGTCGACTGCGAGCAGCCGGCCATCACCGTGGTTGCGAGGACTGTCGCCACCATCACCGTGAGCGATCGAGACGTTCTCATGCGTGCACCGCGCTCTCGGTCGATGGCCACGGAGTGGGGTGTAATGCGCTGTCCCAGAACATCAATTCGTACCTCGACGCAACGACGAAGGCGTCGATCATCTGCTCACGCTGCAGTTCCGTCGCAGAGTCGGCCGCGTCGTCGACGAAGCCCTTGGCGGCATCGACGATGGCATGGAATTCGGGTGCGTCGTAGTTGGCCACCCACTGTGCGTAGGGATGACCGGGATCGCGTGCCAGCACGGCTTTCGCCGCTCCGGCGAGCGAGCGGCCGACGTCGGCGTAGATCCAGAAGCACGGCAGAACAGCTGCCGCCGCAACGGGATACGGCTCGGTCGCGGCGACGGCCGTCAGATAGGAGGTGTAGCCGAGGCATGCCGGTGAAGGCGTCGGCGTCTCGGCGGAGGGCGGGAGAACGTCTCCGGTGAGCATGGCCTCGTGCGAGGCGGCCTCGTCCATCGCACTCGCTGCAGCGCCGGCCCAGAAGGCTCCGGCCACCGGTGTCGGCGCGTGCGCTGCCAGCAGGGACAGCGACTTCACGTAGCCACCGAGATACAGCGAATCCTGTTCCAGATATCGACGGAACGCGTCGAGTGGAAGGGTTCCCGCACCGAGTAGGCAGAGAAATTCGAGATCGTCGATCGCGCGTCTGATGTGCGCGGATGCGTCCCAGAGTCGAGTGGTGAAGCGGACCGGGTCCGCAGATACAACAGGCGTCATCGCCTTGACATCCCTTCGTCAGTATTACCTGCATCAGGTTCGGCGGGTTTGATCTCAGCATCCGCATCGGCGGACACACCCCGTGTCAGAACGTCAGTGACAGTAACACCGGTCACGATGTGCCGGTGTTACTGCCCCTTCACCTCGGCCTGGGTCTAGCCCAGCATGTCCTCGAGCTCCATGCCCTTGGTCTCACGGATGTTGGACTTGACGAAGAGGAACGACAGCGCAGCGAAGAGCGCGAAGCCGGCGTAGATGACCCACAATCCGACGGACGACGTCAGTGGTGGGAAGGCAAGCGTGACAGCGAAGTTGGCGATCCAATTCGCAGCCGTACCGATACCGAGAGCCATGGCACGCATCCGGTTGGGGAACATCTCGCCGAGCATGACCCACATGATCGGTCCCCAGGTCGATGCGAAGAAGATGACGAACAGGTTCGCCCCGACCAACGCGATCGCACCCCACGGCGACGGCAGACTGACCTCGTCGCCGCTGCCGGTCGCCTGCGAGAAGGCGACGGACGCCATGACGAGTCCGACGAACATTCCGATGGACCCCGCCATCAGCAGCTTGCGCCTGCCGATGCGATCGACGAACAGAATCGCCACGAACGTCATGGCCACGTTGATGACCGCGGTGATGACCGAGGTGGTGAACGACTGGTCCTCGGTGAACCCGACCGACCGCCACAGCGTCGTCGAGTAGTAGAAGATCGCATTGATGCCGACCAGCTGCTGCAGGACGGCCATCGTGATGCCCACCCAGACGATCGGCTGCAGACCGAACTTGGGGCCACGGATGTCGGCGAACGACGATCGGGCCTCCTTGCGCAGCGTCAGCCTGATCTCGTGCACTCGCTCGTCGGGATGCAGCTCGCCGGTGATGTTCGCCAGAACCGCGGCGGCTTCCTCGTCCAGATGCTGACCCACCAGGTAGCGGGGTGACTCCGGGATCAGGGTAGCCAGGATTCCGTAGACCAGAGCGGGGACCACACCGACGAGGAACATCCAGCGCCACGCTTCGACACCGAACCACAGGTCGTTGGAGGCTCCGTCGGCCGCACCTGCGAGAAGGGCGTCGGACAGCAGGGCAGCGAAGATACCGATGGTGATCGCCAATTGCTGCAGCGAGGCCAGCGCGCCACGCCATTTGGCGGGCGCGATTTCGGCGATGTAGGCCGGTGCGATGACCGACGCGATACCGATGCCGAGACCGCCGAGCACACGCCAGAGCATGAGATCGGGAACGCTGAACGCGAGCCCGGAGCCGACCGAGGAAATGACGAACAGAGCCGAGCCGAGCAGCATCACCTTCTTGCGGCCCCAGCGATCGGCGAGGCTACCGGCGAACCAGGCACCGATCGCGCAGCCGATCAGGGCGATCGCAACCACGAAGCCGGTGGTGAACGAGCCGAGAGAGAAGTGGTCTTCGATCGAATCGACAGCTCCGTTGATGACCGAACTGTCGAAGCCGAACAGGAAGCCGCCTACAGCGGCGGCGACGCTGACGCCGATGACCTTCGCTGTGTGACGGTCCGAGGTCTGATTCATGTGTGATGCACCTTCTGGCCGCGCGCGGGCGCCGGCCGCTGGGGAGACCGTACGGCAGGGATTGTCGTACCGTCCTGGGACATTACGCCTGGTCTTTCGCCGCGCGAACGACGCCGTCAGCGAAGGTCGAAATCGTCGTCCGAGACGGTGAATCCGTGGCCGACCTGATCGGTGCAGGTGACTCCGGTCTGCTCGTCGACGCTGCATCGAAGCCCGTTGGTGGATCCGCTACCCGCGACGGTGAGTTCTTCGCCGTACGGGAGTGCCGCCGCGGGTCCGTCGAATCGGTGGAACTTGGGATCGCCCAGGCTCTCGAACTTCGCCGGGGAGCCGGCGATGATCTGCACGGAATTGGGTTTCACCCGGTCGGAGGATGCACTGTCGGTCACCTCGGGGGCCGAGTCGGGCAGCGAGCCGTGGCAACCGGCGATCGACGTCTCTTGTACGGCTATACCGCACTCGAACTTGCCGCTGGGGCTCGTGAAGTAGTACCAGCCCGGAGCCTTGCCCGCGTATTGCGTCGGGTTCGCTTGCTGGGCACCCGCATTCGGCGTGGTCTTCGTGGTGCTGGACGGTGTCGTGGAGGACGGTGTCGTGGAGGACGGCGTGGCAGGCACACTGCTCGACGGCAGGCCACGGTCGGTGGTCGGAACCGCGGTGATCGGCTGGGGGCGGTCGGTGATGACCGTCGCCATGGGTCCGTCACCTCCGCCGCTCGAACCGCAGGCGGACAACAGACACACTCCGACGACCGCCGCCAGGGCGGATCCAATTCTCTTCATGACTCGTTCCTCGGTTCGATGGGAGCGCTGCCGGGGGTTTCGAGCGGGCCGGCGTCGGGGATGGAGTTGGTACGTTGAGCAACGACCCGAAGGGAGGTGCGATGGACGACACCACGTCCGACTCCACCGTGCGTGTGAGCACGCCGTACGGCGACGTTCTCGGCTACCCGGTTGCGGCCGACGCATCGCCGACAGTCGCCTGGAGGGGTATTCCGTACGCGACGCCGCCGGTGGGTGAGTTGCGGTTTCGAGCACCGCGTCCCCTGCAGCCGTGGAACGGCGTGCTCGACGGTCTGCACTTCGGTGCGATGGCACCGCAGGGCCGCGACAGCCCGGTCCCAATCGATCCGTCGTTGTCGATCTCCGAGGATTGCCTGTCGCTCAACGTGTGGGCACCACGGCCGGACGGCGAACTGCGTCCGGTGCTGGTGTGGATCCACGGCGGCGCGTATTCGCTCGGTTCGTCCGCGCAACAGGTGTACGACGGGCGACATCTGAGCGAGAACGGCGACGTGGTCGTGGTCTCGATCAACTTTCGTCTCGGCGCATTCGGCTTTCTCGATCTGTCGTCCTTCTCCACCGACGAACACGTCTTCGAGACCAATCTCGGCTTGCGCGACCAGATTGCGGCGCTGCACTGGGTCCGGGAGTGCATCTCCGCCTTCGGTGGGGACCCCGACGAGATCACCGTCTTCGGCGAGTCCTCCGGGGGCGCGTCGGTCACCACTCTGATGACCTCGCCCAAGGCCGAGGGGCTCTTCCATCGAGCGATCGTGCAAAGTGCCCCGGCCACGTCCGTGTACGGTCCCGAACGCGGCGCTGCGGTGGCCGCCCGGTTCCTCGAGCTCGTGGGGGTCGACCGCGAGGACGTCGGCGAGTTGCTCGAGATGCACTTCAGCAGACTGGTCACCGCGGGGGACACCCTCTGCTACGAGATTCCGACCACAGTGCCTGGGACACTGGGGCTTTCGCCCGTCGTCGACGGAGACATCGTGCCCCGCTATCCGGTCGCGGCCTTCCAGAAAGGTCTGTCGCACAGAATTCCGTTGATCATCGGCACCAATCACGACGAGCCCTCGATCTTCCGGTTCATGAAGTCCCCGTTGATGCCGATCACATCCGACACCGTCTCGGAGATGTTCCGGGCCATCGCGCACGATCACGCGGACATGCCCGCCTCGCGCATCGCAGAAATCATGGCCGCCTACCCGGACAGGAACAAACCTGCTGGGGCTCAGGCCATCTCGCGTGACGCAGGCTTCGTCATGCCGAGTCTGTGGATCGCCGACGGGCACAGTAGGCATTCGCCGACCTGGATGTACCGTTTCGATCACGCGACGCCGATGCTCAAGGCCGCGCGAGTAGGGGCCGGCCACGCGACCGAACTGCCGTACGTGTTCGGCAATTTCGGAACTCTCAACCGAGATCCCACCTTCTGGCTGGGGGGTCGGAAACCGGCGATGGCGGTGTCGGCCCGGATGCAGCGGCGGTGGCTGGCCTTCGCGCGGTACGGAGTACCGGCCGCGCTGGATGCGTCCAAGCACTGGGCCCCGTACACCGAGAAGAATCGATGGACTCTGGTGATCGATACGTCCGACACGCTCGTCGACGATCCCGACGGAGACATGCGCGCTGCCTGGGGCGACCGGGTGGTGGGATTCAGCTGACCCGTCGCCGGCCCGCCGCCGGGTCGTTCCGCAGGCTTCACTCCTGCTCGGGACGTCACAGGCATGCATCGAACGTAACAGCAAGAACACCGGCCGCTGGAGTCACAGCGGTAACAATTGAATGTCAGGCAGGAGTGGAGCCTGCGGAATGACCCGGTTGGGTAGGCCAGTCGGTGGGTGCGGTTATGTTCGATGAGTGCTGATGTCCAGGATTGTCGAAACCTCTCGGGCCGTGGCCGCGACCCGTTCGCGCAAGGTCAAGATCGAGGAGCTCGGTGCTGTGCTGTCCGAGGCACAGGCGGGTGACATCGAACCGGCGGTGTCGTGGTTGTCGGGCGAATTGCCGCAGGGACGGATCGGGGTCGGCTGGCGCACACTCGCAGATCTGGATGTCCCGTCCGCATCGGTGTCGACGCTGACCGTTGCCGAGGTGGACGAGAAGTTGTCCGAGGTGGCGGCGACGTCGGGCGCTGGTTCGGCTGCGCGACGTTCGGCCCTGCTGCTTGACTTGTTCTCGCGGACCACGGCCGACGAGCGTGCGTTCGTCATCAGGTTGGTCACGGGCGAGCTGAGGCAAGGTGCGCTCGAGGGCATCATGGTCGACGCTGTCGCGGCTGCCACAGCTCTGCCGCAGGCGTCGGTGCGGCGGGCGTTCATGCTGTCCGGTCGATTGTCTGCCACTGCCGTCGCCGCCATGACCGGTGGTGTCGAGGCATTGAACGCCTTTCGACTCGAAGTCGGTCGGCCGGTTCGCCCGATGCTGGCGTCGCCGGCGGAGTCTCTTCGGGGTGCCTGGGAGCAGCTGGCGGGGGACGTGACGGTCGAGTACAAGCTGGACGGTGCCCGAATTCAGGTGCATCGCTCGGGATCCGACGTGAGCATCTACACGCGCACCCTGCGCGATATCACCGCCGGTGTGCCCGAGCTGGTGGAACTGGTCCGTGCACTTCCCTGCGAGTCGGTGGTCCTCGATGGCGAAACACTCGCACTGGACGACAGCGGCAGACCGCGTCCGTTCCAGGAGACGATGAGCCGGTTCGGTGCCGAGAGCGCGCACGAGTTGCTGCTGCAGCCCTATTTCTTCGACTGTCTGCATCTCGACGGCGTCGATCTGCTCGACGCTCCACTCGAAGAGCGTCTCGCAGCGCTCGACAAGGTGGCACCGGGCCATCGGATTCCGAGTGCCGTACGGCCCGACGCCGACGGGGCGGCTGCCCACTTCGATGCTGCGCTCGATGCCGGGCACGAGGGAGTCATGCTCAAGGCCCTGAGCGCCCCGTATGCGGCAGGCCGGCGCGGAAAGAGTTGGCAGAAGGTCAAACCCGAACACACTCTCGATCTCGTTGTTCTCGGCGCGGAGTGGGGATACGGCCGACGGACGGGCTTTCTGTCCAACCTGCATCTGGGGGCCCGCGATCCCGACGGCGGTGAACCGATCATGGTCGGCAAGACGTTCAAAGGCCTGACCGATGTGCTGCTGCAGTGGCAGACGGAGGAATTCCCGAAGCACGAACGCGAGCGAGATCAGCACACCGTGTACCTGCGGCCCGAGTTGATAGTCGAAATCGAACTCGACGGAGTGCAGGTCAGCTCGCGCTATCCGGGCGGGGTGGCGCTGCGTTTCGCCCGAGTGTTGCGATACCGACCGGACAAGAACCTTGCCACCGCGGACACCATCGATGCCGTCCGCGCGTTGTTGCCCAACTCGAACTCGTGAGTTCGCCGAGAACTGTGCACGATTAATACATACGAAACCGGACGAACGATCCCGTAACACGGCGCAAAATACCTTGAGGGTGCAAGCCAGCGAGAGATGGAGTGCCGATGATGTCCACAGTTCGAGCTGCGTTGGTCCAGAGCACGTGGACCGGTGACAAAGAATCGATGATCGAGGCACACGAGGGGTTCGCTCGGTCAGCCGCCGAGCAGGGCGCGAAAGTTGTCTGCTTTCAGGAGCTTTTCTACGGTCCGTACTTCTGCCAGCTTCAGGATGCGAAATTCTACGAGTACGCCGAATCCGTACCGGGCCCGACGGTCGACCGGTTCGCGGCGTTGGCGAAAGAGCTCGGGATCGTCATGATCCTGCCCGTCTACGAGCAGGAGCAGCCCGGGTTGCTCTACAACACCGCTGCTGTGGTCGACGCCGACGGCACGTATCTCGGTAAATACCGCAAGCATCACATTCCCCACGTCAACGGATTCTGGGAGAAGTTCTATTTCCGTCCCGGCAACCTGGGGTGGCCGGTGTTCGATACCGCCGTCGGCCGCATCGGCGTCTACATCTGTTACGACCGGCATTTTCCCGAAGGCTGGCGTGCTCTCGGACTTGCCGGTGCCGAGATCGTCTTCAATCCCTCGGCAACCTCACGGGGTCTGTCGAATTATCTGTGGAAACTCGAGCAGCCGGCCTCGGCCGTCGCGAACGAGTACTACGTCGGTGCGATCAACCGCGTCGGAATCGAATCCGAGTACGGCGACGACGATTTCTACGGCACCAGCTATTTCGTCGATCCCGAGGGCAAATTCGTCGGCGAGGTGGCGTCGGATTCGGAGTCCGAGATCGTCGTTCGGGACCTGGACATGGACCTGATCAAAGTGGTTCGCGACCGATGGGCGTTCTACCGCGACCGTAGACCCGACGCCTACGGCCCACTGGTGCAACCCTGATGGCCACCACCTTCGTGCACGGCGGCACTGTCGTATCCACCACCGGCGCACAGGAACTGGATGTGCTCATCGACGGTGAGACCATCGTCGCAGTGCTGGCACCCGGCTCGGTGTCCTTTGCCGCAGATCTGAGGACATCGGCGGACGTCGTCATCGATGCCACCGGGAAGTACGTGATTCCGGGCGGCGTGGACGGACACACGCACATGGAGATGCCGTTCGGTGGCACGTTCGCCTCCGATACCTTCGAAACCGGAACGCGCGCAGCGGCCTGGGGTGGTACGACCACCATCGTGGACTTCGCGATCCAGACTCCCGGCCAGCGCGTACAGGACACTCTGGCGCAGTGGCACGAGAAAGCGGCGGGGAAGTGCGCCGTCGACTACGGGTTTCATCAGATCATCGGCGACGTCACCGACGATTCCCTGAAAGCGATGAGCGAGTTGGTCTCCGAGGGTGTCACCAGCTTCAAGCTCTTCATGGCATACCCGGGCGTGTTCTACTCCGACGACGGCAAGATATTGCGCGCCATGCAGTCTGCGGCCGAAACGGGTGCACTGCTGATGATGCACGCGGAGAACGGCATTGCCATCGACGTCCTCGTGGCGCAGTCGATCGCCCGCGGAGACACGGCGCCGTACTTCCACGGCACGTCGCGGCCGTGGCAGCTGGAGGAAGAGGCGACGCACCGAGCCATCATGCTGGCCGACGTCACCGGCGCGCCGCTGTACGTCGTGCACGTATCGGCGAAGCAGGCTCTCGAACAGATTGCGCAGGCTCGGGGCAACGGGCAGAACGTATTTGCCGAGACGTGTCCGCAGTATCTCTATCTCTCGCTGGAAGAACAACTCGGTGCGCCGGGTTTCGAGGGGGCCAAGTGGGTCTGCTCGACGCCTCTGCGGTCGCGGGCCGAGGGGCACCAGGACGAACTGTGGCGCTACCTGCGCACCGGTGACGTGGCAACCGTCAGTACCGACCACTGCCCGTTCTGCATGAAGGACCAGAAGGAGATGGGTGTCGGCGATTTCTCCAAGATTCCCAACGGAATCGGGTCGGTGGAGCATCGGATCGATTTGATGTTCCAGGGTGTGAAGAGCGGGAAGATCACCCTCGAGAAGTGGGTGGACGTCTGTTGCACCACCCCGGCCCGGATGTTCGGCATGTACCCGAAAAAGGGCGTCATCAGCCCCGGAGCCGATGCCGACATCGTGATCTACGATCCGAACGGGCACACCAGCATCGGTGTCGAGAAGACCCATCACATGAACATGGACTACTCCGCGTACGAGGGTTTCGAGATCGAGGGCCACGTGGACACCGTGATCTCTCGCGGGCGAATCATCGTCGACAGTGGATCCTATTCCGGCACTGCGGGACACGGCCGCTTCGTTCGCCGCGACCTGTCACAGAATCTGATCTGAGCCATGGACATCGGGGTGGTGCTGCAGTGCAATCCGCCGGCGTCGCGGGTGATCGATCTGGCCAGACAGGCCGAGACACATGGGTTTTCACACGTATGGACGTTCGATTCGCATCTGCTGTGGCAGGAACCGTACGTCATCTACAGTCAGATTCTGGCCGCGACCAGGCGTGTGACCGTGGGTCCGATGGTCACCAATCCGGCTACCCGCGATTGGACCGTAACGGCGTCGACGTTCGCGACACTCAACGACATGTTCGGCAATCGAACCGTCTGCGGCATCGGTCGGGGTGATTCCGCGGTGCGCGCTCTCGGAGGGAAGCCGACAACGCTTGCCTCGCTTCGAGACTCGATCGAGGTGATCCGAAATCTGGCCAACGGGCGCAGCGCCCGGGTGGGTGAGACGACGGTGCAGTTCCCGTGGGCGGAGCATTCGACGCTGGAGGTGTGGGTCGCGGCGTACGGACCGAAAGCCCTCGAGCTCACCGGGCAGGTAGCGGACGGATTCATTCTGCAATTGGCAGATCCGGATATTGCTGCGTGGACGATCGGCCGAGTGCGTGCTGCGGCCGAGCAGGCGGGCCGAGATCCGGATTCGATCTCGATCTGCGTGGCAGCTCCCGCCTACGTCACCGACGGTACCGAGGCCGGGCTCGAACATGCCCGCGATCAATGTCGTTGGTTCGGTGGGATGGTCGGCAATCACGTCGCCGATATCGTCGCACGCTACGGCGGTGACGGCGGCGGTGTTCCGCAGGCACTCACCGACTACATCGCGGCGCGCAAAGGGTACGACTACAACGAGCACGGTCGAGCCGGAAACTCGCACGCAGAATTCGTTCCGGACGAGGTGATCGACAGGTTCTGCCTACTGGGCACCCCGGCCGATCACATCGCCAAGCTGAAAGAGCTGGAGACACTCGGCGTCGACCAGTTCTCGGTCTACCTCCAGCACGATGCCAAAGCGGCGACGCTGGAAGCGTACGGAGAGAGCATCATTCCGCAGATTCGCACATCTGTGACGGCTACGTCGTGACGGGTGTTCTCGATCAGGCGGCGGTGGTGACACCGAGTCCTGCCCGCTCGGCGCGAGGGCTTCGTCGTCCGGCCATGGCAGTAGCGGCGGTCGTGCTGTTGCTGGTGTTGTGGGAGCTGGTGAAATTGCTGGTCCCCGAAAACGGCGTCAGTGTCGGTGGCGTGCGGGTGTTGCCGCGCACCGACGACGGCGCTCTGCCGCATGTGTGGTCGGTATTGGCGGCGCTGACCGAGCCGGAAGTGAACGTCGCCGGGGCGCGCAGTGTCGGCGCTGCGATCGTGTCCAGCGGACTGTTCACGTTCGGGCTCGCGGTACTCGGGTTCGCGCTGGGTGCCGTCGTCGGACTGGTGCTGGCTGTCGCGATGCAACGATTCGTGTGGGTGGAGCGGTCCGTCTTGCCCTACGTGATCGTCTCGCAGACGGTGCCGCTGATTGCGCTGGCACCGCTCGTCGCCGGCT
Source organism: Rhodococcus sp. KRD175 (assembly GCF_017168275.1). Taxonomy (NCBI): domain Bacteria; kingdom Bacillati; phylum Actinomycetota; class Actinomycetes; order Mycobacteriales; family Nocardiaceae; genus Rhodococcus; species Rhodococcus sp. KRD175. Next base: position 583,527 of record NZ_JABFAQ010000004.1, read on the forward strand.
GGGGCGGGAAGATCGCCATCGGCGGGTATGCCTGGCAGCCGTGGATGAGCATCACCGTCATCGCGTCGTATCTCGCGTTCTTCCCGGTGGCGGTAGGGATGTTGCGCGGGCTACGTGCACCCGACCGGGCGTCCCTGGATCTGATGCACAGTTACGCAGCCGGATGGTGGACCACTCTTCTGCGGCTACGGCTCCCGGCCTCGGTGCCGCACCTGATACCGTCTCTGCGGCTGGCTGCTGCTGCCGCTGTGATCGGTGCAGTCGTTGCCGAGATCTCGACCGGAACCACCGGCGGTATCGGCAGGCAGATCATCGTGTTTTCGCAACAGGCGACGGGCGATGCGTCTCGTCTGTACGCAGCTGTCCTGGGTGCAGCGGTGCTCGGACTCGTGGTCACCGGATTGGTGGCCCTGCTCGATATCGCGCTCGGTCGATACGCAGGCCGTACTCCTGCACGAAGGGCGGATTCATGACCGTGTATGCCGTCCACGTCGAGAGCGTCGGTAAGACGTTCGACGGGGGAGTGACGGCGCTGGAGAATGTGTCGCTGTCCATCGCTCCCGGCGAATTCGTCTCCCTGATCGGACCTTCCGGCTGCGGCAAGTCGACGCTGCTTCGCGTCATCGCAGATCTCGAGCAACCCACCTCCGGTGCGGTGTCGGTGTTCGGTCTGACGGCGCGGCAAGCTCGCGTCGAACAGAAGTACGGCATCGCATTTCAACAGGCAGGACTGCTCGAGTGGAGAACGGTGCAGTCGAACGTTGCACTGCCGCTCGAGCTGCACAAGGTGTCCAAACGAGAACGGGCCGAACGGGTACGTGAACTGCTCGACCTCGTGGGACTCACCGATTTCGCCGACAGCTTTCCCAGCCAGTTGTCCGGGGGCATGCAGCAACGCGTCGCGATCGCTCGTGCACTGGCCCGAACACCGGGACTGTTGCTGATGGACGAACCGTTCGGCGCACTCGACGAGATGACACGCGAGAAGATGCAGAACGACTTGTTGCGCATAGCCGAGGAGTCGAGCGCAGCAGTGGTGTTCGTGACCCACTCCATTCCCGAAGCGGTGTATCTGTCCGATCGAGTGGTCGTGATGTCTCCCCGGCCGGGGAGGATCGTGGACACACTCAGGATCGACACCTTCGGCTCCGACGGGGACCCGCGTCAATCGACGGAATTCTTCGCCGCCATCACCTCGGTTCGGGATGCGCTGCACGGGCGCATGATCCGCGGTGCGGATCTCCGATGAAACTCTGGCTTCCGCCGGTGGTGTTCGGCGTTGTCGTGCTCGGATTGTGGCAGCTGCTGACCGTCGCCGCCGGGGTACCGTCGTTCCTGCTGCCGTCACCCAGTGCGATTGCCGAACAGTTCGCGCGCAACGCCGCGAACATCGGATCGGCAAGTGTGGCAACCGGAACCAATGCTCTGATCGGACTGGTCGCAGGATCTGTTCTCGGTCTTCTCGCAGCGGTGGTGGCCGTTCGCCTGCGGATCGTCGATGAGCTCCTGACCCCGTTGGCGGCGGGTGCGGCAGCGGTTCCCATCGTGGCCCTCGCTCCGGTGTTCAACTCGATGTTCTCCTCGACGACCGATCTACCGCGCCGCCTCGTGGTGACCATCGTCGTGTTCTTTCCGGTATTCGTCAGTGCCGCAAAAGGACTGCGTCAGGTATCGCCGGTACACCACGACTTGATGACGTCGTACGCGGTCGGCGGCTGGCAGTTCACGCGGATCGTTCGTCTCCCGTCCGCGGTGCCACACATCTTCACCGGGTTGCGGGTTGCTGCTCCGAATGCTGTCATTGCTGCCATCATCTGCGAGTACTTCGGTGGATTGCAGAACGGTTTGGGGTCGCGGATCACGTCCGCCGCGGCGAATACGGCCTATCCCCGGGCGTGGGCCTACGTAATGGGTGCCATTGCAGTCGGGTTGCTGTTCTTTCTGGTTGTCCTGTTGCTGGAGAAGCTCGTGTCCCGGCGTCGTACCTAGGAGAAGTCGAACGTGAAGATCACTCGAATCCCCCGACCCCTTGTCGTCGTCGCCATGGCGCTGGCTGTGGTTGCCTCGGCCTGCAGCACCACCACGACCGACACCGATACCGGTGCCGACGGAAGCACCACGATCAAGCTGCAATTGCAGTGGTTCAAGCAGGGTCAGTTCGCGGGCTACCTCGCGGCCGTCGATCAGGGTTTCTACGCCGAGCAGGGCCTGAACGTCGAGATCCTCGACGGCGGAACGGATATCGTTCCGCAGACCGTGCTGGCGCAGGGGCAGGCCGATTACGCCGTCGCGTGGGTGCCGAAAGCGCTCGCGTCGCGCGAGGCAGGGGCCGGCATCACCGACGTGGCGCAGATCTATCAGAAGTCGGGCACCTTGCAGGTCTCGTTCCAGGATCAGAACATCGCGTCACCCGCCGACCTTCGCGGCAAGACCGTCGGAAACTGGGGCTACGGCAACGAATTCGAGTTGTTCGCAGGCATGACCAAGGCGGGCGTGAGTCCGTCCGACGTGACGCTGGTGCAGCAGCAGTTCGACATGAACGGTCTGTTGTCCGGCGATATCGCTGCGGCACAAGCGATGTCGTACAACGAGTACGCGCAGCTGCTCGAAACCGTGAACCCCGCAACGGGTGCGCTCTACACCGCAGATGATTTCACGTCGCTGAACTGGAACGACGACGGTGTCGCGATGCTGCAGGACGCAATCTGGGCCAATACCGACAAGCTTTCCGACGAGGCGTACCAGGATCAGACCGTCAAATTCCTGGCGGCATCAATGAAGGGCTGGATCTTCTGCCGAGACAACGTCGAGAAGTGCCGCGACATCACCGTCGCTGCGGGGTCCACACTCGGCGCGAGCCATCAGCTCTGGCAGGTCAACGAAGTCAACAAATTGATCTGGCCGTCGGGTAACGGCATCGGGATGATCGACGAGGCCGCCTGGCAGCAAACCGTGGACATCGCGAAGACCACGAAGAACGCCGAGGGTTCGACGGTGCTCACCGCCGATCCCGACGCGGAGGCGTACACCAACGAGTACGTCACGGAGGCGCTTGATTTGTTGAAGGCCGACGGTGTGGACGTCACCGGAGAGTCGTACGCTCCGATGGAGGTCACACTGGAGGAAGGCGGCAAGTAGATGGATCACGTGTTCTACTCCTGGTCGGCGCAGGCCGAACTGAACCCGATCACCGTCGAGGGTGCCGAGGGGTCGTGGTTCTGGGACGACAAGGGCAATCGGTACCTGGACTTCTCGTCCCAGTTGGTCAACGTCAATCTCGGGCATCAACACCCCGACGTGGTGGCCGCCATCGTCGAACAAGCCCAGGTTCTGACGACCATCTCTCCGACCGTGGCCAACAACAAGCGCAGTGAACTCGCTGCTCTGATCGCCGAACGCGCTCCGGGTGATCTGAACCGGGTGTTCTTCACGACGGGCGGTGCCGAAGCCGTCGAGCATGCGGTGAGGCTGGCGCGCCAGCACACCGGACGCACGAAGATGCTTGCCGCATACCGCTCGTACCACGGCGGAACCGGAGTCGCTATCGGTCTCACCGGCGAGCCGCGGCGATGGGGTACCGAGCCGACCAACGTCGACGTCGTACGCTTCTTCGGGCCGTACCCGTACCGGTCGCCCTGGGGCACAACGACTCCCGAGGACGAGACAGCGGCAGCGCTGGCACACCTCGAACAGGTCATCGTGCTCGAAGGCGCGCAGAACATCGCCGGACTGATCCTGGAATCGGTCATCGGTACCAACGGTGTGCTGATCCCGCCGCCCGGATATCTGGCCGGCGTTCGGGCACTGTGCGACAAGTACGGGATCGTCTACATCGCCGACGAAGTGATGGTCGGGTTCGGGCGAATCGGCGAATGGTTCGCGTGCCAGGCCTGGGATGTGACACCGGATCTGATCACCTTCGCCAAGGGCGTCAACTCCGGATACGTGCCCCTCGGCGGGGTCGTGATCTCGGAGAAGATCGCCTCGCAGTTCGACCACAAGCCGTATCCGGGCGGCTTGACCTACTCCGGTCACGTCCTCGGGTGTGCCGCGGGTGTGGCATCCATCGGAGTGTTCGAGCGCGACAAGATCCTTCCGCACGTGCGTCACGTCGGCGAGGACGTACTCGGTGCGGGCCTGTCCAAGCTGGCCGAATCTCATCCCAGCGTGGGCGAGGTGCGCGGCAAGGGATTCTTCTGGGCCGTCGAGCTGGTCAAGGACGGCACGACGCGGGAGCCGCTGGTGCCCTTCGCCGCGTCGGGCAAGGATGCGGCGGCGATGGGCACCGTCACCGCCGCGGCGAAGTCACGGGGTCTGTGGCCCTTCGTCGCAGGCAACCGTCTGCAGATCGCACCGCCACTGACGACGACCGAGGACGAGATTCGTCAGGGACTGGAAATCCTCGACGAGGTATTGACGGTGGCGGACGGGTTCACCGTCTGACTCGGGGTCGTGCGCGGAAACTCGACCCCTGCTACGAGGCAGGAGTGGAGCCTGCGGAACGACCCGAAAACACTGCGTGCACGTGCGGCGTCAGCCGCTCTGATCAGAGCACAGCACCGGGGTTGAGGATTCCGGCCGGATCGAGAGCGGTCTTGATTCGCCGGGTCAGTTCCATGACGTCTTCGCCGACTTGATCGGGCAGCCAGGCCTTCTTGAGGCGCCCTACGCCGTGTTCGCCGGTGATGGTGCCGCCCAACGAAATTGCCAGATCCATGATGGCTCCGAATGCGACGTTGGCGCGACGGGTCATGTCGGCGTCCTCGGGATCGAACACGATCAGCGGGTGGGTGTTGCCGTCTCCCGCGTGCGCGATGACGGCAACCAACACGTCGTATTTCTTCGACAGTTCGGCGATCCCGTCGACGAGAGCCGGGAGGGCAGGGAGCGGAACACCGACATCCTCGAGCAGCAGGCTGCCGAGTCGTTCGACCGCCGGAATGGCGAATCGCCGTGCGGCAGCGAAAGCCTCACCCTCGTCGGGGTCGTCGGTGGTGAAGACATCCGAGGCACCGGCCTCGGTGCACGCTGCGGCCATGATCTCGATCTCTCGCCCTCGATCGGCACCGGGGGAGTCGGACCGAGCGATGAGCATCGCAGCTGCCTCGCGGTCGAGTCCCATGTTCATGGCATCTTCGACGGCACCGATGGACGCACGGTCCATGAACTCGAGCATCGACGGCCGCAGGGTACGGGTGATGGCCAGAATGGCAGTCGTCGCATCGTGCACGGAGGCGAACGAGGCAACCACGGTGCTGGCCGGAGGTTGGGCCGGGATCAATCGAAGAGTGATCTCGGTGATGATGCCCAGGGTGCCCTCGGATCCCACGAAGAGCTTCGCAAGGGACAGTCCGGCAACGTCTTTCAGGCGTGGTCCGCCGAGTCGGACGGCAGTACCGTCGGCGAGGACGACCTCGAGTCCGAGAACGTAGTCGGTGGTGACGCCGTACTTCACGCAGCACAGCCCGCCGGCATTGGTGGCCGCATTGCCGCCGATGGAGCACATCTCGAACGACGACGGATCCGGTGGGTACCACAGGCCGTGTTCGGCGACTGCTTTCTTGACTTCGGCGTTGAGCAGTCCGGGTTGTACGACGGCTATGCGGGTCACCGGATCGACGGTGATCTCGCGCATCAGCTCGGTGGTGAGCACTATCCCGCCGTCGACGGCCGTGGCACCACCGGACAGACCCGAGCCGGCCCCGCGCGGGACGACCGCCACCGCGTGTTCGGTGGCCCACCGCATGACGGCTCTGACGTCGTCGGTGGACTGCGCGCGGACCACGGCCAATGGGGTACCCGCGTCGGGGTCCTTGGCCCAGTCGCGTCGGTATCCCTCGGTGATGTCGGGGTCGGTGACCACGGCACCGGCGGGAAGCAGCCCTTCGAGCTCGCTCAGGTGGGCATCTGCATCGGTAGTCAGCGACATCCGGTTCTCCTCACGTCGTACATGTGACCGTCGCCACTCGAGTCTGTCACGACTCGCAGTGGGGCGTGAACGAGGACGCCGCTGGGATTGTCCGAGTCGCATCAGTAACACCAGCCCCAGGCGTTACCAGATCGATGCGTCGTCGACACGCAATGTTGTAGTTCGCAGCGCTAGCGTCCAGCGCAGCGCATCTCGCACCCCATGCGGTGCGGGTCGACAAGGAGGCTGCACGATGATCGATCCCGGAAGTGACTCCTGGAACTATGTGGCGGCGATGTTCTCGTACGAATTCCTCGGGGGCGGAGTCGAATACGACACCATCGAGCGCATTCACCGCGGCGAGGTCGACGAGTGGGTGCACGCGTTGCTGAAATCCGGGATGTTCGAGAGCGCGACCGTCGTGGCCATCGCCGACTCGTGGCGTGCAGCACCCCGCCGACTGTTCGACATGCTCGTCCTCGACGCCGACGAAATGACTGCTCGCCGTTGCTCTCTCGCGTGGTCGTCTCTCGACCGGCTCGCGCCGCTCGCTCGCCTGGGCTGATCGCGGGTCACACGGATCACGGATCACGCACCCAGAATTGTCGTCCCGGAGTCGTCGACCACGATTGCCTGGCTGTCGGTCAGTCCGTGAGTTTCGATTCCCTCGCGTCGCAGACGGCGCAGCGTCGCCCATCCCGAATCCTGCTCGTCCAGTACGGAATCGAGATGCGGGACGACGGAGAAGTCGACGAGACCGAGCCCGCTCCACACCGGATCGATGCCTGCGATCGGCCGTACCTCGTTGGGGTCGTCGGCATCCTCGACTCCGGCCAGTGACGGCGCAGCGACGCACGCTCCCGCGCTGTACCCGCCGTAGGCGATGGTGTCGGCCCGAACGCGCCCGCGGATGACCTCGTCCGCACCGGAACGAGCCATCTGAGCGCGCAACACGAACGTGTTGCCACCGCGGACCCAGACTGCGTCGAACGCTGCCAGGGCGCGCTCGAATGCGGCCGGTCTCCCGGCGAAATCGCGCAGATCCAACTCCGACGGCCGGTATCCCAACGCGCGCAGGGGTCCGAACTCGCTGCGGAGCGAGGATTCGCGGGCGGTGGCGGGCCAGGCATCGGCCGCATTGGCGATGACCGCGAGATCGGCGGGCGGGCCGGTGAGGCGGGCGAACTCGTCGGAATGGCCGCCGAATCGATACGAAGACAAGAACAACCTCACGAGGTCTGCTCCCCGGCGACCCTGGCCATTCCGGATCGAATTGCCTCGGCCACCCGTTCGGGTTCACGCAGGCGACGGGTGACGAACCCCGCCGCGAACTTCAGTCGGTCGCGGTCCCAGCGCGGCACCACGTGTAGATGCAGGTGAAAGACGGTCTGGAATGCGGCGACGCCGTCGTTGATCACCAGGTTTGCACCGTCGGCGCGGAGGTCGGACTCGCGCACTGCGCGCGCCAGCGTGTGCCCGACGCGGAAAACCTCGGCAGCTGTCTCCGGTCCGGTGGAGGTCAGGTCTGCGGAATGCTCGCGCGGAACCACCAGAACGTGGCCCCTGCTGATCGGTCGAATATCGAGAAAGGCGACGGTGTGCTCGTTCTCGAACACGCGGTGGGCAGGTGCGTCGCCGGCGACGATGGCACAGAAGATGCAAGATTCCACGATTGTCACTGTAAGGTCCGATCATCACGGATAGACCTGTATGGCGTGCATCACAATTGCTCGCCCTGTAGTCGCGAAATGTCGAAACGGACTCGATTCAGAACGAATCGGACTGTGTTCTGGGTTACCCGCGCTCCATTACCTGTGGCTACTATCAGGAACCTCGTGCCTTGTCGCATGGGTTCGTCCACTCGTCGCAGATTTCGAGCCATTGGCCGATCGGTGGGCACCATTCAACGCAGGAAGACGGAGATTTGGATACATCGCAGAGCACTGAAAAGGGTTCGGGATCCACGACGGTCGTCGGTGTGGTCCGCGAATCGGGGGAAGGTGAGCGACGTGTCGCTCTGGTCCCGAAGATCGTTGCCGCGCTCACGGGCAAGGGTGTCGAGGTCGTCGTGGAATCGGGTGCCGGACTCGGCGCTCTGATCCCGGACGAGCTCTATGTCGCAGCCGGGGCCACGATCGGCGATCCCTGGGGCTCGGAGGTCGTGGTCAAGGTCGCGCCGCCCACCGACGCAGAGATCTCGAGGCTGAAGTCGGGCTCGACGCTCATCGGTTTCCTCGCCCCACGCAATGCCGAGAACAGCATCGGCGCGCTGAAGGCCGCCGGAGTACAGGCGTTCGCGGTCGAAGCCATTCCGCGTATCTCCCGCGCTCAGGTAATGGACGCCTTGTCTTCTCAGGCGAACGTCGCCGGGTACAAGGCCGTTCTGTTGGCCGCGTCGGAGTCCACGAGGTTCTTCCCGATGCTGACCACCGCCGCCGGAACGGTCAAGCCGGCGACTGTGCTCGTTCTCGGTGTCGGTGTGGCCGGCCTGCAAGCCCTTGCCACCGCGAAGCGTCTCGGTGGTCGACCCACCGGCTACGACGTGCGACCGGAGGTAGCCGACCAGGTCCGTTCCGTCGGCGCGCAGTGGCTCGATCTGGGGATCGATGCTGCCGGCGAAGGCGGCTACGCGCGTGAGCTGACCGAGGACGAACGCGTCCAGCAGCAGCGTGCCCTGGAAGAGGCGATCAAGGGATTCGACGTCGTGATCACCACGGCGTTGGTGCCCGGCCGTCCCGCACCGCGTCTGGTGACGGCCGCGGCAGTCGAGGGCATGAAGCCCGGCAGCGTCGTGGTCGACCTGGCCGGCGAGACCGGCGGAAACTGCGAACTCACCGAGCCCGGCCAGACCGTCGTCAAGCACGACGTCACCATCTGCTCGCCGTTGAACCTGCCTGCCACGATGCCCGAGCACGCCAGCGAGCTGTACTCGAAGAACATCTCGGCTTTGCTCGAGCTCATGCTGGTCGACGGCGCACTCGCTCCGGATTTCTCCGACGAAGTGCTCGCCGGTGCCTGCGTGACACGTGAGAAGGAGAACTGATGTACACCCCGCTTCTCGCGAACATCGCGATCCTGGTGTTGTCCGGGTTCGTCGGTTTCGCGGTGATCTCCAAGGTGCCGAACACCTTGCACACCCCGCTGATGTCGGGAACCAACGCCATCCACGGCATCGTCGTGTTGGGCGCGTTGGTCGTCCTCGGAAAGGTGCACGACCCGTCCATCGGACTGCAGGTCATCCTGTTCGTCGCGCTGGTGTTCGGAACCGTCAACGTCATCGGTGGCTTCGTGGTCACCGACCGCATGCTCGGCATGTTCAAGTCCAAGCCGGTGCCCGCCAAGACCTCGAAGGGTGCTGACTCCTGATGGACAATCTCGTCAACATTCTCTACATCGTCGCCTTCGGCATGTTCATCTACGGTCTGATGGGTCTGACCGGACCGAAGACCGCCGTGCGGGGCAACCAGATCGCCGCCGTCGGCATGTTCATCGCCGTGGTGGCCACGCTGATATCCATTCGTGACACCGGTAACTGGATCCTGATCATCGTCGGACTCGTCGTCGGCGTCGCGCTGGGAATCCCGCCTGCGCGACGGGTGAAGATGACGGCGATGCCGCAGCTGGTGGCTCTGTTCAACGGCGTCGGCGGTGGCACGGTCGCACTGATCGCGTGGGCCGAGTTCCTCGACACGTCCGGATTCTCGAACTTCAACCACGGAGAGTCGCCGACGGTGCATATCGTCATCGGCTCACTCTTCGCGGCGATCATCGGTTCCATCTCGTTCTGGGGCTCGCTCATCGCCTTCTTGAAGCTGCAGGAAACTCTGCCCGGCTCGCCCATCACCATCGGTAAGTTGCAGCAGCCGCTCAACGCTCTGCTGCTGATCGGCGCTGTGGCCGCTGCAGTGGTCATCGGCATCAACGCCACTCCGGGCGGCGGCGTGTCGCAGTGGTGGATCGTCGCGGTTCTCGTACTGGCAGGCATCCTCGGTCTCACGGTGGTACTGCCCATCGGCGGCGCGGACATGCCGGTCGTCATTTCGCTGCTCAATGCTCTGACCGGTCTGTCTGCTGCGGCTGCGGGTCTGGCGCTCAACAACACCGCGATGATCGTGGCGGGCATGATCGTCGGCGCGTCCGGCACGATCTTGACCAACCTGATGGCCAAGGCCATGAACAGGTCCATTCCGGCGATCGTCGCAGGTGGATTCGGCGGCGGCGACGCGGCTGCAGGCCCGGCCGGTGCAGGCGGGGGAACCGCCAAGGCGACCTCGGCGGCAGACGCAGCGATCCAGATGGCCTACGCCAACCAGGTCATCGTCGTGCCCGGCTACGGCCTTGCCGTCGCTCAGGCACAGCATGCCGTCAAGGACATGGCCAAGTTGCTGGAGTCCAAGGGTGTCGAGGTCAAGTACGCCATTCACCCCGTCGCCGGTCGCATGCCGGGACATATGAACGTGCTGCTCGCCGAGGCCGACGTCGCGTACGACGCGATGAAGGAAATGGACGACATCAACGACGAGTTCTCACGCACCGACGTCACGTTGGTCATCGGAGCGAACGACGTGACCAACCCGGCGGCGCGCAACGATCCGTCGAGCCCGATTCACGGGATGCCGATTCTCAACGTCGATCAGTCGAAGTCGGTCATCGTCCTCAAGCGGTCGATGTCGTCCGGCTTCGCCGGAATCGAGAACCCACTGTTCTTCGCGGAAGGCACGTCGATGCTGTTCGGCGACGCAAAGAAGTCGGTGTCCGAGGTGACCGAGGAGCTCAAGGCCCTCTAGTCGGTCGCCTTCTCGGCCCGGATGGGACGCTTCCGTGTCAACGGAAGCGTCCCATTCTGCGTTGGGCTACGAGGGCAGCGGTATCGAACGGGTTTCGAGCCTCGCGGGCAGCGGCTGCCGGTGAGAAGAGCATCACCACCGAGCACGCCGGCCACCACACGCCCGTGATCAGCAGTGCGCTGACAATCCCGACGGGGGAGACGGACCCGACGACCAGTTGTGCCGCTCCGACAGCGAGGGCGGCGACGGTTCCGAGCCCGAGGATCATCGGCCGCCACGTGGCCGATGCCACCATCGACGCGGCCCCCACGAGCGCTGTGACAGCGACGAGCTGCCCGCTCGGAAGGTCGGTGGCCGTTGTCGACGACGCCGCGAGGTGACGCACCAGGGCTGTGGTCACTTCCGCGCCGACGACGCAGGCAATCACCACCCCGATGCCGTAAGGCAGTTTTCGGACCAGGGCGACAACGGTGAGGGCGGCGAGGACGGTCAGCACGGCGGTGACGTCGATCGTGCTCAGTGCTCGCGAGGCCAGGGCGGCAGCCGGGCTCGTGGAGACGGGCCACACCGGTGCCATGTTCGGCACCCACATCAGTAGTACCGACAAGAGCGCCGCACAGAGGCCCGACACCGTCAGCCGGGTGCGGATCGCCCGTCGGTGCGCTCGCTCGCTCCTGTCCGCCGAACGGCTCTCGTTGCCGGCTCCACGGGGTGACCGGATCGGTCCGCTGTCGAGACTCGGTGATCGCATGGACGCCAGACTGCCGCAGTCGGCTGAGCGTGAGGTGTGAACATCGTGGGAGCCGGCTGAGCATCTGCGGTAACGGTCGGATCACGACGAATAAGCGTCGATTCCTTGTTGTAGCCGCAACCCAGTGAAGGGAATCTGTCAAATTCCTCGGGTTCGCTAACTGACGAAAAACCGAGCCGAAAGTAGAATTCGACCCTGCAACCAACCGATCGGTCGGAGTGTGTGGTGCAGTGCGGTGTAGAGGAGGCTACTCGACTGCGGCTCCGAGTAGTTGCTCTCGAGTGTCGCACCGCGCCTACCTGGACTTTTGTGCGGAGTTTGTCTCCTGTCACAGTATTTTGAAATGCGAACTATGAATTCGTTGCAAGTCGTTGATCGGATGGGCCGATCTGTGTGACTATGGTCACATAGTCCAGTTCACCCTGGGCGAGACCGTCGAAAAGGGCGTAGTTTCAGCCGCATCGGAAAACCGTATTCCCCCGTTACGGCCAAGTTGGTAACGATCTGAACACGGTCTTGTCGGCTCATTGCAACTCGTGAACGGGCACTCGACACCAACGGAAGTCGAAAACTCGAAGGAGAAGAACATGACCGCAATGTCGCAGGGGCAGCTCGATATGGTCCGCGCGTTCTTTTGCAACGAGTTCCAAGCGGACTCGCTGGACCGCACGGTGATGCCGGAGCCCACGGCCGACGCCGTGGCCGAATGGATCGACGCGCTGTCCACCAGTGGACTGTTCGCGCCCGCCGAGGTGCACAACATCTCGTCCGTCTGGTGCGCGGAGCCCGAGTCGATGACCGCACTGCTCGTCGGCGAGATCGACGAAATCGCCGTCAGGCGGCACGAGGCCTCGGTTCCGGCCGCTGCCGTCGCAACGCCGGCGCTGATCTCCGCGTTCGGTCGCGCCAGCTGACCGTCCGTGCTCGTGCCACCGGCATCCGGTGGTGCCACTTCGTTACGATCACCCGAACCGGTGATGTCCGTCGGCAACGGTGCCGCACAACGAAGTGAGGGTTTTGTATGGGCGTGGTGGGCTTGGACGAAGATGCAGTGTCGGCGTGGATCGCGGAGCTGGGGATAGGCGCAACATCGCCGCTCTCGTTTCAGCGCATCGGTAACGGCCAGTCCAACCTCACGTATGCGGTTCGCGACGCGGGCGGCAGTGCGTGGGTCCTTCGTCGGCCGCCGCTGGGCACGTTGTTGGCGTCGGCTCACGACGTCGTGCGAGAACACCGGATCCTCTCCGGTCTGCAGAATTCGCCGGTCCCCGTGCCGAAAATGATTGCTATCACGCAGGATCCAGCCGTTTCCGACGTCCCGTTGGTTCTGATGAGTTTTGTCGACGGGGTCGTCGTCGACTCCGTGTCGGCTGCCGAACAGTTGGACCCCGATCAGCGTCGACGTGTCGGATTCGGTCTGACCGCGGCGTTGTCCGACATTCACCGTGTCGATCTCGAGTCGTCGGGTCTTGCCGACCTCGCCGGCCGCAAGCCCTACGCTGCGCGTCAAATCGCGCGGTGGACCACGCAGTGGGATTCCTCCCGAACCCGGGAGGTTCCTGGGATCGATTCGCTCGCAGCACGATTGACGGCCAAGATCCCCGAGCAGCACGAGGTGACGCTGGTTCACGGCGACTTCCATCTGAGCAACGTCATCACCGCTCGAAACGACGGCCACGTAATTGCCGTTGTCGATTGGGAGTTGTGCACGCTCGGAGACCCGTTGGCGGATCTGGGTGGTCTGCTCGCCTACTGGCCTCAGGCGGACGACGGGGTTGCCGGTCCTTTCATGGCATCGACACTGCCCGGTTTCCCTACCCGGGCGGAGCTGGTCGAGTCCTACGCGCACAACACGGGCCGCGATGTGGCCGATGCCGGATTCTGGGAAGTGCTGGCGCTGTGGAAGTTGTCGATCATTGCCGAAGGTGTGATGCGTCGGATGGAAGCCGATTCACGCAACCGCGCCGTGGGCGGCGCGCCGACCACCACGCTGATCGACGACATCGTCACCCGAGCGCTGCAGCGCGCCGACGAAATCGGGCTCTAGATTCAGGCGTCTACTGACGTTCCGATCACCAAAGTGCGTGCCGCGGTTTCGATTTCGGAGGGAATGGGGACGGGACGGCGGGAGTTCGCGTCGACGTAGACGTGAACGAACCGTCCCCGAGCGGCCAATGTCAGTGCGTCGTCCTCGGCTTCGCGAAACAGTGCCAGCGAGTAGACGATACTGCGAGTGCCCAGCTTTTCCACCGCCAGACCGACCTGAAGGCGATCCGGGAAACTGAGCTCGGAGAGGTAGCGGCACGAGGTTTCTGCCACGACGCCGATCGCGGGGAGAGTCCTGATGTCCACACCCGTCGTTTCCATCAGCCACCCGTTGACGGCGGTGTCGAAATACGCGTAATACGTGACGTTGTTGACGTGACCGTAGTGGTCGTTGTCGTCCCATCGGGTCGACACCGGCCACAGCGCCGGGAAATCCGACGCATTCGACAATTCCACGCTGTCCTTCGGCGACTCCGTCATGGCACGACGCTAACCCGTCGCCACGTCGGCAACAAACGCGACCGGATTCGAGGCATCGGGGAGCTGGGTCCGGGCGAATGCTTCCTCGGCATCGCCGTCGTGACGTAGTCTTTGGTTGGACCGGACCAGTCCGTACCGCTGGTTCTGCGAGTGATCGAAAGGCCGGCGCAGTGGTGATGCCCGTACACCTGAGGGACAGTCAGATCCCGAAGCACGAACAGCTGCGCGCAATCCTGTTGCACCGCTGCACCAAGGAGCTTGCGCCGGGGGATCTGATGCCGAGCGAGCGTCGGTTGATGGAGGACTACGGCGTCAGTCGCATCACGGTGCGCGAGGCGATAGGGCAGCTCGTCAACGACGGGCATCTGGTTCGGGTACGTGGGAAAGGGACGTTCGTTGCTTCTCGTACCGTGCAGTCGCGGTTGCACCTGGCGTCGTTCTCCGAGGAGATGCGTGCCCAGGGGCTGACGCCGACGACGGTGGTCCTGTTCGCGCGACTCGAAAAGCCCTCGGCAGCAACGATTCGTGCTCTGGGCCTGGTCGACGGTGATCGGACGTACCACATCAAACGGCTACGGCTGGCCGATGCCGAGCCGGTCAGTGTCGACGACGGGTGGTACCGGGCCGAACTCCTTCCGGGGCTGATCGACCACGATCTGAGTCAGTCGGTGTACGAGGCCGTGCGCAACCACTACGGCCTGACCATCGATCGAGCCGAGCAGACCGTCAAAGCGACAGCCGCCGACAGTGACACCTCCACGCTGCTGGGGACCAAACGCGGCGCACCGGTGCTGTACTTCGACCGAGTGTCGTTCAGCGGCGACGAACCGATCGAGCACACGGAGAGTTGGTACCGGTGCGACCGGTACCAACTCTCGATGGAGGTGCAGGGGGAGCGGCGCACCACGCAGCGCCGCTAGGCTCAGGGCAACACGAACAGCGAGTCACCCTGTGCCACCGAGGTTCCGACGGCCGCGCTCGTGACGGCATCGGGCTCGGAGTCCATCAGGACCACGGGAATCACGTCGGAGTATCCGGCCTCCGCGATCGCCGCAGGGTCGTAGGTGATCACGAGATCGCCGGACTGGACCCGATCGCCCTCTGCTGCAACGAGTTCGAAACCCTCGCCCTTCATCTTCACGGTGTCGATGCCGATGTGCACCAGCACTCCCGCCTTGTCGTCGGTGAACACGACGAACGCGTGTGGGTGGAGTTTGAGGATCTTGCCGGCTATCGGAGACCGCACCTCGACGGGCCCGCTACCGGCCGCCGGGCGCACGGCGACCCCGGAGCCCACCATCTGTGAAGAGAAGACCGGGTCGGGGACGTCGGCGAGCGAGATGACCTGACCGGCAACAGGACTGGAGATCGTCGAGGTCCCGCTCACAGAATGTCGCCGATGTCCTCGGCGAGGGTGTCGGCCTCCGGGCCGACGATGACCTGCACGGCTGTCCCCTTGTGGAACACTCCGTGCGCACCGGCTGCCTTGAGCGCAGCCTCGTCCACCAGCGACCCGTCCTTGACCTCGGTACGGAGCCGGGTGATGCACGCTTCGATCTCTACGATGTTGTCGGCACCGCCGAGGCCCTTCACGATCGCGTCCGCCTTGGCCATGTTCTGTTCCCGCTTCCTTCTCGTGTGCAGTGGTGTCGGCGAGGTCACATCTCCGGGTTGACATGAGGTCGTCACCTGGCCAAACTACAACTGGTAATGACCGGACAGTACCCCTGATGTCATCCGGTCACAACAGTAGAACTCCCTTGCCGGACCAGCCTCGAAGAGAAGGTCGCCATGACCCTGAAGAAGACGGACTCGGCCGAAGCCGAACCGAAGAAGGAATCCAGATCTCTCGCCGGGTTGCAGCGATTCGGGCGCAGTCTCATGCTGCCCATCGCGGTTCTTCCCGCAGCGGGAATTCTGTTGCGGCTGGGCCAGGACGACCTCCTCGGCAGATTCAGTGCTCTGGGCACCGCGGCGGCCGTCATCTCAGCTGCAGGGCAGGCGGTGTTCACCTGGTTGCCCCTGATCTTCGCCGTGGGCATCGCCATCGGCTGGGCCAAGAAGTCGGACGGCTCGACCGCCCTCGCCGCCGTCGTCGGCTACATGGTGATGAACGGTGTCTTCACCGCGATGTCACCGGTGGTACTGGAAGGCAAAGTCGACGCGAACGGCGATCCGGCCGTGATCGACTACGGCGTGTTGGCCGGCATCGTCATCGGCTTGCTCTCCGCCATTCTGTGGCAGCGGTTCTACCGCCAGAAACTGCCGGATTACCTCGGCTTCTTCAGCGGACGACGTCTGGTTCCCATCCTGACCGCTGTCACCGGCCTCGTCGTCGCCGTCGTCATGTCGTTCGTCTATCCGCTCTTCTACAGCGCACTGAACTGGGTCGGAAACACCGTTGCCGATCACAGTGTGGTGGGTAGCGGAATCTACGGTTTCGCCAATCGCATGCTGATTCCGACGGGACTGCACCACATTCTCAATTCGGTCGTCTGGTTCCTCGTCGGTGATTATCAGGACGCGAGTGGTCAATTGGTGCGTGGCGATCTCAACCGATTCTTCGCGGGAGATCCGTCCGCGGGAGTCTTCATGACCGGCTTCTTCCCCATCATGATGTTCGCTCTGCCTGCCGCTGCATTCGCGATCTATCGCAACGCCAAGCCGTCGCAGAAGAAGATCGTCGGCGGAATCATGTTGTCCACCGGTCTGACTGCGTTCGTCACCGGCATCACCGAACCGCTCGAGTACTCGTTCATGTTCGTCGCCTGGCCGCTCTACATCATCCACGCTGTGCTGACCGGAACCTCCATGGCACTGACCAATGCCCTGGGAATCCATGACGGCTTCTTCTTCTCGGCCGGCGGTATCGACTATCTGTTGAACTACGGAATCGCCACCAAGGCATGGCTTCTCATTCCTATCGGCCTGGTGTATGCGGTGATCTACTACTTCCTGTTCAGCTTCGTCATCAAGAAGTGGAACCTGCGCACCCCCGGCCGCGAGGACGACGCGGTTCTCGAACCCGACCGGGCATGAGCGAGTCGATCACGACGACGCTCCGAGGGCGGGTCGTCACACCCGACGCGGTCATCGACGATGCGGTCGTGGCGTTGGCCGGCGATCGAATCTCCTGGGTGGGTCCGGTGTCGGCGTGGCCGGACGAGGCCCCGCCGCAATCGAACTCGACCATCATGCCGGGGCTGATCGACGTGCACTGCCACGGCGGCGGCGGGGCGTCGTTCCCGGATTCTGCCCAGGCCGATCTGATGACCGCGGTACGGCACCACCGCGGCCGCGGCACCACCACGATGCTCGCATCGCTGGTGTCGGCGTCCCCGCGGCGACTGGTCGAGCAGACGTCGATGCTTGCCGATCTGTACGAGTCGGGGGACATCGCCGGGGTTCACCTCGAAGGGCCGTTCCTGTCGGTTGCCCGCTGCGGAGCGCAGGACCCCGCGTCACTCCGTGGCGGCGACACCGGTCTGCTGGCAGACATCATCGACGCCGGGCGAGGAGCGGTACGGTCGATGACACTCGCGCCCGAGATCGACGGCTTCACGGCCGTCGCAAAAATGTTGCGAGAGAACGGTATCGTGCCCAGCATCGGGCACACCGACGCCGACGCGCTCACCACTCGAAGCGCAATCGACGCCCTCGGCGAGGGTGCCATCGGTGCCACCCACCTGTTCAACGGGATGCCCACCTGGCACCATCGGTCGCCGGGACCGGTCAGCGAGTGCTTGGCCGCCGCGGCGCGAGGGTCGATGGTGCTCGAATTGATCGGCGATGGAGTGCATCTCGCCGACGAGACCGTGCGAGCGGTGTTCGATCTCGTCGGCGGTGGGAACATCGCTTTGGTGTCCGACGCGATGGCCGCGGCGGGAATGGCCGACGGCCGCTACCGGCTCGGGCCGCTGGATGTCACCGTACTCCGTTCGGTCGCCCGCCTGTCGCGGGAGAACGATCCCGAGGCGGCCCCGATCGCGGGCGGCACGTCGAGTGTGCTCGACCTGGTACGCCGCGCAGTGCTCGACGCCGGTGTGTCGTTGCTCGACGCAGTGCGTGCCGGGGCAACCACCCCGGCAGCACTGATCGGGATCGGAGCCGAAACCGGTTCTCTCGTAGCCGGATCGAGAGCGGACGTGTTGGTCGTCGACGCATCCCTCGAGCCGGTGCAGGTCATTCGAGGCGGACGCGCGATCGAGGAGGAAAGTTAGATGGAGATCGTCGTACTCCCCACAGCCGCCGACGTGGACCGAACCGCGGCCGACATCGTCGAGCGCGTCGTGCGAACCGACTCGGTCCCGGGATCGGGCCCCGTCCTCGGGTTGGCGACCGGGTCGAGTCCCGTCGGCACGTATCGCGAGCTGGCCCGCCGACATCGCGAGGAAGGGCTGTTCTTCGCTGGGTGTCGGGCGTTTCTGCTCGACGAGTACATAGGGCTTCCCAGAACTGCTGAGCAGTCGTATTTCTCGTTCATTCGCGAGAATTTCGTGGATCTCGTCGATCTGAACGATTCCGCGGTGTTCTCGCCGGACGGTGAAGCCGTCGACATCGCTGCCGAAGCGCGACGATACGACGCCGCGATCGCGGAGGCCGGTGGTATCGATGTGCAGATTCTCGGCATCGGCACCGACGGGCACATCGGCTTCAACGAGCCCGGATCGTCACTACGGTCGAGAACCCGGGTCAAGACGCTCACCGAACAGACTCGGGTCGACAATGCGCGTTTCTTCCCCTCGTCGGAGGACGTGCCGCACCACGTGCTCACTCAAGGCCTCGGCACCATCGACGAGGCGCGTCATCTCGTGCTCATCGCTACCGGAGAGTCCAAGAAAGACGCGGTGGCCGCGGCCGTCGAGGGGCCGTTGTCGGCACGCTGTCCTGCGTCCGCGATTCAGTGGCATCCACACGTGACGGTACTGGTGGACGAGGCAGCTGCCGCGTCCCTCGCTCTCGCGGACTACTACCGCCACGCCTACGCGAACAAGCCCGCGTGGCAACGCCTCTGAGTCAGCGACGGGAGAATTCCGACGCCCGCGAGATCTGATCGTCGGACGGGCGAACTCCGGTGTAGAGAACGAACTGTTCTGCTGCCTGCAAGGCAATGACCTGAGCGCCGGTGATCACCGATTTGTTCGCCGAACGCGCCGCGGTGATCAGCGGCGTCTCCGACGGCATCGCGACCACGTCGAACACTGCCTGCGCCGCGTGGATCTGCGACTCGGTGAAGGGAGTCGAGTCGGCAGCCGGTCCGCCCGCCATTCCCACCGGGGTGACGTTCACCAGCAAGTCGGCTGCGACGGACTCGGCCGACCAGTCGTATCCGTACGCCTCGGCGAGAGCCGGACCGGTCGACGTGTTGCGGGCAACCACGGTGCCGCGGGTGAAACCCGAATCTCGCAGTGCGGCAACCACTGCCTTGGCCATACCGCCGCTGCCGGTCACGGCCACCGAATAATCGGTCGAGAACTCGCTGGACGCGAGCAGATCGGCCACAGCCTGGTAATCGGTGTTGTAGGCGTGCAGCACGCCCGCCTCGTTGACGATGGTGTTGACCGATGCGATCGCGCTTGCAGATTCGTGCATGACGTCGACCAGCTCGATCACGTCCTCCTTGAACGGCATGGAGACCGCGCATCCCCTGATACCGAGTGCACGGACTCCACCGACCGCGGCCGCGAGATCGGTGGTGGTGAACGCCTTGTAGACGAAATTCAATCCCAGTTCGTCGTACAGGTAGTTGTGGAAGCGGGTTCCGATATTGCTCGGCCTTCCCGACAGAGACATGCAGAGCTGGGTGTCACGGTCGAGAAAGCTGCGCGACGACGTCGTTGCCATTGGCCAGACTTTACCGCCCGCGTTCGCATCGCTGGATCAGCAGCTGGGGGCCACCGCAGCAAGGGCGCGGCGGTCGGCCTCGGTGATCGGCAGCTCGTACTGGGCCGCCACCGACAGGTATTTACCCGCGTAGAAACAGTGGTACGCCGCGTTCGGCGGCATCCACTGCGACGGCGTCTTGTCGCTCTTGCTCTGGTTGTCCGGCCCGTTGACCGCCAGCAGATTGAACGCGATGTCGTTCGCGAAACGAATGCGCTTGTCCGCTGCCCAGCCGTCGGCACCCATGTCCCAGGCGGCAGACAACGGATAGACGTGATCGATCTGAATCTTGCCGGCGTCGGACTTGGTGAACTGCAACCGTTCACCGGAGTAGGGGTCGTCCAAGGAGCCCGAGAGCACCACGCAGTCTCGGGTGCCGGCCTTGAACTCGACTTCGGTCATCGACAGTGCCAGCACGTTGTCGCGGGTTCCACACCCGTCGTGCCCGCCCGGTCCGTCGTAGTCGTCCGTCCACGCCGGTCCGAACACGCACCCTTCACCGCTCTTGCATCCGCGCTCGTACCCACGGGGATCGGGTCGTGCGGCGACGACGGCCACCCGATCCAACAGCGTTTCGATCTGGGCGCGGGTGGGGCTGCCCGGAGCCGGGGGTGGGGGAGCCAATCCTGGTATGTCGGACCGGTCACAGGATTCGAACGTCGCCATGACGATCGCGGCGATCACCAACGCCGCCGCTACCCACAGCTTCTTCACACACGCCCCATCGTGAAACTTCGATCTTGCCGACTCTCGTACCTCGCGACAGCAGTGTGCCGGACGGTACCGACACCGCCCGACACGGTCGGGTGTCAGCGGACCTCGATGACGACCTTGCCGAGTGCGTGCCCGTTCTCCACGAGCGCAAGAGCCTCGCCTGCGCGGTCGAGTGGAAACGTGTGATCGATGCGTGGGCGAAGGACGCCCGTCACGACCAGATCGGCCAATCGGGTGAACGCTGCAGTGGTGCGCTCGCGCACTGCTCCAGACCCACCCCACTGGGCGGCGAGCACCGGGTCGGCCACGCTGACGATCGGAGCGCCGGTCTTCACAGCGGCCGTGCGAAGAGTGTCGCCGCCGACCAGATCGACGATTCCGTGCACCGGCCGCGATATCGAATCGACGTACTCGGGTCCGGACTCGACGAACTCCGCACCGAGGCTCTCGATCCACTCCCGCTTGCCCGAGCTCGCCACCCCGAGAACGTCGATACCGTCGGCACGCGCCAGCTGCAGAACCGACGAACCCACACCGCCGCCTGCGCCGAGAACGAGAACCGTGTCGCCTGCAGTCAGCGCCAACCCACGCAGTGCGTCGAAGGCGGTCCCGGCCGCCACCGGCAGTGTCGCCGCGACCGACCAGGACACGGGCTCGGGCTTGTGTGCCGTACCGGCCGCGTTGAGCAGCGTGTACTGCGCATAGCCGCCGTGACCCGACGCCGTCGCCCCGAAGACCTCGTCACCGACCGAGAACCCGTCCACTCCCGAGCCGACGCCCACAACAGTGCCCGACACCTCCCGCCCCAGCACCGCAGGCAAAGTGATCTGCACGGTGTCCTTGCGATTACCCGCCCGCACCTTCCAGTCCGCGGGATTCACCCCCGCGGCATGTACCGCCACGAGAAGCTGTCCCGATCCCGGTTCCGTCACGGGAAGGTCCAGAAATGTCTCGGTGTCGGGGCCGCCGTATTCGTCGAAGCCGTACGCGATCATGGGACCACTGTGCCTCATCGATGAGACATCGGTGCCTCATCGAAGACACATCGGCGCCGGGTATGTCGGTGCGTGCTGGTTGGATGGACCGATGCTGCACGGTCTCTGGTCTCCCGGTGCCGGATTGCTGCTCTGGGACGACGAGATCAGCACCGGAGACGAACCCGACCTACCGGCGACACACTCGCACGTGCTCACCCGCACGTTCCGGCATCGCGCCCGAGTGACGTTTCCCGACTCCACTCGACGCGCCACCCCTCGGGATCCGGTCGAACTGCCGGCGATCGCGCTGGCTCCGCACGATGCGGCCGACCTGTTGCTCCGCACCCCGTCGACCCACCCGCTGATCTCCGGCGACCTCCGGTTCCTGGGTCACGTCGCCCAGGGCATCGAACGGTGGGTCCGGGCCGGACGAGTGGTACCGGCACTGAAATTGATGGACGGCAAGTGGTGGCCGCGTTGGCGGCTGGTCGGCGGCGAGCGTCAACGCGCATGGCTCAGCGAGCTCGCTGTTGCGATGCCGTCGGTGCAGCGAGCGAACGAACGGCCGAAGAAGCTTCTGGACGACATGGTCGAGGAGCTCACCGACCCGATCGTCAGATCGGTGCTCGGCAAGCCCGACTCCGAGCACCCGTTGCTGTCGGCCCTCGTGCGTGACGATCCGTATCTCGATGGGACGCAGAAGATCTCGACGCTGTTCGACAATTGGCGCGCCAGCCTCACCGTCGACGAACCGGCGTTGGTGCTGCGCCTGCTCGAACCGGACGACGACCGGGACGACGAGACCGGTGATGCCGACGGTGCCCCGGACGATGCCGTCGAGTCGTTCTGGACACTTCAGGTGTGCCTGCGCGCGGACGGGGAGGCGCCGCGTCCGGTCCCGATGAGCCGCAAGGTCGACGCGACCTTGCTGTCGACGGCAGTGCGCAAACTCGGCGAGGCCGTCGCTGCCTACCCGAGGCTGCGTGATCTGCCCACCCAGGAGGGCACCCTCGACCTGTTGTTGCCGACGTCGGTGGTCATCGATCTCGTCGAACACGGTGCCACTGCATTGCAGGCCACCGGCACGACGGTCCTGCTGCCGAGGGCCTGGACCAGGTTGGATCCGTCGATGCGATTGCGGGTCGAGTCACCCGCGGTGACCAAAGCTGCGGCCGATCGTGCCGTCGGTATGGACGAGCTGGTGTCGTACGACTGGCAACTGCAGCTGGGCGACATGGTGCTCACCGAGGCGGAGATGAACCGGCTTGCCGTCTCGAAGGGCGACCTCGTCCGGCTGCGCGGGCAATGGGTGCTCGCCGACGGGGGACAGCTGGCGCGGGCCGCGAAGTACGTCGCCGAGCATCACGGTGACGGGACTGCGCTCAGCACGCTGATGCGTGAGATGACGTTGGCCGATCCGCCTCCGGCTCCGGTCCAGGACATCCGCGCTACCGGCTGGGCAGCAACGTTGCTCGAACCCGGGGCGGTTCCGGAAACCATCCCGGTGCCCGACGGTGTCCGAGCGACTCTGCGGCCCTACCAGCAACGTGGTCTCGACTGGCTCGCGTTCATGAGCCGACTCGGTCTCGGTGCCGTGCTCGCCGACGACATGGGCCTGGGCAAGACACTGCAGGTGCTCACGCTGCTCGCTCACGAGAACAGTGCGACTCCGACGCTGTTGGTGGCCCCGATGTCGGTGGTCGGTAACTGGCAACGTGAGGCCGCGAAATTCACTCCTGCACTGCGTGTTCTGGTGCACCACGGTCCGACGCGGTTACGCGACGAGGAGCTCGATCGAGCGATCGCGGAGCACGACCTGATCGTCACCACGTACGCATTGATGGCCAAGGACCGCGCGCAGTTGGCCGCACAGACGTGGCGCCGTGTGGTTCTCGACGAGGCGCAGCACATCAAGAATGCAGGCACCGTGCAGGCGAAGGCGGCACTGGCCATTCCGGCCGATCACAAACTGGCGCTCACCGGGACGCCGGTGGAGAACCGGCTGGACGAGCTGAGGTCCATTCTGGATTTCGCGAACCCGGGCATGATGGGGCGGCCGTCGGACTTCAGGAAGCGGTTCTCGGTGCCGATCGAGCGGGAGAACGACGAGAACGCGGTCTCGCGGCTGCGTGCCATCACGTCTCCGTTCATTCTGCGTCGCGTCAAGACCGATCCCACGGTCATCTCTGATCTGCCGGAGAAGAACGAAATGACCGTGCGCGCCAACCTCACTGCCGAGCAGGCGGCGTTGTACAAGGCGGTCGTCGACGAGATGATGGCGCAGATCGCCGACGCGAAGGGCATGAAGCGCAAGGGTGCGGTGCTCTCGGCCCTCACTCGCCTCAAGCAGGTGTGCAATCACCCCGCGCATTTCCTGTCCGACGGTTCGGCGGTACTAAAGCGAGGTCAGCACCGTTCCGGAAAGATCGGATTGGTCGAGGACATGCTCGATTCCGTTCTCGGTGACGACGAGAAGGCGTTGTTGTTCACGCAGTTTCGAGAGTTCGGTGAGCTCGTGGCACCGTATTTCGCCGAGCGTTTCGGAGTTCAGGTGCCGTTCCTGCACGGCGGCGTGAGCAAGGGCAAGCGCGATGAGATGGTCGAGAAGTTCCAGAGCGACGACGGTCCGCCGATCATGATGCTCTCGCTCAAGGCCGGTGGTACCGGGCTCAACCTCACTGCCGCCAATCATGTTGTGCACCTCGATCGTTGGTGGAATCCGGCGGTGGAGAACCAGGCGACCGACCGCGCTTTCCGTATCGGCCAGCGCAAGAATGTGATGGTGCGCAAGTTGCTGTGTGTGGGCACCGTGGAGGAACGCATCGATTCGATGCTGGTGTCCAAACAGGATCTGGCGGATCTGGCGGTGGGCACCGGTGAGAGCTGGGTGACCGAGATGGACACTGCGGAACTGCAGGAACTGTTTCGTCTCAGCGAAGACGCGGTGGGGGAGTGATGGCCGACTTCTCGCAGTACGGTAAGCGTCGAAAAGCCAAGGGCGGCATCGAGTCTCGTAACAAGCGGGGTGCCTTCGGACAGACGTGGTGGGGCAGGCACTTCGTGGCCGCGATGGAAGATCTGGCCGATCCGGGCCGGATCGCACGGGGCCGGACCTATGCCCGCCAGGGTCAGGTGCTCACTCTCGGCGTCGAACGCGGGCAGATCTACGGTGAGGTGCAGGGCAGTCAGCTCGAGCCGTTCTCGGCGTCGGTCAGCGTGGAGCCGCTCACCGAAGGCGAGGTGGCCGCGCTCGTCGGCCGAGTGCGATCGAACCCCGGCATGCTGGCGGAACTCGCGTCCAACGCGATTCCTCAGGCGCTGGCGTCGGTGCTGCTTCCTCACGACAAGGGGCAACTGGATTTCGACTGTTCGTGCCCCGACGACGGGTGGCCGTGCAAACACGCGGCAGCGCTGATGTACATCGCCGCCGAGCACATCGACGCGTCCGCGGGGACGATCCTGGCACTGCGCGGTGTCGACTTGGATCAGTTGATCGAGGGGGTCGGCGACAGCGACGAGGAGTTCGACCCGGACGACTGGTTCGGCGATCGTGCGGCGTTCCCCGAACTCCCCAAGGTGTCGTTCGCTCCGGCGACGGACGATCTCGATCCGCTGATCCTGCGCAGAATCTTTCGCGCCGACGGTTCGACGGAGGCGGAAGTCAGCCGGGCCTGCGCTGATCTGCGCGCGTTCTACGACCGGATGTGACCGCTCCTGGACTTACATGGACATCCGACTATAGGATGAGCGTACTTAATTCCACGCTCGAGGACGGACACCCATGGCTCGCGAACTCACGCACTTCATCGGCGGCAAGCATGTCGCCGGCACCTCCGGACAGTTCGGGGATGTGTTCGATCCCAATACCGGTGAGGTGCAGGCCCGGGTGCCCCTGGCCGACGTATCCGAGGTCGAGGCCGCCATCGCCGACGCCGAGCAGGCGCAGCGTGAGTGGGCGAAGTGGAACCCGCAGCGGCGCGCTCGGGTGCTGATGAAGTTCCTCGCGCTCGTCACCCGCGACACCGAAGAACTCGCGCGGCTGCTCTCGTCGGAGCACGGCAAGACCATCGCCGACGCCAAGGGCGACATCCAGCGTGGCGTCGAGGTCGTCGAGTTCGCCGTCGGTGTTCCGCACCTGCTCAAGGGTGAGTACACCGAGGGTGCGGGTGGCGGTATCGACGTCTATTCGATGCGTCAGCCGCTCGGTGTCGTTGCCGGCATCACCCCGTTCAACTTCCCGGCCATGATTCCGCTGTGGAAGGCCGGCCCGGCCATCGCCTGCGGTAACGCCTTCATTCTCAAGCCGTCAGAGCGAGACCCGTCCGTACCCCTCAAGCTCGCGGAGCTGTTCCTCGAGGCAGGTCTGCCGCCGGGCGTGTTCAACGTCGTCAACGGCGGCAAGGATGCCGTCGACGTGCTGCTCACCGATGATCGCGTCAAGGCGATCGGCTTCGTCGGATCGACCCCCATCGCGCAGTACATCTACGAGACGGCGGCGCAGCACGGCAAGCGCGCACAGTGCTTCGGTGGGGCGAAGAACCACGCATTGGTGATGCCCGATGCCGATCTCGACGAGGTCGCCGACGCTCTGCTCGGAGCCGCATACGGTTCGGCCGGCGAGCGATGCATGGCGATTTCCGTCGCGGTTCCCGTCGGTGAGGAGACCGCCGACGCGTTGGTCGCCAAACTGACCGAGCGAGTGGCGAAACTGAAGATCGGCCGCAGCGACGACGAGACCGCGGACTTCGGCCCGCTCGTCGGTAGCGATGCGTTGAAGCGCGTCAACGATTACACCCAGATCGGTGTGGACGAGGGTGCCGAGTTGGTCGTCGATGGACGCGGATTCAGTCTCGAGGGCCACGAGGGCGGATTCTTCGCCGGCGCAACGCTGTTCGACAAGGTGACCACCGACATGCGCATCTACAAGGAAGAGATCTTCGGACCGGTCCTGATCGTCGTGCGCGCGAAGGACTACGAGGACGCACTGCGTCTGCCGTCCGAACACGAGTACGGCAACGGCGTGTCGATCTTCACCCGCGACGGCGACACCGCTCGCGACTTCTGCTCCCGCGTCCAGGTGGGCATGGTGGGAGTCAACGTGCCGATTCCGGTGCCGATCGCGTACCACACGTTCGGTGGTTGGAAGCGTTCGGGATTCGGCGATCTCAACCAGCACGGACCGGATTCCATCCGCTTCTACACCAAGACCAAGACCGTCACCCAGCGTTGGCCGTCGGGCACCAAGGAAGCAGCTGCGCAGAATCACTTCGTCATTCCGAACATGGACTGATCGACGATGTTCACGTTGAACGAGGACGAGCGTGCCATCAACGACACTGCTCGTGATTTCGCGGACGAGTTCCTCGCACCGAACGCCGTCGAATGGGATCAGCAGAAGCACTTTCCGGTGGACGTGCTGCGCAAGGCTGCTGCTCTCGGGATGGGCGGCATCTACATTCGTGAAGACGTGGGCGGATCGGGCCTGACCCGCGTCGACGCGGTGCGTATTTTCGAGCAACTCGCAACCGGTGACCCGTCCATCGCGGCCTACATCTCGATCCACAACATGGTCGCCTGGATGATCGACACCTACGGCGACGACGAGCAACGGCAGCGCTGGCTTCCAGGGCTGTGCTCGATGGACCAGCTCGGTAGCTACTGCCTCACCGAACCCGGCGCTGGATCCGATGCGGCAAAGCTCGGTACCAAGGCCGTCCGCGACGGTGACGAGTACGTGCTGGACGGCGTCAAGCAGTTCATCTCCGGCGCAGGCACTTCCGAGGTGTACGTCGTCATGGCCCGCACCGGAGCGCCGGGTCCGCGCGGCATCTCGGCGTTCATCGTTCCGAAGGACACGGCGGGACTGTCGTTCGGAGCGAACGAGAAGAAGATGGGGTGGAACGCTCAACCCACCCGCCAGGTGATCTTCGAAGGTGCCCGCGTTCCGGCTGCCAACCTGCTCGGCGGCGAGGGCGACGGATTTCGGATCGCGATGAACGGGCTCAACGGCGGACGCATCAACATCGCCGCGTGCTCGATCGGCGGCGCACAGTCCGCTCTCGACAAGGCCGTGTCCTACCTCGCCGACCGCAACGCATTCGGTGCCAGGTTGCTCGACTCGCAGGCCCTGCAGTTTCGGCTGGCGGATTTCAAGACCGAGCTCGAAGCTGCGCGAACTCTGCTGTGGCGAGCAGCGGACGGGTTGCAGAACAATGCCGCCGACAAGGTCGAGATGTGCGCGATGGCCAAACGTTTCGGTACCGATACCGGCTTCGAGGTCGCCAACGGGGCGCTGCAGTTGCTCGGCGGATACGGTTATCTCGCCGAGTACGGTGTCGAGAAAATCGTTCGCGACCTTCGGGTCCACCAGATTCTGGAAGGTACCAACGAGATCATGCGCGTGGTCGTAGCTCGCTCCATCGTGGGTGCAGCATGAGCGATGTCCTACTGGAGGTTTCGGGCGGGATCGGTCGCATCACTCTGAACCGCCCCAAAGCCATCAACGCACTCTCGCATGCGATGGTGCAGCAGATAGCTCCGGCGTTGACGCAGTGGGCAACCGACGACAGCGTTGACGTCGTCCTGTTGACCGGAGCCGGCGAGCGAGGATTGTGCGCGGGCGGCGACATAGTCTCGATCTACCACGACGCCAAGGACGGCGGTAGCGGGAGCAAGGACTTCTGGCGCGAGGAGTACGTGCTCAACGCCGCGATCGCCCGCTTTCCCAAGCCCTTCGTCGCGATCATGGACGGCATCGTCATGGGCGGTGGCGTCGGGCTCTCGGCCCACGCGAACACCCGCATCGTGACCGAACGTTCGAAGATCGCGATGCCCGAGGTCGGCATCGGATTCATCCCCGATGTCGGTGGCACCTACCTTCTTTCGCGTGCGCCCGGCGAAACCGGTACCCACTTCGCGCTCACCACGGCGCGGATGAATGCGGCCGACGCCATCGCGGTCGGATTCGCCGATCACTACATTCCGTCGGACAGGCTCGAGGAGTTCTACACCGCCCTCGAGACGGTCAGCGTCGGGGAGGCCGTCGACACGTTCAGCGAGTCGGCTCCGGAATCCACCGGCGCGGCTCAGCAGGAATGGATAGACGAGTGCTACGCCGGTGACGACATTCAGGGCATCGTCGACGCTCTGGCTGCATCGCCGGTGCCGGAGGCGCAGCAGGCGGCAAAGGACATCGCGTCCAAATCGCCGGTGTCTCTTGCGGTGACGCTGCGGTCGCTGCGACGGGCGGCGACGCTGCCCTCCCTCGAGGCCGTGCTCGACGAGGAGTACCGCGTGTCGGTCGCGTCGCTGAGCAGTCACGATCTGGTCGAGGGAATTCGGGCGCAGGTCGTCGACAAGGATCGCAATCCCCAGTGGCAGCCGGCCACGTCGGCGGATGTCGCTGCCGAGGACGTCGACCGATACTTCGCGCCCCTGGGCGACGCCGAACTCGGTCTGTCGAAAGCACTTACAGAAGGTGAGCAGTCATGAGCGAGAAGACGATCGGATTCATCGGCCTCGGGCACATGGGTGGACCGATGGCCGCCAACCTGGCTGCGGCCGGGTACACGGTGCAGGGCTTCGATCTTGTTCCCGCGGCGCTGGAGCAGGCCACGAAGGACGGCGTCACTGTGGTGGAGTCCGCGGTTGCGGCCGTCGCCGGAGCCGACATCGTGATCACGATGTTGCCGAACGGGAAACTGGTGCTCGGGCTGTACGGGGACCTGCTTCCGGCCGCGGCACCGGGGACGTTATTCATCGATTCGTCGACCATCGACGTCGCCGACGCGCATGCCGCGCACCGGTTGGTGCACGAGGCCGGACACCGTAGCCTCGACGCTCCGGTCTCGGGCGGTGTCGGGGGAGCGGCCGCAGGCACGCTCACGTTCATGGTCGGTGGTTCGGAGGACGATTTCGCCTCCGCCGCTGCCGTTCTCGATGTCATGGGCCGCAAGGTCGTGCACTGCGGACCGGCAGGCAACGGCCAGGCCGCCAAGATCTGCAACAACATGATTCTCGGTGTATCGATGATTGCCATCAGCGAGGCCTTCGTGTTGGGCGAGAAGCTCGGTCTGAGCAATCAGGCGCTCTTCGACGTGGCATCGACCGCGTCCGGCCAATGCTGGGCGTTGACGACCAATTGCCCGGTGCCCGGTCCGGTTCCGACGAGCCCGGCGAACAACGAGTACAAGCCCGGATTCGCGGCGGCCCTCATGGACAAGGATCTGGGTCTGGCTGCGAATGCACTGCGCGACAACGGGGTCGAGGGAGTACTCGGACTTCGCGCAGCCGAGCTCTACGCTCGGTTCAAGGAAACGTCCGGTGGCGGAACCGACGTGGACTTCTCCGGCATCATCAACGACATCCGCGAACGCTCGAACGGAGCTGCTCAGTGACCGACTACGAAACCATCCTGCTCGAACGCCGGGGACGCGTCGGCACCATCACGCTGAACCGTCCGAAAGCATTGAACGCGCTGAACTCTCAGTTGATGCGTGAGGTCGTGTCGGTGGTCGAGGAACTCGATGCAGATTCCGAGATCGGTGCCATTCTGATCACCGGATCCGAACGGGCTTTCGCAGCCGGGGCCGACATCAAGGAAATGCAGCCCAAGTCGTACATGGACGTGTACCTCGACGACTTCTTCGCGGCGTGGGATCGACTGGCCGCGGCGCGGACGCCCCTCATCGCGGCGGTCTCCGGTTATGCACTCGGTGGCGGGTGTGAACTCGCGATGCTGTGCGACGTTCTGATCGCCTCGGACACCGCGGTATTCGGACAACCCGAGATCAAGCTCGGCGTCATTCCGGGAATCGGTGGCTCGCAGCGCCTGACGCGTGCGGTAGGCAAGGCCAAGGCCATGGAGATGTGCCTGACCGGCCGGAACATGAAGGTCGAGGAAGCCGAGCGAGCAGGATTGGTCTCGCGCATCGTGCCGGTCGCGGATCTCCTCGACGACGCCATCGCAACCGCGACCACGATCGCCGAGATGTCGCTACCGGTTGCCATGATGGCGAAGGAAGCAGTGAACCGATCGTTCGAGTCGAGCCTTCGTGAGGGAGTTCTGTTCGAGCGCCGCGTGTTTCATTCGACGTTCGCCACGGAGGATCAGAAGGAAGGCATGTCGGCTTTCATCGAGAAGCGCACGCCCAACTTCCAGCACCGGTAGTGCTGGCCGCACTTTCGGGTCGTTCCGCGGGCTCCACGCGTGCTTTCGGGTCGTTCCGCAGGCTCGACTCCCGGGGCCGTCCTACCTGTCGGGGGACAGGAGGGCGGCCCCGCGGGCCGAGACCAGCTCGGGCATGGTCGGCACCAGGGTCGTCAGGCCGGTCCGTAGTTCGAGAGACCGCGCTATCGAGGTGATGTTCGCGCCGCCGCCGACCACGACGATGGACTGCGGTCTGGCACCGGACAATTCGATGGTCTGCTCCACCAGCATGCCTGCGTAACGGACGGGTCCCGCGATCAGATCGTCGAAGTCGCGCCGTGTCAGCACATGCCGTGCAGTGCCGGCTGGGTCCGTGGTGCTGACGACGGAATCGACACTCAGTTGCTCCTTGATGGACCGGCTGGCGTCGATTCCGACGCGAACGCCGTTGGACGAGAGCAGCCGGCGCACCGAGTGATCGAGATCGTCGCCGCAGAACGTGGCAGTGCGCCGCGTCATGAGGGTGCGAGTAGACGCGAGATCGATGACGGTGACCGTGGTCCCGGTACTACCGATGTCGCACAGCACGGTGACGCCGTGATTGGGGACCAGCCCGATGAATCGTAGAAACCTCACTTGCGCAGCGGTTTCCGGAACGAGTGAGGCCGTGCGTGCGGTACCTCGGGTGGCGACCGTGCCGGGATCGGTGGCCACCCGGTAGGCAATCGCAGAGAACTGGACCGGGAGCGACATCGTCGCGGCGATGGCATGGATGGCGTCGACGCCGGTGGCGATCGTGGTGGCCAGCGACTGCCCGGGAGCGCGGCGCACGGTCCGCGACACGATGGGTGTGCGGTGGGGGCTGTCCAGATACGTCAGAATTGCGCGTGCACCGTGCGCACCCGCTCCGACCTGTTCCCGGAGCAATTGGACCACGAACGGTACGGCTGTGCCATTGTCTTGTGACGAGTCACCATCGAACTCAGAACGATGTGGTGATGTCATCACTGTCGAAATCGCCTGCATCCGAACGCAGTTCCGCAAGGATGCGCACCAACGCCATCAGCTTGTCGCGCGCGAGCCCGGGCTTGGCGAACACCAGCGTGTTCAGGCGCTCGGTGGCTTCGACCGCCAACGTGCGCCCCTGCTCGGTGATTTCGACCAGGGTTGTCCGTCGATCGCTGGGATGGGGAATCCGGCGCACGTAGCCGACCGATTCGAGGCGGTCCACCGCGTTGGTCACACTGGTGGGGTGCACTTGCAGTCGGGCACTGGCCTTCGCCATCGGTAGCGCGCCGTTCTTGGTGAACGTCAACAACGTCAGCAACTCGTAGCGCGAAAACGTCAGTCCCGTCGGCTTGAGCGCTTCCTCGACCCGGGCCAGCATGATCTGCTGCGCGCGCATCAGCGAGGTGACCGCGGCCATACCGTCGGCGGCATCGGACCACCCGTGCTTGGTCCACTGACGGTGGGCCTCTGCAATGGGGTCGAGGGGAAGCGGCGACGGTGCTGGCATACACACCATCCTCCCACGGTGCCCGGTTCGAGCGTCTACCGAATGACGGTGCGAAGTACCGCGAGTGGTACCCGATCGGTGATCGCTGCTCGAGTCCGCGAAATCTGCTCGCGGGCATCGGCTGTGCGCGCGCTGTCGGTCTCGTCGACGGTCAGGGCGGCGTCCAACAGGCTCAATTGCGCCAGCACGGCGTCGACATCGTCGGTGGAGCGCGCCGCGCGGCCGACCCTCTCGGCGAGACGAATTCCGGCCTGGACCACCATAGGACTGCCGGTCCCGTAGATGCGCACCGCATCGAGCGCATGGTCGATCAAGATCGAGACGGGCACCCGCCGCACGATCAGTCGCACCTCTCCGTCGGTTCCACGCCGTCCGCGTGACGGTGCCGGCCGTTGGACCAGTGCAACGAGTCCGACGGAGAGATCGTCGATGGCGTTACGCGCCGTGTAGGGATCGTTGACCCCGGTGGACAGCGCCCGGACCGCCATTTCCGTCATCTGCTCGACGGCGAACGCGATGTCGTGGCGCGGCGTCCTACTGGTACCGATGTCGACAGAAGAGCGGACTCGGTCGATCGATGCGTCGGAGATGTCGGCCGAGCGATCGGCGAGAATGTCGACGAGCGGCTCGCCGGAGACGATGTGCTCGCCCGGGACCCGATGAATCTCGATCAGCGTGCCGTTGTCGCTCGCGATGCCCAGCAGTGCGTCCTCGTCGATGTCGATGATCACCCCGGATGTCTCGGCCAGGACCGTCACGTAGACAGGTGGTTTCGAGATGCCGTCGATCGAAGCGGCGTCGTCGGGACGATCGGTCGGGTAGAGGGAGTCGACGGATTCCGACAACTCGTCGCGGACTCTCGCGGACAGGGTGGCCACCTGAATCGACTGCGCGATGTGGTGGATGAAGTAGACGAGCACGCCCACGTCGACGACGGCGAGCGCGACTGCCACGTTGACGGCGATGTCCGGGACGAACACCGAACCATCGGATTCGATCGAACGAATCGACCGCAGCACCATCAGCGAGTACAGGAACGTCGCCCCGAAGATCCCCAGAACCATCTGATTCCCGCGGTCCGCCATGAAGTTTCGCACCAGACGGGGGCCGTACGAGGAGCTGGCCGTGGCGAGGACGGAGATGGTGATGGAGAACGACGTGGCAGCCACCCCCAGCATCGAGCCACCGATCGCCCCGAGGATGTCCCGGCTGCCACTCGCCCCGACGTGATAGAGCAACGAACCCGTCAGGTCCACGCGGGTGTCGAGTAGGTAGCGATCGAGGCTGACGAGCGCCTGCGCCAGTAGGAGTGCGAGAACTCCGAGGACGGCGGGAATGAACCAGAACGACTCCCGCAACCGCGCTATGTGTTCCTTCATGAGCGACAGTCTTCCCGCCCAGGAACGAATCGACACCCGCATTTGGAATCGCGGCGCTCGCTTCGTTCGAACGAGGCTTGCCGGCACAGGCCGGCCTCGATTCGTCTCAAGCGAGCAGAGCAGGCTTTCGTGCCACGGTGACGGCCCAGTCCGCGTCGGCGCGCCAGGGCCGCAGGTCCCAGGTGGAGAACCGATGTTCGACGGAAAATCCGACGGCAGTGAGATCCTCGTGGAGTTCGTCGGCTGTGTATGCCCGGTCGGTGGCGAAGCCGGTGACGAACACTCCGCCGTCGTTCAGATGTGCCCAGATGCGTTCGAGCGCAGCGCGTTCGGTGCCGGGCTTCAGAAAAACCAACACGTTGCCGGCCGCGACGACCGCGTCGAACGTGCGATTCAACTCGAGCGTGGTCAGATCCGCGAGATGCACGTCGAGTTCGGGATGACTACGCGCCTTCTCGACCAGAATCGGATCGAGATCCACGGCGGTGACGTGGTGGCCACGTCGCGCCAGTTCGGCACCGAGTCTGCCCGTACCGCAGCCGGCGTCGAGGATGGTCGACGCGGGGGAGACCACCGCGTCGACCATGCGGGCTTCACCGTGCAGATCCACGCCGCGTTCGGCCAGACGATCGAATCGCTCGATGTACCGGGCGGAGTCGTCGGCGGAGTTCTCGGCTTGCCAGCGCGTGGTCATACCGCCAGGGTAGGTCAGCTCGGTTCGTCGAGGGCCGACCGGGCTTCGGCCACGCGTGCCCGGGCCGCCTCGAGCGCCTCCGCCGTCGACTCTGCCTGTTCGACGCGTGCTCTCTCCGCGGCCCGCGCAGCCTTCGCTGTGGCTCTCGCGGCGTCAAGCTCGCCTTCGAGTCTCTCGACTTCTGCTGTGGCACAACGTCGTTCGGACGCAGCGCGTTCTGTGTCCTGGTCGGCAGCGTCGGCCGCATCGCGTGCGGCATCGAATGCGGTTTCGGCAGAGTCGAGTTCGGCGACCAGGCGATCGTGTTCGGCCTGGCGCAGCCGCTCGGCTTCGTTCTCGGCATCGGATTCCGCTGCGGACTCGGGCGCGTCATCGGCAATGTCCGGTTCGCCGTCGTCCTCGGTCTCGGTCTCGGTCTCGGTCTCAGGAGGATCCGGAACGAGCGAGAGCAGCGCGGGGCCGAAGCCGCTGTATGTCTCGGCCACCACCGTTCGGCCCGCACGAACCCGGTCGCGGATCTCCGGATCGGCCATTGCAGCATTGAGGGTGTTGGAAACCTCGCGCGCCGCGTTGTCGCCGACGGTCACGCCACGTTCGAGACCCAATGCAACGGCTCGATCGGTGAGCGCGCGTATCGAAGCGCTTCGAGCGGTGGACAACTCACGCAGTCGATGTCCGTCGCCGCGTTGCTGAGCCCGTTCGAGTTCGGCACCGAGGTCGAACAACTCGGCGACCGCGGATTCGTCCTGACGAGCGAGTGTGTTCACCAACCAGGCCACGACAGTGGGTTTACGGAGTCCGCCGATACGAGTGGCACCGGACTTGTCTCCGGCCTTCTTGAACCGGGTCACATACGCCGATCGGTGCGACACGAAGTCGGCGGGTGCCAGTGAATACAGCTCGTCGATGACGGTGTCGATATCGGGGAGATCCTCGGACATGTGAACAGTCCGTCTCGTTCGAGCAGTCACCTCGGGGAAGTGACATGCGTGAAAGATGTGTGCCCCCGGCAGGATTCGAACCTGCGGCCTTTCGCTCCGGAGGCGAACGCTCTATCCCCTGAGCTACGGGGGCGCACCGGCTTCAGCCGGCGTGCCTGTTGGGCTGTACGAAAGACTAGCGCATGTGCGACGCGAGTCGAAATCACCCCTCGGGCAGCGGCTGCGCACCCTTCGCCGCGAGCATCTGCTTCATCAGAGTCGACTCACTCGTCTGCGTTGCGACCATGGACTTCGCCAGGTTGATCACCGCAGGAGACTGCGCGTGCGTCTGGGCGTATTCCATCATCGCCAGGCCGCCCTCGTGGTGACGCAGCATCAGCTGCAAGAACATGACGTCGACGTCGGTTCCGGTCGCTTGGCGTAGTGCGGCGAGCTCCGTGGAGCTGGCCATGCCGGGCATGGCCCTGGTGGGATCGGAGGATCCCGGTTCCATCGACATGCCGCCCATCGAATGGCCGTGAGAGTCGTCGGCCGTCATCCAGGTCATGTATCCGTCGGTCGAGATCGGCGCGCGGTCCCACAATGCGAGCCAGCCCTGCATCTGGCCCACCTGATTCTGTTGCGACGTGAGCATGTCGAACGCCAGGCTCTTGACGGCCTGATCGGGCGCGTTGGTCAACGCGACCGCGGCCATTTCGATGGCCTGGTTGTGGTGCACCGTCATGTCCTGGGCAAATCCGACGTCGACCGAATCTGCTGCGGGGGCGTTGTCACCGTTGCGGAACGGATTCTGCGCCAGGAAGCCCAGCGCGAATCCGATCGCCAGTACGGCGATCACGGCCAAGGCGACCAGCGCAGTGCGCTGGCTCCGCTTGGTCTCGGGGACGCCGTTGACCGAGTCGACTGTCGATTCGGTCATCAGCTCGCGGGCACCTGGAGATCGCTGGGCAGCTGTGCTCCGCCGGGCAGGCCGCTCGGCATTCCGCCTGCGCCGCTGGTCTCGCTGGCGTCGGGAGTGATGCCTGCGCCGTCCATCGGAACGGCGTCCGCACCCGGGGCCGAAGCGTCGAACAGCGGCGGGTTGTCGGGATCGAACGCGTTGTCACCGACTCCGGGCACGGATGCGCAGCTGGCACCGACCTCCGGGTAGGCGAATCGATTGAGGCGCAGAGCCGAGATGAACTGACCGATGCGCTCGTCGTCGACGCTGTCGAGCTTGAGCTGGTGACCCCAGGACTGCAGCGAGACGGGAGTGTCGAGGCCCGGGTACGGCGACATCATCATCTGCGTTTCCCCGTCGACGCGGTCGGCCAGGGACTGAATCTGGTCTTCGTTGAGGTCGTCGGGGTTGTACGTCACCCAGACCGCTCCGTGTTCGAGGGAGTGCACAGCGTTCTCGGTGCGGATGGCGTCGGGGTAGACGATGCCGGTGCAAGTGGCCCACACCGCATCGTGCGGTCCACCGAACGGCGGCGTCTGGTCGTAGGCGACGCGTTGCGCGCGCCCGACGTGCAGGGCTGCCGGGTATTCCTTGATGGTGACGCCGTCGATTCCCGTCGACGGATCCTGATTGCTCTCGCTGGGCGCGAATTTCTGCGCCTCGGCGCGGTCCTGGTACTTGGGGTAGAGGTTGACCCCGAGGCCCACGACGAGTCCGACGACCACAACGACACCGGCAACCGTCAGCCAGGGAATCTGTCTGCCCTTGGCGGCGGGGACGCCGCCCTGCTTCTTGCGAGCTGACTTCTTGTTGGCTGCACTGATGGCTTTGTCTGCCTTCGCAGCCGACTTGTTCTGACTGCCTTTGTCGGGACCCGTTGGCATCGCTGTGGTTGCTCTCTCAGTCGAGGAAAAGTGGGTGGTCGGTAGCGCTGGTGGTACGTATCTGCTGGTGACGGCCGTGCTCGACGGTCGTCCGCGCAGAGCGCCTTTACTGTACGTTCTCTGTCTGAGAGCGTGCTCAGAGCCCGTGTGGACCGCATCGGCCAGGTGGCCCCGCGCTCGGACGGGCAGTGGATGCGAGTATGCCGCACACCAGCCAATAGGATGGCTACCTGTGACTCCCGCCGATCTTGCCGAATTGCTTCACGCGACCGCCGCCAAGGTGCTTGCCGACCGCGGCCTGGACGCATCCGTTCTCCCTGCGAAGCTCACGGTCGAGCGTCCCCGCAATCCCGAGCACGGTGACTACGCCACCAACGTGGCGCTGCAGGTGGCGAAGAAGGCCGGAGCCAATCCCCGTGATTTCGCCGGCTGGCTCGCCGAGGCACTCGCGGCCGACGCCGCGATCGCCAGTGCCGACGTCGCGGGCACCGGCTTTCTGAACATCAGGCTGGCTGCCGCAGCGCAGGGCGAGATCGTTGCCCGCGTGCTGGCCGCCGGTGCCGAGTTCGGCAACGGATCCTCGATGGCAGGCAAGAAGGTCAACCTCGAGTTCGTCTCGGCCAACCCCACCGGACCGGTGCACCTCGGTGGAACCCGATGGGCTGCCGTCGGCGATGCCCTCGGACGCATCCTGACCGCGCACGGAGCCGAGGTCACTCGCGAGTACTACTTCAACGATCACGGCGCTCAGATCGATCGCTTCAGCCGGTCGCTCATCGCCGCGGCCAAGGGAGAGCCGGCACCGGAGAACGGCTATGCGGGCGAGTACATCGCCGAGATCGCACAGCAGGTGCTGGCGAAGGAGCCCGAAGCGCTGGCGCTGGCACCCGAGGCGCAGGACGAGATCTTCCGGTCGATCGGTACCCAGCTGATGTTCGACCGCATCAAGGCCAACCTGCACGAATTCGGTGTCGATTTCGACGTCTACTTCCACGAGAACTCACTCTTCGAGTCCGGTGCCGTCGAAAAATCGGTCGACTACCTCAAGGGCTCGGGGAGCCTGTACGAGGAAGACGGTGCATGGTGGCTTCGGTCCACCGAGTACGGCGACGACAAGGATCGCGTCGTCATCAAGAGCGACGGTAATGCTGCCTACATTGCAGGCGACATCGCGTACTTCCAGAACAAGCGTCAGCGCGGTTTCGACCTGTGCATCTACATGCTCGGGGCAGACCACCACGGTTACATCGGTCGACTCAAGGCCGCCGCCGCTGCATTCGGCGACGACCCCGAGACCGTCGAGGTACTGATCGGGCAGATGGTCAACCTCGTTCGCGACGGCGTCGCGGTGAAGATGAGCAAGCGGGCAGGCACCGTCATCACGCTCGACGATCTGGTCGAAGCCATCGGCGTCGACGCGTCGCGCTACGTCATGATCCGGTCGTCCGTCGACTCGAGCATCGACATCGACCTCGCCCTGTGGGCCAGCGCCAGCAACGAGAACCCGGTGTACTACGTCCAGTACGCCCACGCCCGGTTGGCATCGCTCGCGCGCAATGCCGCCGAACTGGGGATCTCGGCCGACGATCCCGATCTGAGCCTGCTGACGCACGAGCAGGAGGGCGAGTTGATCAGGACGATCGGCGAGTACCCGCGGGTGGTGGCCAGTGCCGCCGAACTACGCGAACCACACCGGATCGCCCGCTACCTCGAAGAACTGGCGGGGGCCTACCACCGGTTCTACGGCGCGTGTCGAGTACTTCCCCAAGGAGACGAGGAGCCCGGACCTGTGAACACCGCACGACTGGCATTGGGCAACGCAACCCGGCAGGTTCTGGCCAACGGCCTCGAACTGCTCGGTGTCAGCGCACCGGAGCGCATGTGAGCGCACATCCGGCAGGGCCCAAGCACGCCGATGCCCCAGCCAAGCAGTCGATGTCCGAGCGTCCGAGCGCCGCGTCGGACATGACGACGCTTCCCGAACAGGTGTGGCCACGCAACGCGGCACGCGGCGACGACGGCACGGTTCGGCTCGCGGGGGTGTCGGTCACCGACCTCGCGGCGCAGTACGGCACCCCACTGTTCGTCGTGGACGAGGACGACTTCCGCGCACGCTGCCGCGAGATGGCCGCTGCGTTCGGAGCACCCGAACGAGTTCACTACGCCTCCAAGGCATTTCTGTGTGGAGAGATCGCTCGTTGGGTGGCCGACGAGGGTCTCTCGCTCGACATCTGCTCGGGCGGTGAGCTGGCCATCGCCCTTGCTGCCGGATTCCCGGCGGATCGAATTGCGATGCACGGCAACAACAAATCGGTGGCCGAGCTCGAGGCCGGAGTGAGTGCCGGAGTCGAGCACGTCGTTCTCGACTCCAATATCGAGATCGACCGTCTCGACGCCGTGGCCGGTTCGGCCGGTGTGGTGCAGGACGTGCTGATTCGTATCACCGTCGGCGTCGAGGCACACACGCACGAGTTCATCGCGACCGCCCACGAGGATCAGAAGTTCGGCTTCTCGCTCGCCGACGGCTCGGCGATCGAAGCCGTCCGTCGGGTGTTCGCCGCAGACAACCTTCGTCTCGTGGGGCTGCACAGTCACATCGGCTCGCAGATCTTCGAGGTCGACGGTTTCGAGCTGGCTGCGCACAAGGTCATCGGGCTGCTGCGCGACATCGTTGCCGAGTTCGGCGTGGACAAGACCTCGCAGATCTCGACGCTCGATCTCGGTGGCGGCATGGGTATTTCGTACGTACCGAGTGACGATCCGCCGCCCGTCGACCAATTGGCGGCCAAGCTGGCGAGCATCGTCGAGACGGAGTCGGCCGCGGCCGGTTTGCCGGTTCCGACCATTGCCGTCGAGCCGGGTCGAGCCATCGCCGGGCCGGGCACCGTGACGGTCTACGAGGTGGGCACCGTCAAGGACGTCACCGTCGACAACGCCACCCGCAGGCGGTACATCAGTGTCGACGGCGGTATGAGCGACAACATCCGTACGTCGCTGTATCAGGCCGAGTACGACTGCCGCTTGGTCTCGCGTACCAGCGACGCCGACGCCGTGATGGCTCGCGTGGTCGGAAAGCACTGTGAGAGTGGCGATATCGTCATCAAGAACACGTGGATGCCGGCCGACGTCGGGCCCGGTGATCTGCTCGCCGTCGCAGCCACCGGTGCTTACTGCTACTCCATGTCCAGCCGCTACAACCTGCTGACGCGGCCCGCTGTGGTCGCGGTCAAGGACGGGCGTGCGCGCCTGATCCTGCGGCGGGAAACCATCGAAGATCTGCTCAGCTTGGAGGTTCAGCCATGACATCGAAGCCGATAGGCGTCGCCGTACTCGGACTCGGAAACGTCGGTAGCGAGGTCGTCCGGATCCTCACCGAGAATGCAGCGGACTTCGAGGCCAGAATCGGTGCGCCACTAGAGATTCGGGGAATCGCGGTACGTCGGATCGACGGCGATCGCGGAGTACCGGCCGAACTGCTCACCGACGACCCGGCCGAATTGGTCGGTCGCGACGACGTCGACATCGTCGTCGAGGTGCTCGGCGGTATCGACATCCCACGCAAGCTGGTGTTGTCGGCGCTCGAGAACGGCAAGTCCGTCATCACTGCGAACAAGGCCCTGCTCGCCGAATACACCGGAGAGTTG
Source organism: Rhodococcus sp. KRD175 (assembly GCF_017168275.1). Classification (NCBI taxonomy): domain Bacteria; kingdom Bacillati; phylum Actinomycetota; class Actinomycetes; order Mycobacteriales; family Nocardiaceae; genus Rhodococcus; species Rhodococcus sp. KRD175. The sequence continues at coordinate 624,219 of NZ_JABFAQ010000004.1, forward strand.
GCCGACGCGGCCGAGAAATCGCGCGCCGACCTGTATTTCGAGGCAGCTGTCGCCGGAGCCATTCCGGTGGTGCGGCCGTTGATGCAGTCGTTGGCAGGCGACCGCGTGAACAAGGTCGCGGGCATCGTCAACGGCACCACCAACTTCATCCTCTCGGCCATGGACGAGACCGGTGCCGATTACGCCGAAACCCTCGCCGAGGCAGGCCGATTGGGATACGCCGAGGCCGATCCGACCGCCGATGTCGAGGGTTACGACGCCGCGTCCAAGGCGGCCATCCTCGCCTCGATCGCGTTCCACACTCGGGTCACGGCCGGCGACGTCTACCGCGAGGGCATCAGCAAGATCACTGCAGACGACCTCGAGACCGCGAAGTCTCTCGACTGCACCATCAAGTTGCTGGCCATCTGCGAGCGCATCACCACGCCCAAGGGCAAGGAGCGCATCTCGGCCCGCGTCTACCCGGCACTCGTTCCGCTCGATCACCCGTTGGCATCGGTGAACGGCGCGTTCAACGCCGTCGTCGTCGAGGCCGAGGCCGCAGGCCGGTTGATGTTCTACGGCCAGGGTGCGGGCGGCGCGCCGACGGCATCCGCCGTGCTCGGCGACCTGGTGATGGCCGCGCGCAACAAGTTCTACGGAGGCCGCGGCCCACTCGAGTCCAAGTACGCCAAGCTCAAGGTGGCCCCGATGGGTGACATCCTCACCCGGTACTACGTCAGCATGCAGGTGGCCGACAAGCCCGGCGTTCTCGCTACCGTGGCCGCCGAATTCTCCAAGCGCGACGTCAGCATCTCCACCGTGCGCCAGCACGGCGCGGGTGACGGGGCCAGGCTCGTCGTGGTCACTCACCTCGCGGCCGATTCCGCACTGTCCGACACCGTTGCATCCCTCGAGCAGTTGGACGTGGTCGTCCACGTCGCCAGCGTTCTCAGATTGGAAGGCACCACAGTATGAGCGTCCACACCCCCTGGCCCGGTCTGATCGAGGCGTACCGGTCGCGTCTGGCGATCGGTCCCGACTGGAAGACCGTCACCCTGCGCGAGGGCGGCACTCCGCTGCTGCCCGCCGGGCACCTGTCCGAATTGACCGGCTGCACAGTGCACCTGAAGGTCGAGGGACTCAACCCCACCGGCTCGTTCAAGGACCGCGGCATGACCATGGCCGTCACCGACGCGCTCGCCCGTGGGCAAGAAGCAGTGCTGTGCGCGTCCACCGGCAACACCTCGGCGTCCGCTGCGGCCTACGCGGCCAAGGCCGGCATGTCCTGTGCCGTACTGGTTCCGCAGGGCAAGATCGCGATGGGCAAGCTGGCTCAGGCAGTCATGCACGGCGCGAAGATCATTCAGGTCCAGGGCAACTTCGACGACTGCCTCGAACTGGCGCGCAAGACCACGGCCGAGTTCCCGACGATCGGTCTGGTCAACTCCGTCAACCCCGTGCGTATCGAGGGGCAGAAGACCGCGGCGTTCGAGATCTGCGACGCCCTCGGCGATGCACCCGACATCCATGCTCTGCCGGTCGGCAACGCGGGCAACATCACCGCGTACTGGCGCGGGTACTCCGAGTACTTCCGCGACGGCCTCACCACCCGCAAGCCGCGCATGCTCGGCGTGCAGGCCGCGGGTGCCGCTCCTCTGGTTCACGGTGCGCCCGTGAAGGACCCGGAAACGATCGCGACCGCAATCCGGATCGGCTCACCCGCATCCTGGAACGGTGCCGTCAATGCCAAGGAAGAATCGAACGGGGCATTCCGGGCCGCGACCGACGAGGAGATCCTCGAGGCGTACCGGTTGATCGCGAAGACCGAGGGCGTGTTCGTCGAACCGGCCTCCGCGGCCAGCGTCGCCGGCCTGTTGGCGGCTCGAAAGGAAGGCTGGCTGGAGCCTGGCCTGACCGTTGTCTGCACGGTGACCGGCAACGGTCTCAAGGATCCCGACACTGCACTGTCGGGAATGCCTGTCGTGGAACCGATTTCGGTCGATCCCGTCGCTGTTGCGGCTGCGCTCGAGCTGGCCTGAGTTGACGGAATCTCCGGCAATGACGAAGACGCTTCCCATCGGGCTCACGGTGACCGCGCGTGTGCCGGCCTCCAGTGCCAACATCGGCCCCGGATTCGACAGTCTCGGAATGGCTTTGGGGTTGTACGACGAGATCGAGGTCACGACCACGGCGTCGGGCCTGTCGATCCACGTCGACGGTGAGGGTTCGGCGGACGTTCCGTGGGGACCGACGCACCTCGTCGTGCGGGCCATCGAACGGGGTCTGGAAGCGGCCGGAGTGTGGGCCGATGGATTGAATGTCCACTGCCGCAACGTCATTCCACATTCGAGAGGTCTCGGATCCTCGGCCTCGGCCGTGGTCGGCGGGCTCGCCGCGGCCAATGCACTTGCGTCGAAGGTGGACCCCGCGCTGTCGTTGTCGGACAGTCAGTTGGTGCAGTTGTCGTCCGAGTTCGAGGGGCACCCCGACAACGCGTCGGCGAGTTGCCTCGGCGGTGCCGTCGTGTCGTGGAGCGAACCGCCCAATGCCAGTGTGACGGCACGCAAGTACGCCGCCGTGCGCCTGGACGTACATCCCAGCATCAAGGTCGTCGTGCTCGTGCCGTCCGAGCGCTCCTCGACCTCGCACACGCGGGGATTGCTGCCGGAGTTGGTGCCGCACCGCGACGCCGCCTTCAACGTCAGTCGCAGTGCGCTCGCCGTCGTCGCATTGACCGAGCGTCCGGATCTGCTGATGGCTGCCACCGAGGATCTACTGCATCAGGGCCAGCGGGCACAGGCGCTGCCCGACACCACTCGGTGGATCGCGACGTTGCGCGCCCGCTCGATCGCCGCAGTGGTGTCGGGAGCAGGCCCTACCGTCATGGCCCTGTGTACCGAAGAATTCCCGGCCGATCTGCGCGACGCTGCGCTGGCCGAGGGATGGCGAGTTCTCGACCTCGAGGTGGCCGACGGAGTCACGGTCGCATGACCGACACCGAATAGGGTTCTTGCCGAGCGAGGACAACGACGCTATGGTGAACCCTGTCCGTACATCGTGCGCTTCAGACGCCGGTTTCGTCAGGGCAATCAGGTCACTGTATTCGGGGGAGTTCAGAACGTCCGAGTGATGTGACGCTCCTGGCTCGGTCCTTCCCGTAGTTCGCTGCGGTCTCGGACCGATGGTGTCGTCGGCGGAGTGCGTCGAACATGAACGGCAATATCCGAGTTCGGCAGAAAGCCGAGCTGCGGAACGAACCCTCGGCTGCGCATCGAGCGAGCGAGGGAAGGAAAGGACCTCCGTGACCGATACGGAACTCATCTCTGCGCCCGAAACGTCACGCCGTCGCGCCGGCCTGTCCGGAATGGTTCTCACCGAGCTACGCAGCCTCGCTGGCGAACTCGGCATCAAGAGCATCTCCGGCATGCGCAAGGGCGATCTGATCGCGGCCATCACCGAGCGTCAATCGGGCACCGCGCCGGCCAAGTCCGCTGCGCCGAAGTCCGATGCGCCGAAGAGCGATGCACCGAAGGCCGACGCTCCCAAGGCTCGACGCGCTGCTGCGTCGGCACCGGTTGCCGACGAACGACCCGCAATCGACACTGCTCCCGAGCCTGCGACGGCTGCCGACACGTCGGACGCAGCACCCGAGGCCGGACGTCGCACCCGGGGCCGCCGCGCCGCGGGTCGCCGCGCAGGTGCGCCCGACCAGTTGCCACTGGACGGCAGCGGCGACACGGCCGCATCGGCCCCCGCTACCGCGGAGTCGACCGCTGCAGCGGAGACCACCGACAAGCAGGACGATTCCGGCGAGAACGCCGCAGCGGAGCGCCCACGTCGTAGCCGCGGCGAGCGCAACCGCCAGGACGGTGCCGAGCGCGAACCGCGTGACACCGACAACGGCAACCGCAACCAGAACGACCGCAACCAGAACGACCGCAACCAGGGCGACCGCAACCAGGGCGACCGCAACCAGGGCGATCGCAACCAGGGGGACCGGGACGGCGGCAATCGCGACAATGCGGGTCGCAACCAGGGCGACCGGGACAACTCGAACCGCGACTCCAACCGTGAGAACGGCAACCGCAATCAGAACGACCGCGGCGGACGCAATCGCAATCAAGGCGACGGCCGCAACGAAAACCGAAACGACAATCGCAACGAGGACCGCAACAACGGCCCGCGCGACAACCGTGACAACAACCAGGACGACGACGGCGAAGGCCGCGGTCGCAGGGGTCGACGGTTCCGTGAGCGTCGTCGTGGACGCGACCGCGGCGAGGGCAACGAGGGCGGCGGCGGTCGCGAGCGCGACACCGAGATCCGCGAGGACGATGTTCTCCAGCCGGTAGCCGGCATTCTCGACGTTCTCGACAACTACGCGTTCGTTCGGACCTCGGGTTACCTGGCCGGACCGAACGACGTCTACGTGTCGATGAACCTGGTGCGCAAGAACGGCCTTCGCCGCGGCGACGCCGTCACCGGTGCCGTTCGGGTGGCGCGTGAAGGTGAGCAGTCGGGTCAGCGTCAGAAGTTCAACCCGCTGGTGCGTCTGGATACCGTCAACGGGGGAGAGGTCGAGGCCGCGCGCAAGCGTCCGGAGTTCGGCAAGCTCACCCCGCTGTACCCCAACCAGCGGCTGCGCCTCGAGACCCAGCAGAACATCCTGACCACGCGCATCATCGACCTGGTGATGCCCATCGGTAAGGGTCAGCGCGCGTTGATCGTCAGCCCCCCGAAGGCCGGTAAGACGAGCGTTCTGCAGGCCATCGCCAACGCGATCGCCATCAACAACCCCGAGTGCTACCTGATGGTCATCCTCGTCGACGAGCGTCCCGAGGAAGTGACCGACATGCAGCGCTCGGTCAAGGGCGAGGTCATCGCCTCGACGTTCGACCGTCCGCCGGGTGACCACACGGCGGTCGCCGAGCTGGCGATCGAGCGTGCCAAGCGTCTGGTCGAGGCCGGCCAGGACGTGGTTGTCCTGCTCGACTCGATCACCCGTCTGGGCCGCGCGTACAACAACAGCTCGCCTGCTTCGGGCCGCATCCTCTCCGGTGGTGTCGACTCGACCGCGCTGTACCCGCCCAAGCGATTCCTCGGCGCGGCACGAAACATCGAGCACGGTGGTTCGCTGACGATCATCGCCACGGCCATGGTCGAGACCGGATCCACCGGCGACACCGTGATCTTCGAGGAGTTCAAGGGCACCGGTAACGCCGAGCTCAAGCTCGATCGCAAGATCGCCGAGCGCCGGGTGTTCCCGGCGGTGGACATCAACCCGTCCAGCACCCGTCACGACGAGCTTCTTCTCGCTCCGGACGAGGCGGCCGTGGTGCACAAGCTGCGTCGCGTGTTGTCCGGTCTCGACTCGCATCAGGCCATCGACCTGCTGGTCGATCGCCTGAAGAAGAGCAAGAACAACCTCGAATTCCTGATGGAAGTGTCGAAGACAGCTCCCGGCGGCATCAACGATTGATCCCGTGTTCCCCGGGTCCGAGGGTCCGGGGAACAAGAGGGCAGGTGCCCGCGTTGTAAGCATCTGTCGGCACAGAAGTACCGACGATTAGCAGGGCAGATACACGCTCTGGCATAATCAACGGCCGAGTCCGGTTCCGGTTCACGTCTTCGATCAGCGAAGGCGACCCGGCGACCATTACAAAGAACGGTAAGGACACCATGAAGGCAGGAATTCACCCCGACTACACACTGACGACAGTCGTCTGTGGTTGCGGCAATACTTTCGAGACCCGAAGCACCACCGACAAAGAGCGCATCAGCGTCGAGGTCTGCTCGCAGTGCCACCCCTTCTACACCGGCAAGCAGAAGATTCTCGACACCGGCGGTCGCGTCGCTCGCTTCGAGGCTCGCTACGGCAAGCGCGCCGGCAAGAAGGCCGACGCAGACAGCTAGCTGTTTCGCCGACGCCCGTCCTGTGAACTACAGGGCGGGCGTCGGCTTTTTTGTGTCCACACCCGGTTTCATCCGTTCGGAGAGTGAGTCGTCACCATGGCGAGAACAGACAAGCCTTCGGCCATCGACGACATCCTCGCCGAACACTCCGGCCTCGAGCAGCAACTGGCCGACCCCGCCCTGCACAACGACCCGTCCGCGGCGCGTAGGGCAGGCAAGAGGTTCGCCGAGCTGGCACCGATCATGTCGGCGCACACCAAGTTGACCGCCGCTCAGGACGACCTCGAAGCCGCACGTGAACTCGCCGCCGACGATTCGTCGTTCGCCGCAGAGATTCCCGAGCTCGAGGCAACAGTTCTGCACCTGGAACAGACGCTGACCGATCTTCTGGCACCGCGCGACCCGCACGACGGCGACGACATCGTGATGGAGGTCAAGTCGGGTGAGGGCGGCGAGGAGTCGGCGCTCTTCGCGGCCGACCTGGCGCGGATGTACGTCCGCTACGCCGAACGCCGGGGCTGGCGAGTCGAGGTTCTCGACGCGAACGTGTCGGACCTGGGTGGCTACAAGGACGCGACGTTGTCGATCAAGACCAAGGATCCGCTCGACGGCGTCTGGGCGCGGCTGAAGTTCGAGGGTGGCGTCCATCGCGTGCAGCGGGTGCCGGTCACCGAATCGCAGGGACGCGTGCATACCTCCGCGGCCGGCATTCTCGTGTATCCGGAGCCCGACGAGGTCGAGGAAGTGCAGATCGACGAAACCGATCTCCGCATCGACGTCTATCGCTCGTCCGGCAAGGGCGGTCAGGGTGTCAACACCACCGACTCCGCTGTCCGCATCACCCATTTGCCCACCGGCATCGTCGTCACCTGTCAGAACGAGCGATCGCAGTTGCAGAACAAGGCGCGTGCGATGCAGGTGCTCGCGGCGCGTCTGCAGGCGGCCGCTGAGGAAGCAGCCAACGAAGAGGCCTCGGCCGGCCGGGCCAGCCAGGTGCGTACCGTCGACCGCGCGGAGCGGATCAGGACGTACAACTACCCCGAGAATCGCATCACCGATCACCGCATCGGATTCAAAGCGCACAACCTCGACGCTCTGCTCGACGGTGACATGGACGCACTGCTCGACGCGCTCGCCAAGGCAGACCGCGACGCACGTATGCAAGCAGAGTAATTGCGCGACAACCGTTTTCGGTTCTCACGCTGCTGATCGAACGAATCTCGAGCTACCCTGGCGATCGGATTCGACCCGCCCGCGCCACGAAAGGCACACCCGAGATGAATCAGGCCTTGACCCCCGCAGGCGAGAACGCCGTCACCGAACTCGCCTCCCGCTACGGGGTGTCCACCGACGCCGTCCGCACCATGCTCGACGCCGTCAACAACGGCCGCGGCACCATGGCGCAGTTCAACATTCCCGAGCTCGGCGGCAGTGGGCAGTGGATGCGCGGCGGTATGACGATGGTGGGCAACATGTTCGATCACGGCCTGAAGAGTCGGGTCGACGGTTTGTGCCGCGATCTGTCCGCCGTGTTGGCGCAGCATCAGGTCTATCCACCGAGAGATGCCGGTACGGGATCGTTCGGTGGCACTTCGTTCGGCGGGGGATCGTGGTGGCCGTCGGATCTGGGTTCGCCGAGTTCGAGCGGTGGCCAGAACGGATCGCAGTACGCGGTGTTTCCAGGATCTCGTCGCCTCGCTGTCCTCGTGGGAGGGGAATTGGCGGTGTACGACACCCTCGATCACTCCATCGGCGGAGTGCAACAGCAGCAGGGTGGGGGTCCGGGTTCGGTGGAGTTCACCAGCCAGTACGGCACGTTCACCGCGGCAAGTCTGCCGCGCGTCGACCAACGGTCCGCCGACGCGCCACCGCAGAACATGCCCTCCTCGCAGCAGCCGCAGCCGGCCGCACAGAACTTCGCGTCTGCGCAGTCGGGTTCACCTGCTCACACCGGTGTCGACATCTCGGACATCACCGCTGCGATCGAGGCGCTCGCCGGTCTGCATGCGAAGGGATTTCTGACCGACGACGAGTTCTTCGCAAAGAAGTCGGAGCTGCTGGGGCGGCTGTGAGTCCGGTGTCGGACCGCCGTGGCAGTCTGTAGAAGTGAGCCGCAAGCCGTTACGCCTAGCCATCCTCGAAGCGACGTCGATGCTCGAGGCCGCCGGTGTGCCGAGCCCCCGGGTGGATGCGGAGCTACTCGCCGCGCACCTCGTCGGAGTCGAACGCGGTCGGCTGGGGTTGGTGCCGTTGGTGGAACCCGAGCTCGTCGACGCGTACTTCCGAACCGTCGAGCAGCGCGCGAAACGTATTCCCCTGCAATACATCACGGGAACGACGTCGTTGGGGAACATCGATGTCGAGGTGGGTCCCGGGGTGTTCGTTCCACGTCCCGAAACCGAGTTGCTGTTGGCGTGGGCGCTCGCGTTTCTCGAGAACGTCGACCATCACCCGCCCGTGGTGCTGGACCTGTGCACGGGGTCGGGCGCGCTGGCGCTGGCCATTGCGAACGCACGCCCGGATGCCGTCGTGCACGCCGTCGAGCTCGATCCATCCGCGTTAGCGTGGGCCCGGCGCAACGCGGATCTGCGTGCCGAGCAGGGTGATTCGCCGATCACGTTGCATCACGGAGACGTCACTTCTCGGGATCTCATGACCGACCTCGACGGCTCGGTGGACATGATCGTTGCGAACCCGCCGTACATTCCGGACGGGGCGGAGCTCGATCCGGAGGTACTCGACCACGATCCGCACATCGCGCTCTTCGGCGGCGAGGACGGGTTGTCGGTCATCGAGCCGATGATCGGCAACATCGCGCGGTGGCTGCGTGTCGGCGGCGGAGTCGCCATCGAGCACGACGACTCGAACGGGGAGGGCGTCGCTGCCCTGTTGTCTCGCCGACGAGTCTTCACCCAGGTCACCGAGCATCCGGACCTGGCCGGCCGACCCCGCTTCGTCGTTTCGGCACGGGCGACGCCGCCCTCTGCCTGAGCGGCAAGGCGGCAAGCCGGCGGCACCTGACATCACTTCGTTACCGAAGGTGGAAGGATAGGTGGAGTGAGTACCGTCTACGACTGCCGTGAAGCCGATGCGCGGGCTGCCGGATTGACCGCAGCGCGCGGTGCCCTCAAGTCCGGTCGACTCGTCGTGATGCCCACCGACACGCTCTACGGGATCGCCGCCGATGCGTTCGACGGCAGCGCGGTCACCGACCTGCTGCGCGCCAAGGGGCGGGGACGCGATATGCCGGTCCCGGTCCTTGTCGGTTCGTGGAACACGATCGACGGCCTGGTGCAGAGCGTCCGGCCGCGGACCCGAGATCTGATTCGAGCCTTCTGGCCCGGCGCATTGAGCATCGTGGTCCAGCAGGCACCGTCGCTGGCGTGGGATCTGGGTGATGCTCAGGGAACCGTCATGCTCCGGATGCCGCTGCACCCGGTCGCGCTCGAGCTTCTTCGTGAAGTAGGTCCGCTGGCGGTGTCCAGTGCGAATATTTCGGGAAGTCCGCCCGCCACCACGGTGACGCAGGCGCGAGAACAACTCGGTGGATCTGCAGCGGTTTATCTCGACGGGGGGCCGGCCGACCACGCGGTGGCTTCCACCATCGTGGACCTGACCGGTGAGCACGTACGAATCCTGCGGGTCGGTGCCATTCCCACGGAGCAGATTGCCGAGGTTCTCGGTGTCACCGCCGAAAGCCTGGTTCCGGGAGCGTCCTGACATGCCCGTCCGTTCCGCATGAGCGTCGAGGTGCTTGCCCAGTCGAATCTGGGCGCAGGCGTTCCGATCCGCGAGCTGCTGCTTGTTTTCCTGACGGCCGCTGTCGTCACGTTCTTCGCGACCGGTGGCGTTCGAGTGGCCGCGATCAAGTTCGGTGCCGTCGCCATCCCTCGTGATCGTGACGTCCACGTGCAGGCCACCCCGCGACTCGGTGGAGTGGGCATCTACGCCGGCATGCTCGCCGCGCTGCTGTTCGCCTCGCAGCTGCCGGCGTTGGCCCGCGGATTCGATGTCGCCTACAACCGCGACATTCCGGCTGCGCTGGTTGCAGGCTTCGTGATCGTGCTGGTCGGCGTCATCGACGACCGTTGGGGTCTGGACGCACTGACGAAGTTCGTCGGCCAGGTGACGGCGGCCGGCGTCCTGGTCATCATGGGTGTGAGCTGGGTCGTGCTCTACCAGCCCTGGGGCGGCGAGCCCGGCCAACCGGGCAGCACCCTTGTGCTCGACCAACTTCAGGCCGGACTGGTGACCGTTCTGATCACCGTCGTCATCGTCAACGCGATGAACTTCGTCGACGGCCTCGACGGCCTGGCAGCCGGACTGGGCCTCATTTCGTCGGTCGCGATCTGCATCTTTTCGGTGGGCCTGCTGCAGGAACAGGGAGGCGACGTCGGCGTCTACCCACCTGCCTTGATTGCGGCGGCGCTGGCCGGTGCCTGCCTGGGATTTCTGCCGCACAATTTCCAACCGGCGCGCATCTTCATGGGCGATTCGGGGTCCATGTTGATCGGGTTGACACTGGCCACGATCTCGACGAGTGCCTCGGGCCGCATTCCGTTGACGGCCTACGGTCCACGCGATCTGCTGGGTCTGTTGTCGCCGCTCCTGTTGGTCGGTGCCGTGATGCTCATTCCGATACTCGATCTGTTGCTCGCCGTCGTTCGCCGCACTCGGGCCGGGCGAAGTCCGTTCAGCCCCGACAAGATGCATCTCCATCACCGACTCCTGCAGATCGGCCACTCGCATCGACGGGTGGTTCTGGTGATCTACCTCTGGGTCGGTGTGCTCGCGTTCGGTGCGGTCGGATCCTCGCTTCTCGACCGTCGCATCGTGGTGCTCCTCGTCGCTGCCGGTCTGGTGTTCGCGCTCGTCGTCACGGCTGTGCCCACTCTGCGGGTGGATCGATCACCCGGATCCGAACGTCGGGGTGTACGACGCCGCTGATCGGCTCGGTGGTTCTTCGGTCGTGTCCCCGCTGGTGCCGGCCACCGGGTGCGACTGGGTACTCTCGACAACTGTGACCTTCACCCCGCAGCCCATGCCCGACCAATTCGCACCGCTTCGTGCCGCGGTCCGCTACGGCCTCATCGGCCTGGTGGTACTGACGGTGGTGAGCGTGGGGATTTCGGTTGCTGCTGCGGGAACTCCAGGATTGTGGGGGTCGATCATCGGAGTGGCCATCGGGGGTGGGTTCGTCATCACGACCGCGCTGTCGGTGGCTCTGACCACGCGTTTTCCCGCGTCGGCGGTCGGAGCGCTGTTGCTCGGTGGGTGGTTGGTCAAGATGGTCATCGCGCTGATCGTGCTCGTGGCACTCAAGGATGCGGACTTCTACAACCGGTATTCGCTAGGGCTGACCATTCTGGGGGCTCTGGTGGTGGTCCTGGGCGCTGAGGTGTTCGGTGTCGTCAAGACGAAGGTGGGCTACGTCGACAGCGTTCCTGCCGACGGGAACCCCGACAAGTCGTAGTACGACAAGCTGTCGTAATCGGTTAAGCTGAGGGCCGCCTACACAACGTCGTAGTTCTGTTGATAAAGTTTGCATCAAGCGATGGGCAAGACCGGGACGAAAGAGACTTTTTCCCCGGACTGGACCCCCGCAGGTAATCATCAGCGTGAGCTTCCTTACAGTAGGCCCGGAGTCACAGACTTCGGCAACGTAGGGTTTCGCCCTGAGAGTTGCCGAGTCGACGTGAGTCGCCGACACCCGACAGACGCTTGGCCGATGAAGACCGGGCCTCAGCCTCTGACGATTGCGAGCCGATTTTCGTCGACTTGATAGATCGTCATTGTCCGATCGAACCGCAGCCGTTACTCGGTTGCGGCCCGAACACGGGAGAGACCGCTGAGCGTCACCACTCTGGCTGCGGAGTTCCATCCGCCGTCACTATCCGATTTCTTTCCTCCCGCGGTGCTGTTCGAGGGAACCCCGTTCGAGCTCGACCGGCTGATGCTCATCCGCATCCTGATGTCGGCTCTGCTGATCGTCTTCATGCTGATCGCTCTGCGCAGCCCCAAGATCGTTCCTCGCGGAATCCAGAACGTCGCCGAGATCGCTCTCGACTTCGTCCGGATCCACGTGGCCGAGGATGTCCTCGGCAAGGAACAGGGACGCCGCTTCCTGCCCGTCATCATGACGATCTTCTTCACGGTCTTCGCGGTGAATCTCAGCGCGGTCATACCGTTCCTGAACATCTCTGCCAACGCCCGCATCGGTCTGCCGATCGTATTGGCCGCAGTCGCGTACATCGCGTTCGTGTACGCCGGTGTGAAGAAGTTCGGTGCAGCCAAGTTCGTCAAGGGCACGATCGTGATCCCGGGCATTCCGAAGGCCATGCACGTGCTGCTGATCCCGCTCGAGTTCATCTCGAACTTCGTGCTTCGCCCGTTCACGTTGACGGTGCGTCTGCTGGCCAACATGCTCGCCGGTCACATCATGCTCGTGCTGTTCTTCAGCGCCACGCAGTTCTTCCTCTTCGAGGCCTCTGCCGGCCTGAAGATCTTCGCCGCACCCTCGCTGATCATGGGCTTCCTGTTCACGATGTTCGAGATGCTCGTGATCTTCCTGCAGGCATACATCTTCGCGCTGCTGACGGCGATCTACATCGATCTGTCGCTGCACGCCGACTCGCACTGACCGACCAACAGACCGAACTAGCTACACCGCCACCTCCGACACCCGGATGTGGACCGAAGAAAGGGAACGGAAAACCGAATGAGCCTTGAAGTTCTGGCCCAGGCGCAGGAAATCACCGCAAACGGATACGGCGCCATCGGCTACGGCCTCGCAGCGATCGGTGGTGGCATCGGCCTCGGCCTCGTCGTCGCCAAGAACATGGAAGCAACCGCTCGCCAGCCCGAGCTGGCCGGTCAGCTCCGTACGACCATGTTCCTCGGCATTGCATTCACCGAGTCCCTCGCCCTGATCGGCCTCGTCGCCGGCTTCATTCTCTGAGAGCGCGATGACAAACGCGATAACGCTGCTCGCAGCCGGGGCGGAGGGGGAGGAATCCCAGAACCCGCTGCTGCCCGCAACATACGACATCGTTTGGTCGATCGTCTGTGTCGTGATCATCGGCTTCCTGTTCTGGAAGTACGTCGTACCGCGTTTCCAGACGGTCCTCTCCGAGCGTTCCGAGCTCATCGAAGGCGGAATCAAGAAGGCCGAGCAGGCACAGGCTGAGGCGAAGGCTGCTCTCGAGCAGTACCACGCTCAGCTCGCCGACGCCCGTTCCGAGGCTGCGCAGATCCGCGAGGAAGCGCGCACCCAGGGGCAGGCGATTCTCGCCGAGATGAAGGAAAAGGCGCAGGAAGAGAGCGATCGGATCGTGGCCGCAGGCCACAGTCAGCTCGTTGCTCAGCGTCAGCAGATCGTCACCGAACTTCGTGGCGACCTCGGACGTACGGCCGTCGAACTCGCCGAGAAGGTCATCGGAGAGCAGCTCTCCGATGACGCGAAGCGTTCCAGTTCGATCGATCGCTTCCTCAACGAGCTGGATTCCGTCACCGCGGACTCCGCATCAGGAAAGTGAGTCGAACCATGTACGCAACTTCTCGTGAGGCGCTCGCCCGCACACGGTCGGTCGCCCACGAAGCTCTGGGGTCCGCGTCGGGCGGCGAGGCAACGGCCGTCGCCGCTCAGACCGGTGCCGAGTTGTTCGCCGTCGTCGAGACTCTCGACGCGCAGCGCACGTTGCGTACCGCTCTCGCCGACTCCTCGGTCGAGGGCGATCGACGAAGCGCTCTGGCCGGAGAGGTCTTCTCCGGCCAGGTGTCGAGCGCAACGGCGACCATCGTCAAGGCTGCGGCCGGCGAAAGCTGGTCCACCGCCCGTGACCTGCTGAACTCGCTGGTCGAGTTGGGACGCGAAGCTCTGCTCCGCGCTGCTGCCGATCAGGACCAGCTGGACACGGTCGAGGACGAGCTGTTCCGGCTCGGCCGCATCGTGGCTGCCAACCCGCAGCTCGAGCAGGCATTGTCGGATCGCTCCAAGCCGGCACAGGCCAAGCGCGAACTGCTGGGTCGTCTGCTCTACGGCAAGGTCACCGCGGTCACCGAGGCGCTCGCGGTGCAGGCCGTCACGCGTCCACGGAAGGCGGCACCCGCCGACGTTTTGAACGGACTGGCAGATCTGGCCGCCGAACAGCGCGACCGCGCAGTTGCACACGTACGCAGCGCAGCCCCACTGAGCGACAGTCAGCTCGAAAAGCTGACCGCAACCTTGACCCGCACGTACGGCAAGCAGGTCACGGTGCACGTAGAGGTCGATACCGAACTGCTCAGCGGACTTGTCGTTCGTATCGGCGACGAGGTCATCGACGGTAGCGGGGCAGGCCGCCTCGCTGCATTGCGAAAGACGCTCAAATAGTCCGACACGGACACAGTAACGAGAAGAATTGCCTCGGCATTCGAGGCTTTTCATACCGCGATCATTCGAAGGAAGAGCAGGAAACACTATGGCGGAGCTGACGATCTCCTCCGACGAGATCCGTAGCGCGATCGATAACTTCACCGCGAGCTACTCACCGGAGTCTTCCCGCGAGGAGGTCGGCACGGTTACGGACACGAGCGACGGAATCGCTCACGTGTCCGGATTGCCGTCGGCGATGTCCAACGAACTCCTGGAGTTCCCGGGCGGAGTCCTCGGTGTCGCGTTGAACCTGGATGCCACCGAAATCGGTGCCGTCATCCTCGGTGACTACGAGCACATCGAAGAAGGCCAGGAAGTCAAGCGCACCGGAGACGTGCTGTCGGTCCCCGTGGGCGACGGCTACCTCGGTCGCGTCGTGGACCCGCTGGGCAAGCCCATCGACGGCCTCGGCGACATCGAGTCCTCCGAGACCCGCGCCCTCGAATTGCAGGCTGCCTCGGTGCTCGAGCGCCAGCCCGTCGAGGAGCCGCTGCAGACCGGCATCAAGGCGATCGACGCCATGACCCCGATCGGCCGCGGCCAGCGTCAGCTCATCATCGGCGACCGCAAGACCGGCAAGACTGCGGTCTGCATCGACGCGATCCTGAACCAGAAGGCGAACTGGGAGAGCGGCGACGACAAGAAGCAGGTTCGCTGCATCTACGTCGCCATCGGCCAGAAGGGCTCCACGATCGCAGGCGTCAAGGCTGCACTCGAAGAGCAGGGCGCACTCGAATACACCACGATCGTCGCCGCACCCGCGTCCGACTCGGCCGGCTTCAAGTGGCTCGCTCCGTACACCGGCTCGGCCATCGGCCAGCACTGGATGTACCAGGGCAAGCACGTCCTCATCGTGTTCGACGACCTGACCAAGCAGGCCGAGGCCTACCGCGCGATTTCGCTGCTGCTGCGTCGCCCGCCGGGCCGAGAGGCATACCCCGGTGACGTCTTCTACTTGCACTCCCGCCTGCTGGAGCGTTCGGCGAAGCTGTCCGATGAGCTCGGTGGCGGATCGTTGACGGCACTGCCGATCATCGAGACCAAGGCCAACGACGTCTCCGCGTACATCCCGACCAACGTCATCTCCATCACCGACGGCCAGGTCTTCCTGGAATCGGACCTCTTCAACAAGGGCGTCCGTCCCGCCATCAACGTCGGCATCTCGGTTTCCCGAGTCGGCGGCGCTGCGCAGACCAAGGGCATGAAGAAGGTCTCCGGATCCCTTCGTCTCGAGCTTGCTCAGTTCCGTGAGCTCGAAGCCTTCTCGGCGTTCGCGTCCGACCTCGATGCAGCGTCCAAGGCGCAGCTCGAGCGCGGCGCTCGCCTGGTGGAGCTGCTCAAGCAGGATCAGTACGCACCGGTGGCCGTCGAAGACCAGATCGTCTCGATCTGGCTCGCAGGCCAGGGCACGTACGACTCCGTTCCGGTCGGCGATGTTCGCCGCTTCGAGACCGAGCTGCTCGAAGATCTGCACCGCAACGCAAGCGGCGTCTACGACAGCATTGCCGGTGGCAAGGCTCTCGACGACGACAACCAGAAGGCACTGACCGAAGCGACCGAGAAGTTCAAGGCCGGCTTCGTGGACTCGGACGGCAACCGCGTTGTCAACGAGGCCGAGGCAGACACTCTGAACGCCGACGAGGTCAGCCAGGAGCAGGTCAACGTCACCCGCAAGACAGTCAGCAAGTAGGCCGGCGATGACAGGTGACATGACGAGCACAGAAGGGAGCGTGAACAGCTAGATGGCAAGCATTCTCGAGCTTCGCTCCCGTATCAAGTCGGTCAACTCGACGAAGAAGATCACCAAAGCGCAAGAGTTGATCGCAACTTCGCGAATCACCAAGGCGCAGGCCCGCGTTGCCGCATCGAAGCCGTACGCGGAAGAGATCACGAAGGTGCTCTCCGCACTGGCGAGTGCATCGAGCTCGCTCGATCACCCGTTGCTCAACGAGCGACCCGAGCCCAAGCGTGCTGCAGTCCTGGTCGTGACCAGTGACCGCGGTATGTGCGGTGGCTACAACTCCAACGTCCTCAAGGAAACGGAGGAGCTCTTCCAGCTCCTGCGCTCCGAGGGCAAGGACCCGGTCATCTACGTGCTCGGCGCAAAAGGCCTGGGCTACTACACGTTCCGTGAGCGGGACGTGAAGGGTGCCTGGACGGGCTTCTCGCAGGAACCCGGATACGCCGATGCAGCGAAGGCCAGTAGGCATCTGGTCGAGCTGTTCATGGCGGGTTCGGGCACCGAGGTGGAGGCTCCCAACGGTGAAGGCACCGTCGAGGGCGTGGACGAGTTGCACATCGTCTACACCCGCTTCGTGTCGATGCTCACGCAGAAGCCCGAAGTTCGCCGGATGGCACCACTCGAAATCTCGTATACCGACGAGGAATTCGAGATGGGTGCGGACGCGTTGACCGACTCACCGACCGCGGATGTGCAGGCACAGTACGAGTTCGAGCCGGAGGCAGGCACTCTGCTCTCGGCGCTGCTGCCCAAGTACATCAGCACCAGGATCTACGCGTCGTTGCTCGATGCAGCAGCGTCGGAGTCCGCGGCGCGTCGTACCGCCATGAAGGCAGCGACGGACAACGCGAACGAATTGGTCGAGACCTTGAGCCGTCAGGCCAACCAGGCTCGGCAGGCCCAGATCACCCAGGAAATCAGCGAAATCGTCGGTGGCGCCAACGCGTTGGCCGACAGCGCAGGAAGTGACTAAGCAATGACCGCAGCAGTAGCCCAAGAGAACGCGAGCGGAGCGGACACACAGTCCGGCCGTGTCGTTCGGGTCATCGGCCCCGTTGTGGACGTCGAGTTCCCGCGCGGCTCGATTCCCGCACTGTTCAACGCCCTCAACGCAGAGATCACTCTGCCGACCGTGGCCAAGACCCTGACGCTCGAGGTTGCACAGCACCTCGGTGACAACTTGGTTCGCACCATCTCGATGCAGCCCACCGACGGTCTCGTCCGTGGCACGGCTGTCGTCGACTCCGGCAAGCCGATCTCGGTTCCCGTCGGTGACGTCGTCAAGGGCCACGTGTTCAACGCCCTCGGTGACTGCCTGGACACCCCCGGACTCGGCCGCGACGGCGAGCAGTGGGGCATCCACCGCAAGCCACCAGCCTTCGATCAGCTCGAGGGCAAGACCGAGATCCTCGAGACCGGCATCAAGGTCATCGACCTGCTGACGCCGTACGTCAAGGGCGGAAAGATCGGTCTGTTCGGTGGTGCCGGTGTCGGCAAGACCGTGCTGATCCAGGAAATGATCACCCGTATCGCACGCGAGTTCTCGGGCACCTCGGTGTTCGCAGGAGTCGGCGAGCGTACTCGTGAGGGCACCGACCTTCACCTCGAGATGGAAGAGATGGGCGTCCTCCAGGACACCGCCCTCGTCTTCGGACAGATGGACGAGCCGCCCGGCACGCGTATGCGCGTGGCGTTGTCGGCACTGACCATGGCGGAGTACTTCCGCGATGTGCAGGGCCAGGACGTGCTGCTGTTCATCGACAACATCTTCCGCTTCACGCAGGCAGGTTCGGAGGTGTCGACCCTTCTCGGTCGTATGCCGTCTGCCGTCGGTTACCAGCCCACGCTGGCGGACGAGATGGGTGAGCTCCAGGAGCGCATCACCTCGACCCGTGGCCGCTCGATCACCTCGCTGCAGGCGATCTACGTCCCCGCCGACGACTACACCGACCCGGCTCCGGCCACGACGTTCGCGCACCTCGATGCGACGACCGAGCTGTCGCGTCCGATTTCGCAGATGGGTATCTACCCCGCTGTGGACCCGCTGAGCTCGACCTCGCGCATCCTCGAGCCCGGCATCGTCGGTGCCGAGCACTTCCGCGTCGCCAACGAGGTCAAGCGCATCCTGCAGAAGTACAAGGAGCTGCAGGACATCATCGCCATCCTCGGTATGGACGAGCTTCAGGAAGAGGACAAGGTTCTGGTCGGCCGTGCACGCCGTCTCCAGAAGTTCCTCGGCCAGAACTTCATCGTTGCCGAGAAGTTCACCGGCGAGGCCGGTTCGGTCGTGTCCCTCTCGGACACCATCGAGGCGTTCGACAAGGTCACCAAGGGTGAGTACGACCACCTTCCCGAGCAGGCCTTCAACAGCTGTGGTGGTCTCGACGACGTCGAGGCAGCCGCGAAGAAGATGGCCGGAAAGTAGACCGACGTGACTTCTTCCGAGAAGAGCGGCATGGAGGTCTCCCTGGTCGCTGTGGAGCAGAAGCTGTGGTCCGGTACTGCGACCATCGTCAGTGCTCAGACCACCGAAGGTGAGATCGGCATCATGGCCGGCCACGAGCCTGTCCTCGGCCAGCTGGTCGAGGCGGGCACGGTGTCGATCACGACGACCGACGGCGAGAAGATCATCGCTGCGGTGCACGGTGGCTTCCTGTCGGTGACGGGTAAGACCGTCACAGTGCTGGCGGAGTCCGCCGATTTCGCCGATGACATCGATGTCGAATCGGCACGGGCTGTAGTGGCAGAGAACGGCGACGACCTCGAGGCCATTGCGGTGGCCAAGGGACGTATCCGCGCTGTCGAGCGGTCCTAGGTTCACGAGAAGCCGCGACGAGACCTGCGATGCACTCCGGATTGATTGCTCTGATCATTCTGGTTGTGCTGCTCGCAGGGCTCGTCGCGGCTTTTGCGTATCGTCTTGCAGTGCTGCGGCGAGGTGGTACGGCAGCGATCATGCGTGTGCTGCCGTCCGAGGGCGGTGCCGGTTGGCGGCACGGCATCATTCGGTACGGCGACAACACGTTGGTGTTCTTCAAGCTGTCCAGTCTGCGGCCCGGGCCCGATCATCGGCTCGGTAGACAGGACGTTCAGGTGGGGGACCGACGGGCCCCCCGCGACACCGAGTTCGACATCATGACTCCGGACATCGCTGTGTTGGAGTTGTCGGACAATGGCAAGAAGTACGAAATGGCACTGGACAGAAGTGCGTTGACCGCTTTCCTGTCCTGGGTGGAGTCACGCCCGTCGGGGCGCTCGCGCCGCCGTCGGCCGGCGGCCTGAACGAGTCGCTTGCCGGAAATCAGTCGGTATCGGTACCTGTCGAGCGGCTCGCTCCGGGTACCCACTGCACGTCGCCCTCCGGGTTTGCGTACCTGCTCAGGATGAACAGCAGGTCCGAGAGCCTGTTGAGGTACTTGGCCGGTAGATCGCTCGTGGTTTCCGGGGAGGCGTGAACCGCTGCCCAGGCCGACCGCTCCGCGCGCCGAGCCACGGTGCGCGCGACGTGCAGCAGCGCTCCCAGAGGTGTTCCGCCGGGCAGGATGAATGACGTCAACGCCGGTAGCTCGTCGTTGAATTCGTCGCACCAGGCTTCGAGGCGGTCGATGTAACTCTGATCGATCCTCAGCGGTGGATATTCTGGATTGTCGACGACAGGCGTCGAGAGGTCCGCTCCGGCGTCGAACAGATCGCTCTGAACGGTCCGGATGACGGTTCGCACGGATTCACTCGGATTTCCCAGTGCCAGTGCGACTCCGAGGCTCGCGTTGGTCTCGTCGCAATCTGCATAGGCGATCAGCCGCTCGTCGTTCTTGGAGACCCTCGAGAAATCGCTCAATCCCGTGGTCCCGTCGTCGCCGGTCCGGGTGTAGATGCGCGTGAGGTGAACGGCCATGCGGCTACGGTACCGCGCGGGTGCCGGTCGGTACCGCTGGCTACGCTGTCGAAGTGAGTGAACGCTTTTTGGTCAACGGTGGTAATCGCCTCGTGGGTGAGGTGGCGGTCGGTGGTGCGAAGAACAGCGTCCTCAAGCTGATGGCCGCGGCCCTGCTCGCCGAGGGAACCAGCACGATCACCAACTGTCCCGACATCCTGGATGTTCCGCTGATGGCGGAGGTGCTGCGCGGACTCGGGTGCGAGGTGGAGCTCGACGGCTCGGTCGTCCACATCACGACCCCGGCCATGCCGAAATACCACGCCGATTTCGCGGCTGTTCGCCAGTTCCGAGCGTCGGTCTGTGTCCTCGGCCCTCTCGTCGCGCGGTGCAAGCGAGCGGTGGTGGCATTGCCGGGCGGTGACGCCATCGGGTCGCGTCCGCTGGATATGCACCAGTCCGGACTGCAGTTGCTGGGGGCGCGCAGCGAAATTCAACACGGATGCGTCGTTGCGGAAGCCGACGAGTTGCGCGGCGCGAACATCAGGTTGGCTTTCCCCTCTGTGGGAGCGACGGAGAACATCCTGATGGCGGCTGTGCTCGCTACCGGTGAGACCGTGATCGACAACGCGGCACGCGAACCGGACATCGTCGACGTGTGCAACATGCTCAACGAGATGGGTGCCGATGTCCGGGGCGCAGGCACCTCGACCCTCACCATCCGGGGTGTCAGCGCGTTGAAGCCGACGACTCATCGCGTCATCGGCGACCGAATTGTCGCTGCTACGTGGGGAATCGCGGCCGCGATGACGCGCGGGGACGTTCGCGTGCGTGGGGTCAACCCAAAGCACCTGTCGCTCGTGCTGGACAAGCTGCGGTCTGCGGGTGCCGAGGTGACCAGCGAACCGGACGGCTTCCGCGTCGTTCAGCACGAACGGCCGCGAGCAGTGAACTTTGCGACGTTGCCGTACCCCGGGTTTCCCACGGATCTGCAACCGATGGCTATCGGGCTCGCAACCGTCGCCGACGGGACGTCGATGATCACCGAGAACGTGTTCGAGGCACGCTTCCGGTTCGTCGAGGAGATGATCCGACTGGGTGCTGATGCGCGTACCGATGGCCACCATGCTGTGGTCCGCGGTGTTCCCCAACTCTCCAGCGCGCCGGTGTGGTCTTCGGACATTCGAGCTGGGGCCGGGCTGGTCCTGGCCGGGCTGGTGGCGGACGGTACGACCGAAGTGCACGACGTGTTCCACATCGACAGGGGCTATCCGCGATTCGTGGAAAACCTGACCGCTCTCGGCGGGAGCATCGAGCGGGTCAGCTGACCGACCTCTTCTCGAGAGCGTCGACCAGCACCCGGAGCGCGCGCTCGAATCGATCGTCCGCCACCGACCCGTAGCCGATGACGATGCCACCATCGGTGGTCGGCGATCGCGTCGAATGTGCGAAGGTTGGCAGATCGACTCCGTTGTCCGCGCAGTCGGCTGCAATATCGCGTGCAACGTCTGCGTCGAGTACGAGCACCGTGTGCAGCCCGGCACCGACGCCCCGAAGTTCGCCGAATGGCGCCAGCGCAGCGGCGACGACGCGGTCACGTGCCCGATAGATCCGACGTGCCGTGCGTACGGACCGGTCCCATTCGCCGTCGCGCAACAGCGAGGTCATGGCCTGCTGGACGGGAACCGACGGGAAGTCGCCGATGGCGCGACGTGTGTCGGTGATGCGCTCGACCATCGACGGGGGAGCCACCATCCATCCGAGGCGTACGCCGGCACCCAGCGTCTTCGATACCGTTCCCAGGTAGACGGCACGGTCCGGAACGAGCTCGGTGACCGTCGTCAAAGGTGCTATGCCGTAACGGAATTCGGAATCGTAGTCGTCCTCGATGATGGTGGTTCCGGTGCTTCGTGCCCAGTCCGCCAGGGCGCGCCGACGACCGATGGGCATGAGTCCGCCGGTGGGGTACTGGTGTGAGGGGGTGATGTAAACGGCCGGGGTGCCGTGAGGAACCGATTCGAGCTCGTCGACGACAAGGCCCTCGCGGTCGACGGGGATGTCGTGAACGGACCACCCGCGGTGTGTAGCGAGGGCAGCAGCAGCCCGGTATCCCGGATTCTCCAGTGCGAGAACATGTTCGACGCCGACGTTTACAGAGAGGGAACCCAGTGCCAGGTCCAGACCGTGAATGCTGCCCGTGGTGACGACGATCGAATCCGCGGTGGTGTGCAGCCCGCGAGCACGGCCGAGCAAGTCGGCAATGCGCATCCGCAAGTCGAGTGAGCCGGCCGGATCGGGGTAGTCGCCCGGTGGGGGAGAGCCACCGACGTCTCGCCATGCCCGCTTCCACGCATCGGATGGGCGAGGCGGAGTCCACGGTATTCCGGGGCGCAGCGAAATGCGCTGCGTAGTGGGTGGGCCTTCCTGTGCTCGGTGCAGCCTGTGGTCCGACCGAACGGCATGCGGAACATCTCGGACGTAGTTGCCGGATCCGCGACGTGCCTCGAGCCATCCTTCGGCGACGAGCTGCTCGTACGCCTTCTCCACCACCGCACGAGCCAGACCCATTTCGACGGAAAGTGCTCTGGTGCTTGGCAATCGGACGCCCGGCTCGAGCTCGCCGCGATCGATGGCCGCCCGGATACCGTCGGCCACCTGAACGGGCAACGTGCGGCGGTCGGCTCGATCGATCGCGATCGACAGGGCATTCGGCGGCAAGGTCATCGTGCGTCACCTGTCCATGGCAGAAAGTGGCCTAGCATCATTGCTCCCTATTGGACCATGACAGTGAGCCAACGGGGCGGCACTCTGGTGGCATGACGGCCGACGAAACACTTCTGTCCCCAACATCCAGGACCACCGTGGTCCGAGGTCGGCAGCGTGCGCAGTCGGAGCGGACGGCGTTGCTCGACGTTCTCCGATCGGCTCGCCTCTGTCATATGGGGGTGCTGGTGGGGAACGTGCCACGTGTGCTCCCGACCGTGTTCGGCCTGGATCCGGACGGGCCGGACAGGGCGGGAACCCTGTACCTCCATGGTTCGGTCGCCTCTCGAAGCCTGGTGGAGGCGCCTGATCAGGACATCTGCGTGACGGTCACGGTCGTCGACGGGTTGGTTCTGGCCCGGTCCGCGTTCCATCACTCGATGAACTATCGAAGCGCCGTCATCGTGGGACGGCCACGTCGAGTGGAGGACGAGGACGAACGGGCACGGGCATTGGACGCCATAGTCGATCAGGTCGTTCCGGGTAGAAGCACATATCTGCGGGCGCATACGAGGAAAGAGCTGGCGGCGACCAGTGTGTTGGCGCTACCGCTATACGAAGCATCGGTGAAAGCGCGGACCGGCGGACCGATCGACGACGAGGCCGACATTGCAGCAGGTGAAGTGTGGGCGGGTGTGATTCCGATCGGTCAATACGTCGGCACTGCAGAGCGTGGGGAAGATGTGGAACCGAACCTCGATGTGCCCGACCACGTTCTGGCGTTGTCCCGCTCATGAAACCCGTTTCTGTCGACTGTTCGCAAGATATGGCTGGCGTCACATGCGGGGATGTGCCGGCCGAATGCGAGGCCTTCTTGCGCACAGGTTCTCCGACCTGCGCGGATGCCGGCGGTAAGTCGATCCACCTGCCGATTTGCGTTGGTGTGGTTGGTGGCGTAACTTTTGTCGAGTCAGAGCGACGGACACCGACCCGGTCTTCACGGACTGGGTGAACGAGGTTGGACGTGTGGCTCGGCAGGTTTTATCCCCCAAGAGTCGGGCCTTGTGTCCGAGACCAAGCTGGGATAGGCTGGAACAGTTGCCCTTGAGGCCTACGGACTGCGTGCTCGTGGGGTTCGAGTGTGTGCGTGTTCTTTGAGAACTCAACAGTGTGTCGATGAATGTCAGTGCCGAATTTTATTTGGTGAAAGCATTCGATGTATCAGCCATCCGCTTGTGGTGGTTGTTGTCGGGTGTTGTTTGAAAATGCTAGTTGAGTTTTTTTGCTAGTGATTTGACTTGATGTCTTTGACTGATTCACGGTCTTTCGGGACTGTTGTTTCGCAGGTCTTTTACGGAGAGTTTGATCCTGGCTCAGGACGAACGCTGGCGGCGTGCTTAACACATGCAAGTCGAGCGGTAAGGCCTTTCGGGGTACACGAGCGGCGAACGGGTGAGTAACACGTCATCCGGGCATCCGATCTGGCCATGGATTACTCCATAGCCGGTCACAGTGCCCCGCAGCATCATCACAGCCCGTGTGTCACATGTCCGTGGACATCTCGTGTCTCATATGTCCCCAGACTGAACACGTAGCAGGCTACGAATTTCCACTCACATGGGCACCGGTCTTCTCGACGATCCAGGCATACTCGAAAGCCGCTTCTTTCCATTTCTCGTAGCGCCCGCTGACTCCGCCGTGTCCGGCGCTCATTTCGGTCTTGAGGAGCAGGTCCGAGTCACCCGTCTTCGTGGCACGCAGGGCCGCAACCCATTTGGCCGGTTCGACGTACAAGACGCGGGTGTCGTTGATGGACGTGATCGCGAGGATCGACGGGTAGTCCTTGGCCTCGACGTTCTCGTAGGGGCTGTACGACTTCATGTATTCGTACACTTCCTTGTCCGCCAACGGGTTTCCCCACTCGTCCCATTCGATGACCGTCAGCGGCAGCGACGGGTCGAGGATGGAGGTGAGCGGGTCGACGAACGGCACGTTGGCCAGGATGCCGTTGAACAGCTCGGGTGCAAGGTTGGCCACCGCACCCATCAGCAGACCGCCTGCGCTGCCGCCGTCAGCAACCAGATGCTTCGGTGAGGTACGGCCGGTGTCGATCAGATGCTGTGCGGCAGCGATGAAGTCGGTGAACGTGTTCTTCTTCTGCAGCGTCTTGCCCTGGTCGTACCAGTGCCTACCCATCTCACCGCCGCCGCGCACGTGTGCGACGACGAAGACGATGCCGCGGTCGAGCAGAGACAACCGCGCCACCGAGAACGACGGGTCCATCGATGCCTCGTACGATCCGTAGCCGTACAGCAGCGTGGGAGCAGGACCCTCGGGGACGTCCTTGCGAGCGATGACCGACAGCGGAATCTGTGTTCCGTCCGGCGCGGTCGCCCACTCTCGGTGCTGCACATAGTCGCCGGCGTCGAACTCACCGAGAACCGGCTGCGATTTGCGGAGCAGCAATTCCCCGCTCGCGATATCCAGGTCGTACACCTGACCGGGGGTGATGAAGGAGGTGTAGACCATCCTCAGCAGGGGCTGGTCCCACTCCGGGTTCGAGCCGGCTCCGACCGAATAGAGCTCCTCGTCGAACTCGAGCTCGCGGTATTCGCCGTATCCCTCGTCGGTCAGCGGCCAGATCGCCATGCGGGTCAACGCTTCTCGGCGGTAGGTGAAGATCAGGTGTCCGGCGAAGGCGTCGATGTCCTCGACTCGGACGTCGTCGCGGTGTGGAACCAGAATGCGCTGATCGAGTGGATCGCTCACCGGGGCCTCGGCGAGCAGGAAGTTCTCGGCCTTCTCCCCCTCGGTACCCCAGCCGTTGACCGAGCCGTTGTGGGTGATGAGGAAGCGATCCTCACCGGCCACGACGGCGTGTTCGATGCTGTACTCGATGCCGTCCGTGCGCGGCAGTACGACGCGGAACTCGCCCTCGGGATCGGTGGATTCCAGGACGAGGCACTCGGAGGTGATCTTGGAACCGACCCAGATCATCAGGTACTTCTCGCTACGGGTGGAACCGAAGCCGACCCAGTAGCTTTCGTCGGGCTCGTGAAAGACCTTGACGTCCTCGGCCTTACCGAGGGTGTGTCGCCAGACGGTGTCGGGACGCCAGGATTCGTCGACCGTCAGGTAGAAGACGTGGGTGGCGTCGGCGGTCCAGGTGGCTCCCGGCGCGACGTTCTCGATGGTGTCGGCCAGCAGTTCTCCGGTTTCGAGGTTCTTGAAGCGCAGTGTGTACCGCTCGTCGCCCTCTGTGTCGGTCGAGTACGCCAGCAACGTGCCGTCGAGGCTGATCGAGAATGCACCGAGCGAGAAGAAGTCGTGACCCTCGGCTTCGACGTTCGCGTCGAGCAGGATTTGCTCACCGGGTACGTCCACGTCGGAAGACAGCGTCGGCGGTGTCCAGTCGTCGGGAGAGTCGACGGGGCAACGGCATTGGAGGCCGTACGACTTACCCTCGACGGTGCGCGAGTAATACCACCACTGGCCCATGCGCGTCGGCACGGACAGGTCGGTCTCCTGGGTGCGCGATTTGATCTCGTCGAAGATCGTGCCGCGGAGTGCTTCCAGTCCGGCCGTCTGCTGCTCGGTGTACGCGTTCTCGGCTTCGAGGTAGGCGATCACCTCGGGGTCTTCCTTGGCGCGCAACCACTCGTAGTTGTCGATGAACGTGTCGCCGTGATGGGTGCGCCCCTGCGGCACCTTCTTGGCAATGGGAGGGGTGATCGTCATGGCGTGACCCAATCGTCGAAGTTCAGGCCCGAGATGCGCTCGTAGGCCTCGATGTAGCGGCTGCGCGTTGCGGCGACGACGTCGTCGGGCAACGGTGGCGGTGGGGTGTCGGACGCTCGGTCCCAGCCGGATTCGCCGGTCAGCCAGTCGCGAACGAACTGCTTGTCGAAACTGGGCTGAACGCGACCTTCTTCGTACGAGTCAGCAGGCCAGTAGCGTGAGGAATCGGGGGTGAGCACCTCGTCGGCGAGAACGAGGTTGCCGTCGGCATCGGTCCCGAACTCGAACTTGGTGTCCGCGAGAATGATTCCGCGTTCCAGAGCGAAGTTGGCTGCACGCGAATAGATCTCGATGGTGTCTTCGCGGAGCTTGAAGGCCAGCTCGGCACCGACCAGTTCGACGGCCTGGTCGAAGGTGATGTTCTCGTCGTGCTCACCCAGTTCGGCCTTGGCGGCAGGAGTGAAGATGACCTCGTCGAGTTTGCTCGATTCGATCAGGCCGGGCGGCAGTTCGACGCCACACACGGCACCGGTCGCGTTGTAATCCGCCAACCCGGATCCGGTGAGATAGCCGCGAGCAACGCACTCGATCGGCACCATGTTCAGCTTCTTCACCACCAGGGCGCGGCCGAGCAGTTCGGCGGGGATGCGTTCGTCGAGCGGATCACCGGCCAGGTGGTTGACGCCGCCGAGCTCCTCGAAGAAGAACACGCTCATCGCCGTCAACACCCGTCCCTTGTCCGGGATCGGGGTGTCGAGGATGTGGTCGTAGGCCGAGATTCGATCGCTCGCGACGAGCAGCAGATGCGCGTCGTCGATCGTGTACAGATCGCGGACCTTGCCGCCGGCCAGATGCTCGTAGCTACTCAGTGATGGTCGCACGAGGCTCAACACTATCTGGGCCGGTGCCGCCACGTCGGCGGGCAGGGATCACAATGAGTAGCAATGGCAACGACCGAATCGACCCCGGACATCGGATTCCGCTCCGAACGCGGTCCCATCCTGATCGCGCTGATGCTCAGCTCGTCGCTGGTTGCGCTGGACGCGACGATCATCGCCACTGCGGTGCTCACCATCGTCGGCGACCTCGGCGGGTTTGCGCAGTTCCCGTGGTTGTTCTCGATCTACCTGCTGGCACAGGCTGTCTCGGTGCCGCTCTACGGCAAATTGTCCGATCTGTTCGGGCGCAAGAAGATCATGGTGTTCGGCATCGCGGTGTTCTGCCTGGGCTCGATTCTGTGCGGCCTGGCGTGGAGCATGCCTGCTCTGATTGCTTTCCGCGCGATTCAGGGACTCGGCGCGGGTGCCGTCCAGCCGATGTCCATCACCATCGCAGGCGACATCTACACGCTGCCCGAGCGCGCCAAGGTGCAGGGCTACCTGGCCAGCGTGTGGGCGATCTCCTCGGTGCTCGGCCCCGCCCTCGGTGGCGTCTTCTCCGAGTACCTGTCGTGGCGGTGGATCTTTTTCATCAACATTCCGCTGTGCGCGGTGGCGGCGTTCATGTTGCTGCGCAAGTTCGAGGAAGGCGCAGTCGAACGCACCAAGCCGAAGATCGATTACCTCGGTGCCGCTCTGCTCACGGTCGGCGCGACGATGGTGCTCCTCGGCCTGCTCGAAGGCGGCCAGTCCTGGGCCTGGGGTTCGCCGATCAGCATCGCGATCTTCGTCGTGGGCTTCCTACTGCTGGCGGTGTTCGCGTGGGTCGAGTCCCGCGCCGAGGAGCCGATCCTGCCGCTGTGGGTGTTCACCCGGCGGGTGCTGGTGGTCAGCAGCTTCATCTCGTTGCTCGTCGGCGCATTGATCCTGGGACTGACGTCCTACGTCCCGACCTTCGTACAGGGCGTGTTCGGCACCGGAGCCATCATCGCCGGCTTCTCGCTGTCCACGCTGACCCTCGGCTGGCCGATCGCGGCATCCCAGTCCGGGCGGGTGTACCTGCGCTTCGGCTTCCGCACGACGGCAGTGGTCGGCGGTTCGATCGGGATCGTGGGTACGGCACTGACGACTCTGCTCGACGCCGATTCGCAGATCTGGCACGTCGCGGCGATGTGCTTCGTCATCGGCCTCGGCATGGGGTTGATCGCGAGCCCCACATTGATCGCCGCACAGTCGAGCGTCGAGTGGGCCGAACGCGGCGTCGTCACCTCCACCAACATGTTCGCCCGTTCACTCGGTAGCGCCGTCGGCGTCGCGGTGTTCGGTGCCATCGTCAACGCCCGTGTGTCCGGAGATCCAGAACCCGAACAACTGTCCGACGCCATCCATCTGGTCTTCATCGGAGTGCTGGTCGCCGCCGTCCTGATGACTGTCGCTGCGGTGTTCATGCCCAAGCGCACGGCCCGATAACTCGCCCACTGCGCAGGGTTCCGCCGCGTACCGCAACCGGAACCCTGCGTCACGGCATCAACGCACCGAACGCGGAAACCAGTGCACCGGTGAGGTCACCGAGACGTTCACGGCTGTACCGGGAGCGAATCGGTCGCAGGCCCGAGCGACGACACGCAGCCGGAGCCCGGTATCGCGGTGTCGCACAGTGACCGAGCATTCGGGGCCGGTGAAATCCTCGTGTTCGACGAGAAATTCGCCGTCCTCGCGCTCCGAGACCACCAACTGTTCGGGCCGGAGCAAGACCTGCCCCATACCCGTTGCCCTGGTGGTGGATTCGAGACGACCGAGAACGGTGTCGACCCAACCGTCGCGCGCGGCAGCGTCGACGTAATAGGCGTCGCCGACGAAGCTCGCCACAGCCGGCGTGGTGGGCCGCTCGTACAGTGCACGCGGCGTATCGACCTGCGCACAGCGCCCGCCCAGCAGGACCGCAACCCGATCCGCGGTGCCCAGAGCCTCGGCCCGATCGTGGGTGACGAGAATCGACGCGGTCTTGCTGGTGAGCAACAACTCTCGCACGTCCTGCCGAATCGAGGTCCGCAGACCTGCATCGAGAGCAGCGAACGGCTCGTCCATCAACACCACCGAGGGAGCCGGGGCCAACGCGCGCGCCAACGCGATCCGCTGCTGCTGCCCGCCCGAGAGTTCGCTGGGTCGAACCGCACCGGCGTCGGGCAGTCCGACGAGCTCGAGCATCTCGTCGACGCGTCGGGCCCGTTCGGCTCGGCCGGACAGGTACGGCCGCACGAACCCTGTGCGCAAACCGAATTCGATGTTTCGGCGCACCGTCAGATGTGGAAACAGTCCACCTTCCTGCGGCATCAGGCCTACTCCCCGCTTCTCCGGTGGCACCTGAACACGCCCGGCGACGGAGAGGTCGCGCCCGTCGGCGGTGATGCGGCCCGCGTCGATACGGTGCAGGCCTGCGATCGATCGCAGCAGAGTCGTCTTGCCGCAGCCTGAGGGTCCGAGAACGGCGAGCATCTCACCGTCGCCGAGGTCGAGATCGATTCCGTGCAGCACCGTCGTACTGCCGTACGAGGCAACGAGATCGGACATCACCATGCTCATGACAGTGTCACTCGCTTTCGCGTCGTACGCCGCAGCGCCCGGGTCAGGACGATCGTCGGGACCACGGAGATCAGGATCAATGCGAGGGCGTAGGGGGCTGCCTCGCCGTAGCGGAATGCCTCGGTGGTGGACCACAGCGTGGTCGCGAGCGTGTCCACACCGCGGGGGCGCAGCATCAACGTCGCCGGTAATTCCTTGGCGACGGTCAGGAACACCAGGGCGGCTCCGGCCGCGATGCCGGGCGCGGCGACAGGAATCGTCACCCGCAGGTCGGTGCGCACTCGCCCGGCACCGAGGGTCCGTGAAACATCCTCGAGCACAACCGGAGTGGCGTCGACGACCGATCGGGTGCTGCCGACGGCCAACGGCAGGAACAGCACCACGTACGCCAGCACCAGCAGCACCGCGGTCTGATAGAACGACGGTAGAAATCTGATTCCGAGAAACACCGTCGCCAGTCCCACGGTGATACCCGGGAGACCGTGCGCAATGTACGTGGACAACTCGGCGGTGCGCGCACTGCGGGACGTGGACCGGGCCGCGAACAACGCCACCGGCAACGCAAGCACGGCGACCACCAGAGCAGCAGTCGCCGAGTACTGGACCGTCTTTGCGCTGACAGCCAGCACGTCCGACCAGTCGACGGTGAAGCGCAGCGATCGAGTGAGCCATCGCGCCAGGGCCAGAATCGGTACCAGCACCGAAACACCGAGGGCTGCAACGATAACGGCCAGAGCAGGCACGCGCCACCGGCCGAGAACCACAGGCTCGGCCATCCGGTCGGTTCCCGATCCCACCCGCGCCGTGGCCCCGCGTCGAGCGCGCCGTTCGAGGAGGGTCAACACCAACGCGCCCACCACGAGGACCAACCCGAGAACAGCGGCCGCGGTGCGATCGAGCCCGCCGCGGTAGGCGCTGTAGATGCCGAGAGTGAAGGCGTCGTACCGCATCAGTGCCACCGCCCCGAAGTCACTGATGGTGTACAGCGCCACCAACAACGCGCCTGCTGCCGCAGCCGGAACGATGCGACGGCACTCGACGGTCAATGCGGTGCGTACCGCCCCGCGGCCGAGGGTGCGGGACACTTCGGTCAACGACGGGTCCGCGGTGGCGAACGCCGCGGACACCGGCAACATCACCAGCGGGAAACACGACAACGTCAGCACCAGCGCAGCACCGGAAAATCCTGCAAGGGAGGGAAATTCAGCGATCCACAGATAACCGGACACGTACGACGGGATGGCCAGCGGTGCCGCGAGGATCATCGAGAAGATGCGTCGACCCGGTAGATCGGTTCGGACGGTCAACCAGGCGAGCAGCGTGCCCACCACGACGGAGGCGACCACGACGGTGAGCGCGAGCGTGGCCGTCCGGACAACGAGGTCGAGGGTGCGTTGCCGCAGGAGCAGCCGCAGTACCTTCTCGGTTCCGCCGTCGAACGCTCGAACGAACAGGTACACCAAGGGTGTCAGCGTCAGCGCTCCCACGCACAACGCGGTCGTCCCGAGAACGGGACGACCGCCGAAGTGGCGCCGCAGAAGCGGCTGGAGTGCGGACACGAACACCGACTAGATGATTCCGACGTCGGTGAGCAGGGTCTGGGTCTCCTCGAGGGACGAGAGTCGGCCCAGGTCGAGGTCGGTCGAACCCAGGTCCGACAGCGGCGGCAGGTCGTAGTCGGACGTGACGCCGTCGATGACGGGGTATTCGGCGGTCTCGTTGGCGAAGTACGTCTGCGATTCGGTCGAGAGCAGCTCGCGCACGAAATCGAATGCCGCTTCCTGGTTGTCCGACGCCGCCAGCACACCGGCACCGGCGACGTTGATCAATGCGCCGGGGTCGCCGGGCTCGAAGTAGTGCAGCTCGACGGGAGCGTCGGCACCGTTCTCGTCCTTGAACGGGTACCAGTAGTAGTGGTTGAGCAGTCCCGTGGCGACCTGCCCGTCGTTGACGGCGGTCAGCAGCGGACCGTTGCCCTCGAACGCGACCGGCTCGTTGGCGACGAATCCTTCGAGCCAGGTGCGCGCACCCTCCTCGCCGCGCTGCACGCGCAATGCGGTGACAAACGCCTGGAACGACGCGTTGGTGGGTGCGTAGCCGATCTGTCCGCGCCAGCGTGGGTCGAGCAGTCCGTCGATACCGGTGGGCAGGTCTGCTGCCTGCACCGAATCGGAGTTGTAGGCCAGCACGCGGGCCCGTGCGGACGTGGCGACCCAGGTGCCGTCGGTGCCGCGGTACTGCTCGGGGACGAGCGCGAGGATGTCCTCGGGCAGCGGTGCGAGCGCCCCTGCTTCGTCGAGGGCCCCCAGTGCACCTGCATCCTGGCCGTAGAAGACGTCGGCCGGCGTCGCGTCGCCCTCTTCGAGGATCTTCGCGGCCTGGGCGTTGGTGTTGCCCGAATAGTCGACCTCGATGCCGCCGCCGATGCGTTCGATCAGGGGGTCGACGAGTTCTTCGCCGCGGCCGGAGTACACCACCAGGGCGGACTCTGCGGTGGCGGACTCGGAGGTGGAGGTGGTGTCACCGGAGTCCGAAGAGCTGCAGGCGACCAAACCGAGGGCAAGGGTTGCACTGCACGAGAGCAGCGCCAGACGGCGAACGGTGAACACGGTTCTCCTGACGAAAACGGGTCAAACGGACAATTCGAGAAAGTACACCACCAAGGTGAGGCTCAGCTACTTTCCCCCCCGGATTGAACGACCGGCCGCCCGGGCATTCCCGCCCGATGACCGAACGCGTGCTCGTCACCGGTGCCAGCATCGCCGGCCCCACCGTCGCCTACTGGCTCGACAGAGCGGGATACGACGTCGTCGTCGTCGAGCGCAGTCCGCAGCTGCGTCTGGGCGGCCAGAACATCGACGTCCGCGGTAGTGGACGCGAGGTGCTGCGGCGCATGGGCCTGGAGCAGACCCTGCTGGCCAACGGCACCACCGAAAAGGGCACCAGATTCGTCGACGATTCCGACGCCACCATCGCGGCCTTTCCGGCCGGAGACGGATCACACGACGGACCGACGGCGGAGATGGAGATTCTGCGCGGCGAGTTCGCGCGGATTCTCGTCGAATCAGCCGGTCCGCGAACCGAGTACCGGTACGGCGATCGCGTCGTCGACGTGGCTCAGGATGCCGACGGCGTCGATGTCACGTTCGCGTCGAACGCAGCGGAGAGGTTCGACCTCGTCGTGTTCGCCGACGGAATCCGTTCCAGTAGCAGAGAACTGGCGTTTCCTGCCGAGGCGGAGACCACGCCGGTCGGCTTGTACACCGCCTACGGGGTTTTGCCGAAGGGACCGAGTGACGACGGCTGGTGGCGGTGGTACAACGCCCCCGGATCCAGGGTCGCCAATCTGCGCCCGGACAACCTCGGCACGACGCGTTTCAGCCTGTCCTGGGTGTCCGACGACGGCGGGTACGAAGGCGCGTCCACCGAGCAGGTGATTGCCGCCTTGCGAGCGACGTTCGCCGACGTCGGCTGGGAAGTGCCCAGAATCCTGAATTCGCTCGGACCTGATTCGGAGCTCTACGTC
The DNA here is from genome assembly GCF_017168275.1 of Rhodococcus sp. KRD175. Taxonomy (NCBI): domain Bacteria; kingdom Bacillati; phylum Actinomycetota; class Actinomycetes; order Mycobacteriales; family Nocardiaceae; genus Rhodococcus; species Rhodococcus sp. KRD175. Next base: position 657,570 of record NZ_JABFAQ010000004.1, read on the forward strand.
GACTATCTGGCCCAGGTGCAGGCTCCGCGATGGTCGAACGGCAGAATCGGCATGCTGGGCGACGCTGCTTGGTGCGCAACACTATTGAGCGGGATGGGCACCACGTTGTCGGTCACCGGGGCCTACGTGCTCGCCGGGGAACTCGCCCGAGCGCGCGATCATCGCGCCGGGTTCGAGGCCTTCGAGGCGCGCATGCGTCCGTTCGTGAATCAGGCTCAGAAGCTGCCGCCCGGCGTGCCTCGCGTCGCGCATCCGAAAACGACTGTGGGAGTAGCTGCTTTTCGCACCGTGCTGCGCCTGGCCGGATCGAAGCCGGTCCAGGCGGTCACGAGCAGATTCCTCGGTCCCGACGCGGCGACGCTGGAATTGCCCGACTACGAATTTCGGCGTTAGAGCCCGACCCGCTCGAGCAGCGCGTCGAACGCCTCGCTGGCTTCCTGCTCGGTGCGGCCGGATTCGATGACGCCGTTGTACACCGCAAGCGCCTCCTCCTGGTACTGCTTGTACTTTTCGAGCCACTTCTCCGAGTCAGCGCGCCAGTAGCCGATGATGTCGAAATACTTGTTGTCGTAACCCAAGTCCTTGCGGAAGTACTTGCGTACCCGACGCGAGGACGACGCCTCGGCGGCGAACCACACGTAGCCGCGACCCTCGGGTAGCGGGTATGCGAGCACCGCGTCGTCGAGCACGCTGGCGCTGTCTCCGTTTCCGGATCCGATACGCCAATCGAACGTCACGTCGGCGGCTGTCTCGAACGTCTGGATGTCACCGCGCTCGAGTACCTCGACGATCGCGTGTGCGCGGGTGCCTGCGGGCAACTGTTCGATCAGTCGCCCCAGCGCAGGAACTCCGGTCATATCGGCCACCAGCAGCAGCCAATCGACGTCGGCGGGCGGTGAGTACCACGACCGCGGACGGGTGAAGAGCACCGTCTGGCCGGGGGCGGCCTGCTGGGCCCAGGTGGCCGCGACGCCGCCCTCGTGTGCGAAGAAGTCGATGGTCAACTGGCCGCGGTCGGGATCGACGCGTCGGATCGTGTAGTTCCGGCCCTCCGGCGCGTTCTCGAGGCCGTGGAACCACCACAGGCCGTCGACCTCGGTCATCGGCGGCGGTGCCGACTCGCCTTCGCGCGGAAAGTAGACCCCGACGCACTCGTCGGGTGCCCCGAGCGTGCGGTAACCGGCGACGTGCTCGCCGCCGAAGGTGACGCGCACCATGTGCACGGTGAGCTGCTCCACCGCAACGACGTCGGCGTAGTGGAAACCACGCTGCTGATCGGTCATCTTCGTCCTCGATACATCTCTCGTCCGACTGTGCGAGAACCCTCAGGCTAACTCGGCGGCAATTCTGTTCGATTCTAAACTAAGCCTTGCCTAGCCTGCCAGCGGCCACCTTGGGTATCACCAACGGAGTGTGCGATTCGGGATCGTCGATGATGCGGCACGGCAGTCCGAACACCGCCTCGACCAAGTCGGCCGTGACGATCTCCGCCGGTGGGCCCTCGGTGACCACCGCGCCGTCCTTCATCGCGATGATGTGGTCGGCGTATCGACAGGCGTGGTTGAGATCGTGCAACACCGCGACGAGAGTGTTGCCGTTGTCCCGATTCAACGTGGCCAGCAGGTCGAGAAGTTCGATCTGGTGCGCGATGTCGAGAAACGTCGTCGGCTCGTCCAAGAGCAACAGCGGTGTCTGTTGCGCGAGAACCATTGCCACCCACACTCTTTGCCGCTGTCCACCGGACAGCTCGTCGACCGGACGGGCCGACAGCGACGTCACTCCGGTCGCAGTCATGGCCTCCACCACCGCGGCCTCGTCCGCGACGGACCATTGCCGGATCAACTTCTGATGCGGATAGCGGCCTCGCGCAACGAGATCGGCCACCGAGATGCCGTCCGGTGCGATGGAGGTTTGCGGCAGGAGCCCGAGTCGGCGGGCGACCTCCTTCGCCGGGTACGACGAGATGGACTTGCCGTCGAGCAAGACCGCCCCGCCGGTCGGCTTCAGCAGCCGCGACAACGCGCGCAACAGTGTCGATTTGCCGCAGGCGTTCGGCCCGACGATCACGGTGAACTTGCCGTCGGGAATCTCGACGGTCAGCTTCTCGCTGATGATTCGTTTGTCGTATCCGACGGTGATGCCGTCCGCGTACAGGCGTGGCCTCGTCGTCATTGCTTCCGCCCTTCTCGTGCCAACAACCAGACGAAGTACGCGCCGCCCACACAGACCGTCACCACGCCGACCGGAAGCTGAGTGGGCGCGAAAACTCGTTGCGCTGCAACGTCACTGACGATCAGGAGCAGAGCACCCATGCATGCTGCCGGCACCATCGCCACCGACGAGGTACCGGTGAGCCGCCGAGCCAACTGCGGCGCGGCGAGCGCGACGAACGAAATGGGCCCCGCTGCGGCCGTGACCAGTGCCGTGAGGGCGACCCCGAGAATCACCAGCATCAGACGCGTCGGCTCGACGCGGATTCCGAGCGCTCTCGCCGCGTCGTCACCCATCTCGAGTACCGGTAGCCGTGTCGACAGCGCCGCCGCCGCGGGGGTGACGACAGCGAGGGCCACGAGAACGGGAACCACCTGCGGCCACCCCAGCCCGTTGAGTGTGCCCGCGCCCCAGACGGCGGCTGCGATTGCCTCGGAGACATCGGCTTTCACCACGAGCCAGGTATTGACGGACGCCAGGACGGCACTGACCGCGATACCGACGATGATCAATCGAAAGCCCTGCACGCCGCGCTTGTAGGCGAGCACGTACACCACGGCGGCGGCCACCAGTCCGCCGACGAGCGCGCCCGCTCCGGTCCGGTAGTAACCGCCGCCGAGCGTCAGGATGACGACGAGAGCGCCGGTGTACGCGCCGGTCGAGAAGCCGATGATGTCCGGGCTGCCCAACGGATTTCGCGTCAACGACTGAAAGATCGCACCCGACACCCCCAGGGCAGCTCCGAACAGGAATGCCAGCGCAACCCGGGGGAACCGCGACTGCATGACGACGATCTCGGTGATGCGCGGGGCGTCGCCGAACACCGCCGCGAGCACCTGGCCCGGTGGAACGTGGTAATCGCCAGTGCCGATCGCGAGGACGGCGACAACCGCTGTCAGCAACAGCAGGGCCGCGCAGACGAGGACCGTACAAACGTCGATTCGTGCGCCCAGCACTGTGCGAACGATCCACACCCTTCTGCCGAAGTCGATGTTCCCGGCGCGCGGTGCCCGGATCACAGTCCGCTCGCCTTCTTTCGGCGGACCAACAGGATCAGGACGGGAGCCCCGACGAAGGCGGTGACGATACCGACCTGCAACTCCCCCGGCTCGATGACGATTCGGCCGACGACGTCGGCGAACAACAGCAGTGCCGGTGCCGCGAACACGGTGTGGATCAGAATCCAACGCTGGTCCGGCCCGACGAACCAGCGCACCATGTGCGGCACCATCAGCCCCACGAACCCGACCGGTCCCGCCGCCGCTGTCGCCGCTCCGGCCAACAGCGTCACCGCAACGACCCCGACGGTCCGCGTCCGAAGCGCATCGGCTCCCAACGACCGGGCCAACTCGTCGCCCAGTGCGATCGCATTGAGCGGACGCGCGACGAGCGCAGCCAGACACAGTCCGAGTACGACGAACGGGCCGGTGGCCGCCGCGATGTCGAGCCCTCGACCCGCCAACGAGCCTGCGCCCCAGAACCGCATCCTGGCGAAGGCGTCCGGGTCCAGCAGCAGCATCCCGGAAGTAACGCCGCCGAGCACCGCACCGAGGGCAATACCGGAGAGCGTCAAGCGAATCGGAGTGGCACCCACTCGTCCCACCGAACCCAGCGCGTACACCGCGACGGTGGCGAGAACGGCACCGACGAACGCGAACCACACATAGAAGCGAACGTCGGTCGCGCCCAACACCCCGACTGCGAAGGCGACGAAGAGTGCCGCTCCGGCATTGACGCCCAGAATGCCCGGGTCGGCCAACGGGTTGCGCGTCATCGCCTGGATCAGCGCGCCCGCGACGCCGAGCGCGGTACCGACGAGCACGCCGAGCACGGTCCGCGGAACTCGGAGCTCACGGACGATCACGGCATCGGTGGAACCGTTCGAAGACCACAGTGCGTGCCACACGTCACCGACAGCGATGTTCTCGGCTCCCACAGCGATACTCACCAGGCACAGAATCGCGAGGACGACGACGACGAGAATCAGACCGGCGGTCCTGCCGGCATCGGTTCGGGCCAGACCACCGACGAGAGCCGGAACATCGCTCTGTTCCGGCTCGTCGCCCGCAGTGATACCCCGCCGTTTCACACCACCGAACGCACCCTCGCACCCACCGCGGACTTGACGATCTCACCGCTGCGCACAGCGATGTTGGACAGCAGAGAGGACGTCAGACCGTGGGTGTGCTCGGTGCCGCCCTGCAGGTAGATCGAACCCACTGTCGATCCACGCGTGACGAGCCGGTAGTCCCGCGTCACGCGAGGACCGTGCGCATCGAATTCGACGGCGTCGAACAACGGCCCGAGGATGTCGGGCAGATCGAGGGACGTGAAGCCGGTGGCATAGACGACAGCGTCGCACAGCACGTCCTCGGCCAGTCCTGTCGGCCCGTGTTCCACCGATGCCCGCACGCCCGACGCCTCCTCCGTGACATCGGCCAGTCGGGAGGCTCCGTGCACGAACAGCCGGCGCTGTCCGCTGACCCGCTCGGCGTACTCGCGCGCGTACAGCTCCTCGATCAGGGGCAGGTCGACGGCGGAGTAGTTGGTTCCGCGGTGATAGTGCAGCAGCTGATCACGAAGGGAGTGCGAGGACGAGTAGAAGTCGTCGACGGCGGTCGGATCGAAGATGCGGTTGGCGTAGGGGCTGTCGTCGGCCGGGCTGTACCCGTACTTGCGCAGTACCGCATGTACAGATGCGTCCGGATAGGTCGAATGCAGGTAGTCGACCACTTCGGCTGCGCTCTGCCCGGCACCGACGACGACGAACGTGCGGTGGTTCCGTGACGGCAGCCGGTCGAGGTGGCCGAGTAGGTCGTGATTGTGGAATTGCCGCGCCGACGCGGTGACCCCATCCGGCAGGGTTGCGGTCAGGCCGCCGGCGAGCACGATGTTGCGGCCGCGGACGGTCCCGGTGCGCCGCCCCTCGGTGCGGACGCCGTAACCGTCACCGGTGTCGACGACCGCGGACGCCCGCGTGCCGTAGTGCACCGCGGCGTCGACTTTGCCTGCGGCCCAGGACAGGTAGTCGTGGAACTCGAGCCGGCTGGGGAAGAACGTCTGCAGATTGATGAAGTGGTTGAGCCGGCCTCGTTCGGCGAGATACGACAGAAACGTGTACTCGCTGCTCGCATTGCGCTGGGTGGCAAGGTCTTTGAGGAAGGAGATCTGCATCGTGGTTCCCGGCAGCAACATTCCGGGGTGCCAGGCGAACTCGTCCTTCGACTCGAGGAAGCACGAGGTCAGGCGCTCGGCCGGAGCACACTGTCGATTGTGTTCCTCGATCGCGATGGCCAGCCCCAGATTGGAGGGCCCGAAGCCGACCCCGACGATGTCGTATTCGCCGTCGAGGTCGCCGCTGTAGTCGTCGCTCGGGCTCATCGGATGCTCGCCCCCGACATCTGATCGAGCGCACCGGGGACCGGTTCGGCAGGGTCCACTCCGAGGGCGACGATGCTGTTGTCCGAGTCGACGTGCACCACGGAGGGACTGTGCGTCGACAGCTCGGCGTTCTCGACCTGACGGAACGACATGATGATCACCAGATCACCCGGAGACACCAGATGGGCCGCGGCACCGTTTATTCCGATCACGCCGGATCCCGGATGGCCTTCGATCACGTAGGTGACCAAGCGAGCGCCGTTGGTGATGTCGACGACGTGGACCTGTTCGCCCTCGATCAGATCGGCCGCCTGCATCAGAGTCGAATCGATCGTGATGGACCCGACGTAGTGCAGATCGGCGTGAGTGACAGTGGCACGGTGGATCTTTCCACCCAGCATGGTGCGGTGCATCAGGCGTCGTTCTCCTTCTTGCGGACGAGATATGGGGCAACGCTGGCGAGCTTCTCGCAGGTCTCGTCGAATTCACGTTCGGGCTTGGACTGGCCGACGATGCCGGCTCCGGCACGCAGCCATGCGGAACCCTGCTGCTCGTAGACGGCGCGCAGCACGAGTGCTGCCTCGAATTCTCCCGTCGACGATGCCTTCACGACGGCACCGGAGTACAGGCCGCGCGGTGAGTCGTCGAGCCGACCGATGGCGTCGATGGCCTCCTTCTTCGGGATCCCCGACGCCGTGACGGCCGGAAACAGGGCACCGAAGGCATCCCAGCAGGACAGGTCCTCGCGCAGGCGTGCGCGCACGGTGGACGCGAGATGTTGGACACTTCCCCGTTCGCGCACGCTCATGAAGTCCGAGACGGCCGTCGACCCCGGGCTGGCGATCGATTCGAGTTCCTCGAACGAGGTACGCACGGACACAGCGTGTTCGGTGATCTCTTTCGGATCCTGTTCGAGATCGGACTTCGCTGCCGAGTCGGCATCGGAACCGAGTCCGAACGCTCTCGTTCCCGCGAGCGGCTCGGTGGTGACGATCCCGTGTGCGTCGACGGAGGCGACCAATTCCGGGCTGAAGCCTGCGGCACGCAGATCGCCGAGATGCAGCAGAAAAGAGCGGGCCGGAGTGTTCGCCGTACGCCCGGCGCGGTAGGTGCCCGGCATGTCGAGATCGAATGGGATACGCACGCTCCGGGACAGAATGACCTTGGCGTAGTCGCCCCGTCGGATTTCCGTTACGGCCTGTTCGACGCGGCCGCGGTAGTCGTCGAGATCTCCGCCGACGTCGAGAGCGTGCACGGTCGGCAGCTCGTCGCCGCCGATCGCGTCGAGCGCGGCCAGTACCGAGGCGCGGTCCTCGTCGCTGCCGGTCACCTCGACGGCATCGTGTTCGCGGCCGAAGCGGACCTCGACGCGGGGCACCACCAGGTGCGCGAGGATGTCGTCGGCGTCGCGCCCGGCGGCAGTGGACCGATCGACGTCGTGCAGGTGCTCCGCGAACCCGAAACCGACGAATCCGTAAGCGTTCCACTGTTCTCGGGTCAGGCCCGTGCACGCCTCGCTCAGGGCCGCTGCCGGGTTACCGGACCAGCTCCGCTCGGTCGGTTCTCCGGCCCCCCAGGTGGTGGTCACGAGGTGGGGCCGAAGCACGATGCGAGCGACCACGCCGCCCGCGAACACCCAGCGTCCCCGGTCCTCGTACACGACGTACTCGTCGAACAATCCGGACTCCGCCAACGCGACGACCGTACGCAGTCCCCGCTGCAGTTCGGTCCCCTCGGCCGTGTCCATCGTCGTTTCTTCGACAACGGTCATTGTGTGTGCACTCCTGACGGTGAATCGGTCCGTGACCGCGCATTGCGCGCAACGTCTGCGGTCGGCATCGGCGCGCGCCTTCGATAGGGAACGCTAACCTAACCGACTCGGCAGCACAACGGCTTCCTCGGTGTCAGCGAACACGGCGTAGATCGAGCACCGAGATACCCCAGCCGACCAGCGTCGACGCCGCGACCTCGAGGCCGGCATCGGCTGCTACGCAGGCAAATTCGGCTTTCGTTCGTACACCGCTGCCGTGCATGCAGAGCATCAGCAGATCGAATTCCGACTGGTCCTCGTTGAACGACCCGTCGTTGGACAGTCGCTCGACGACCACCAATTTTCCGTTGTCGGCCAATCCTGTTGCCGCGTTGCGCAACAGCAGTGCGAGATCGTCGTCTCGATAGTGTCCGGTGACCTCGAGCAACAGATACGCGTCGAATCCGTTCCCGTGCTCCACATGCGGCTCGGACATCACGCTCTGCGGGTGATTCACCACTCTCCCTTCGAGTTCGGGCCATTTCCCGAGGTCGCGTCGAATCAGGTCGAGTTCGCTGGGCAACCCGAGCACACCCGCCGATACTCCGTCGTACCGGGAGAGAACGGAACCGAGCACCACTCCGGATCCTGCCCCCGCCACCAACAGGGTCGAGACCCCGTCGAACGAATAGTCTTGCACCAGAGCAGGACCCAGGAACGCGGCCTCGTCGGCGATGTGGTTGTGATGCAGTTCGGCGAGCCGCGGGGACGCCTCGAGGTCTTCGGTCAACGTGTTGCCGGTCAGCAGGCTCGCGCTGGCGGTACCGGTCCGCAGGCTGTCCACCAGACCTGTGATCGACAGTTCCACCCGTGCCTCGATCCCGTCCAGGTCCAGCCAGTGCGAGATCCAGTCGTCGCCGAGCATCGCCTCACCGATATCGCCGAGAATCAGATCACCGGTGGAGTTCTCGGCGAGGACGTCGACGGCACGCAGATAGCGCACGAATTTCGCGAGGGCGCGCGCGTCCGTCTCGGTGGCTTCCGCCAGCGATTCGACGGAGCACGCCCCTCGGGACACGTGCAACGGGATACGTAACGTGTTGGCCGCCCTGAAAGCGAAGGGCGACAGTATTTCCGCACGTTCGGCGAGCCTGTCGAACGGCTCGGACTCACCGCCGCTGAGGTCGGGCACCTCGGGATCGTCGGCGCGGGTCAGAACCTCGGCGCGACGCCAGTACCCGGTTACGTCGACCATCTCCGGCGGCAGGCCGCGGTCCTCGCGCAGATACCGACGGATTCCCTTGAGAGCGGTCGCTTCCCCTGCCACCCAGGCGAACACCGTTCCGTCCCACCAGGGTGCCGCCCGCACCGCACTGTCGAGCAAGTTGCCGGTGCCGGCAGTGACGCCGTCACGGTGGACCCACGTGATCTCGGCGTCGGCGGCCGTCGGTAACGGCAACTCTCGCTCGACGTCGGCGACCTCGACGAACACCCGAATTCGCCGGCCCGGCAATGCCTCTTCGAGATACCGAGCGATGGCAGGTAACGCGGTCTCGTCGCCGACGAGCATCACCCAGTCGACATCGGCCGGAGCATGGCCCGACCGCACCGGTCCGAGCAGGGTGATGGAATCGCCGACGCGGCAACGCCGACCCCACGTCGACGCGATGCCGGTGTCGTGGGTGACGAACTCGAGAGTCACCTGCGCGGTCTCGGGATCGACGCTGCGCACGGTGTAGTTGCGGGTCACCGGACGCGGATCACGCGGCCATTCGACGGTGCGCTCGTGCTGGGTCGGAAGCACCACCGTGCCGTCGGTCTCCGCCGGGAAGAACAACCGAACGAAGTCGTCGAATCCTTCGCTGCGCAACGCCGGGAACCGGTAGTCGCCGCGCGAGAACTCGCGCAGCTGCGGCCCACCCAACACGATTCGGCGCATACCCGAACCCAACTGACGTGTTTCGATCACCGTTGCCGTGCGCAGGACTTCGGGAAAGACGACCTGAAGTCGATGGGACCTTGCCACGGTGGAACACGCTCCTGTCGTCGGAAGTGAATACGCCTGTGCTCGCGTCGAGTGGGCCGCCCGAGTGTTGTCAGCCCTGAACGTTCTCGGCGGCAGTGTTCAGCGCCGAGGCCACGTCGTCGAGGATGTACGGGATCGTCAGCACCGTCAGGCCACCGAACGCGAAGTTCTTGTCGGCACTGAGGGCCTCGGTGGAGGCGGTACGTCCCTGCGAAAGTACGGGCTGCGAGGCCACGGCGGGTTCGGCCAGGAACCCGGCGAGAGATTCCTTGTCGTACGCCACGACGAACAGCACGTCGGACTTCAGCAACGACGCCTGTTCGAGGCTGAGCTCGAAGTACACGGCGTCGGGGTCCTTGGCCGGGTCGGCCTGTTGAATGGTGGGCTCGTTGACGAGACCGAGCTGCTCGAGGAACTCGACTCGTACGTCGTTGTCCTTGCTGACGGCGAAAGTGCCGGGTGCGTTGGGCAGCGCGACGGTGACCGTCTTGCCCTGCAGCGCAGAGTACTTCGTCGCCGCATCGGCAATCGAGCCCTCGACTCCGGAAACCAGGTCGGCGGCCTCCTTCTCCTTGCCCAGCGCCTTGCCCGCGATGGTCAGCTGGTCCTCCCACGACGCGGTCCACTGCTTGTCCGGGTACGCGACGACGGGCGCGATGTCGGAGAGCTTGTCGAACTCCTCCTGGCTCAACCCCGAGTACGGCGCGAAGATCAGATCCGGTGCGGCGGCAGCGAACTGCTCGACCGGAACCGCTCCGGTGCCGTCACCGGAGAGCAGTGTCGGCGCGTCGCCGCCCAGGTCGGCGAGAGCCTTCGCATCCCACGGCAGAACGCCGCGTTCGTCCGCACCGTACTGGGCACCGTCGAAGGTAGGCATCGCAACGGGTACGACTCCGAGGGCGAGAATCGCGTCCTGGTTCGACCATCCCCAGGTCGCGATCCGCTTCGGTGCCTCGGGGATCGTCGCGGATCCGAGTGCCGAGTCGATCGTGACCGGAAATGCGGACTCCTGCGCAGACGTCGTGGAGTCGGCGGCAGGCGTCTCCTCGGTGTCGCTGCTGCATCCGGCGGCGAGGGCGATGGTCAGCCCTCCGGCGAGCGCGATCGACGCGGCGCTCCTCATCCACTTCGTACGAACCTTCATCGTTCCTCGGAACCTCTCGACTCGACCACGCACTGACTGCGTCCACACCCGACCGGGCGAGGCGACTGACAAGGTAGCACTAATGAGGTTACCCTTGCCTCATTAGGCCGTTCTCGGACTCCCTGTCCTCCACGATTCGACACGCGGCCGACAGGGCCTCCCGCCAGAGCCCGGCCAGTTCCTCCACACCGTCGAGCACTCCTGCCGGCCACGTGTACGTCACACCGAGTACCGACGACCCGTCCTGTTCGTGCACGTAGCTGTCGACGACCAACGCATAGCCGCAGGGCGTCTCGGTGCCGGGCGTGGTGTCGAGACTGCTACGCAATCGGCTGGCCCCGAACGGACCGCCTGTCGCGGTGTCGAAACGGCCCAGATAATTGAATTCGATGTCGGCCGTGGGCATGTGCCGCAGCACCGCACCCGCCTCACCGCTGCACCACCGCAGCATGCCGTACGTCGACCCGTCTCCCGGCACCGAATCCCTCGACCGAGCCGCGTCCGTCGCGATCGTACGCAGAACCGATTCTGCGGCAACAGGATCGGACCGGTGCGACATCAGGGCGCGATGGTCGGTCGCGTCAGCGGTCAGGCGGAGCGGGAACACAGCCGTGAGCCATCCGACCACGGAAGAGCCGTCCACCCGATCGGACGCGATTCCCGACCGCCCGTGCCCCTCCACGTCGACGACGAACGACTGCGGACCCGCCGCACCGCTGTCCATCCACTCGACTGTCGCGGCCGCGAACGTTCCCAACAACAGATGTTCGACGGACACCCCGAGCCGCGGGCGGGCTGCGGCGAGAATCCGCGCGCTTTCCTGAGGGGAGAGCGCGAACGTGGTGGTGCGTACGCCTGCACCGGTATCGATCGACGGATCGACCGAACGCACCATCGGAACCCGTCCCGCCCCGTCGCCGACGCGTGTCCAGTACTCCAGATCGGCGAGCACCTCGGCAGAGCCGGCGAGGCGGTGGATCTCGTGCGCCCACTGCCGCATGGAGGGTCCGATCGGGCCGCGATCCGTCGACAACCGCTGCTGCCACGCAGTCGTGATGTCCGGCAGCAGTATTCGCCAGCTGACCCCGTCGACCACGAGGTGATGCAGCGTGATCAGGAGCTCGCCCGAGGAGTCGGTGTCACCGTGGTGGCGCAGCCACACCACATCGACCATCCGGCCGATCCGGGGATCGAGCCGACCACGTGCCGCGCGTGACTGGGCGGCAACACGTTCTGCGAGCAGCGATTCGGTGAGCCCGTCCACATACTCGGTACGGACCCACTCGGCCACGTCGGCAGTACCGTCCGGCAACACGGTGAACACGGCCTCGGAGCCGGGACGACGCTCGAAACTCGAATGCAGGATGGGGTGCCTGGCCACCACGAGATCGAGGAGCTCGATCAGCGAGTTCTCGGTCAGATCGGCGGGAGCCTCCAGCAACACCGCCTGCGAGATCTCGTCGACGGACCCATCGAGGCTGTCCATCCAGCGGAGGATCGGTGTCAACGGGACTTCTCCGTACGGCGACAGTTCCTCGACGCCGGAGGCCATCGGTTGCGCCGACTCCGCTTGCTGAGCAAGTGCTTCCGGCGTGCGCCGAGCGACGATGTGACGGGGCGAGACCGCCATGCCCACCGTCCGCAGCCGCGCCGACAACTCCATGGCCATGATGCTGTCGCCCCCGAGATCGAAGAAGTCGTCGTCCGCGGAGACCTCCGGCACATGCAGCACAGCGGCTACTGCGCGGCATATCTCCCGCTCGACGTCGGTGCGCGGCGCGCGCCCGGAACCGAGGGTCGGGACGGGGTCGGGTAACGCGGCCGCATCGAGCTTTCCGTTCGGCAGCACAGGGAACGCATCGAGCACGGTCACCGACGATGGAACCATGTACGACGGAAGGAGTTCGCCCAGACCCGCGCGCACGGCGCTCACGTCGATCGTCCGTCCCGGCGCAGCAACGACGTACCCAGCGAGGGTCGCCTGCCCGGTAGCGATACCCGACGTATGCACCAGCACCCGCGCGTCTGCGACGGCATCGATCTCTCGCAATCGACTTTCGACTTCCCCCACTTCGACGCGGTGCCCGCGGATCTTGACCTGGTCGTCCGCGCGACCGGCATACCTCAATGTGCCGGATTCGGTCCACGACACGAGATCCCCGGTCCGATAGAGCCGAGTACCGTCCGCGGCGAAGGGATCGGCAACGAAGCGGTGCGCGGTGCGCCCCGGCGCGTTGCGATACCCGCGCACCACGCCCGGCCCGGCCAAATAGAGTTCGCCGAGCGCCCCGGGAGGCGCGAGCCGAAGACAGGCGTCCAACACGTATGCCTTCAGGTTGGTCACCGGCCTACCGATCACGGGCTCGGGCGACAGATCCGTCGATGTGAACACCGCATCGACGGTGGCCTCGGTGGGTCCGTAGAAGTTGTAGGCGACCACAGATTCGTTCGCGCGCAACCTGTTCCACAAGTCGACCGATACCGCCTCGCCGCCGACCCCGACCGACGTGAGTGTGTCGATCGATCCCGACCGCATCATCTGTTCGAGCAACGAGGGTACGACCTCGATGAAATCCACCGACAGCGTTCGCAGTCGCTCGGTGAGTTCTCTCGGGTCGAGAACGACCTCGGGATCGATGAGATGTACTGTGTGCCCGCCGAACATCCACAACTGCGGTTGCCAGGATGCGTCGAAGGCCATCGACCAGGCATGCGCCACGTTCAGAGTGTCCGTGCCCGCGCGCGCCGCCGTCGGCAGATGCACGCTCTCGCGATGGGAGTGATAGAGATTCGCCAGTCCTCGGTGCGGTACCGAGACTCCCTTGGGCACACCGGTCGTACCGGAGGTGTAGATGAAGTACACCGGGTGGTCGGGATGCAATGCGGACCGACGCTCGGAATCGGTGACGGCAATCCCGTCCGTCGACGACGGCGTCAGGGCCTCGACCGCCGACGCCGTCACCGTGATCACCGGCTGCGCATCGTCGAGAATCTGCCGCGCGCGTTCGGTGGGCCAGTTCGGGTCGATCGGGAGGTAGGCGGCCCCGGACTTCATGACCCCGAGGATCGTCGCCATCGTCGTCACGGTTCGTGGGGCCTCGACGGCCACGATATCTTCCGCGCCGACACCGAAACCGAGGAGCCATCGCGCAATTCGATTGGAGACGCGATCGAGCTCGGCGAACGTCAGAGCCGTGGCGGCGTCTGCAACAGCAACGGTGTCCGGTTGCAACGCGACGCGGTCGGCGAACAGGTCCACCATCGTCCCGTCCGGATACCGACGCTGCGAGCCGGCGTACTCGGTGCGGAGAATCCGAGTCGTCGTCTCGTCGACGAGAGACAGTGCGGCGATCGGTGGGTCGCCTTCGTCGGCGAACGCACCCAACACCGAGGTCAGTGCGGACGCCACTGCGCGGGCGCGAGCCACGGGCACCGAGTCGCTGCGGTATTCGACCACCAGCCGCATCCGTTCGCCCGGATGGACCGTCAACACCAGCGGGTAGTGCGTCACTGTGTGGAATCCGGCGACCGACACCGAGAAGTTCTCGGCATCGACACCCGAAGTGTCTGCAGCAGCGAAGTTCTCGAACACCACGAGTGTGTCGAACAGCGTTCCCCGTCCGACGGCCTTCTGAATGTCTGCCAGGCCCACGTGATGATGCGGAGCCACGGCGATCGAGAAGCCCCGCAGACCAGCGAGCACGGTCGACAGACGTGCATCGGGTCCGACGTCGACACGGACGGGAACGGTGTTGATGAACAGTCCGACCATGTCTGCGACGCGATCGAGGTCGGTGGGACGCCCCGACACCGTCGAGCCGAACACGACCGACGGGGAATCCGTGAATGCCGAGAGCACCACGGCCCATGCTGCATCGACCAGTTCGCTCAGCGTCGACGATCGACGACGCGCCGACTCGATGAGCCGGGCGGTGTCCTGCGCACTCCACTCGAGGTCGATCTCGTGCGCCTCGGAACGTACCGACGACGATGCCGATGCCGACGCTGCCACCATCGTCGGTGCCACGTCCGCGCCGAGCGCGCGACGCCACGCGTCGACGGACGAGTCGTCGCGGCCCGCGAGCCACCGCAGGTAGTCGTCGAACCGCGCAGGTTCCGGCAGTGCCAGGCCTCGGTAGAGCTTGAACAGCTCGGTACCCACAGTGCCCATGGACCACCCGTCCACGAGAAGATGGTGGACGGTCAGCACCACCCGGTGACGATCGTTCCCGCAGTCCAGCAGCAGAATTCGGACGAGCGAGTCCTGCTCTATGTCGAACGCACGCCTGTCCTGGTCGATCAGGTCACGGGCGGTAGGCGATGTCGGATCGTCGACGACATGACGGCGGAGTACGACTCGACCCGTATCGCGGATCGCGACGGTCGTCCCGGTGCTCAACGTCAGAAAGCGCGAGCGCAGCGCTGGATGACGGTCGAGGAGCGCATCGAGTACGCCCTCGAGACGTCGCGGATCCAGCAGCCCATGCACCTCGAATTCGGTGGCGATGACGTAGATTTCCTCCACTCCATCGCCCGAGGCTACGGACTGGAATGCCAAGCCCCGCTGCAGCGGAGTGGCCGGGCGAGCTGCCTCTGGATCGATTCCACGAGAGCGCAATTCGGCTACATCGGCATCGGTCAGCAGCGCTACCGAACTGTCGGGCCGGTCGACGATCGCAACGGCCCGGGCGCTTCGGCCCCGCTCCACCAGCCCTGCGACCGTTCGACACTCGAAGACGTCTGCGGTGGTGATCGGAAGTCCGGCGGTGCGCGCGTGATGGACGAGGGTGATGGCGGTGATGCTGTCGCCGCCGAGCGAGAAGAAGTCGTCGTCGACGCCGATGGACTGGGCGCTCTCCGCACGGGTGGTGTCTGCGAACAGCGCCGCGAGCGCTCGCTCGTCCTCGGATGCAGCCGGTCGCGATCGGCTGGGACCACCGTCGGGTATTCCGCTCTCCTGCAGAACTTTTCGATCGGCCTTGCCGTTGGGGGTTCTGGGAATACTGTCGACGGCCACCCAGAATGCGGGCACCAGATAGTCGGGAACCCGGCGACGAAGCGCCTCCCGCACCGACGCGGTGTCGACCGAGTCGGGAGTCACGTAGGCCACCAGCACACCGACGCCGTCACCGTCGGACACAGCGACCACGGCGCACTCGTCGACCGAAGGGTCACTGGCCGTACAACTTTCGACCTCACCCAGTTCGACGCGATGGCCTCTGATCTTGACCTGACGATCGTCTCGACCCAGAAATACCAGGACGCCGTCGACGAGACGGGCACGGTCCCCGGTGCGGTACATTCGCGCGCCATCGCCGCCGGGATCTGCGACGAAGCGAGTCGCGGTCTCGGCCGGTTTCCCGGAGTATCCGCGGGCGAGCTGCACGCCCGACACGTACAGGTCGCCAGGAACGGCGTTCCGAACCGGGCGTAGCCGAGAGTCGAGCAGCCGCAGTGTGGTGTTGTCCACCGAGGTTCCGATGACCGCAGGGTCGCCGTCGACCCGATGGGCGGCGACGTCGCCTGCGACTTCGGAGGATCCGTAGGAATTGTCGATCGTGGCGTCCGGCGTCACCGCTCGGATCACGTCGATCATGTGGTCGGTCAACGGTTCTCCGCTGAGTATCCAACCGGTCACCGAAGCGCAGTCCGACGGTGCCGTAGCGGCCAACGCGGCAGCCAGAGAACCGATGGCGGTGACCTGTTCGGCACCGGACCGTCCGATGAGCGAGGCCACGGCACCCGAATCGCCGTACTGGTGATCCTGTGCGAGTACCACACGTTGGCCCGCGAGAATGCCGGTGAGCAACTCCGTCGCGCCGTCGATGAACGCCATCGAACTCTTGGCAACTCGGCTGCCCGGTCTGCCCCACCGCGTCACCGCCCACTGCAGCCGGTTGGCCAACGCGTTCCTGGTGCCGACCACACCCTTGGGCGTTCCGGTCGAACCCGACGTGTACACGAGATAGGCCGCGCACTCACCCGGGACGCTGCGACCGAACGGCGGCGTCCAGTCCTGTTGTCGTACAACGGTATCGACACGGACCGCAGTCTCCATATCCGTCAGTGCCGCGGGGGTCGCATCATCGATCAACAGCAGGTCGTGCCCGGAATCGGACAGGATCAGTTCGATCCGCTCACGTGGGTAGCGAATGTCGACGGGTACGAACGCTGCGCCGACGTCGATGGTCGCCAACAGCGCCGCCACCATGTCGAGACCTCTGCCCACCGCAACAGCGACGCGGCTTTCGACACCGATGTGGTGCACACGCAGCAGTGCGGACACCTGTCCGACCCGCGTGGACAACTGCCCGAACGTGATGAGCTCGCCGCCGATCAGCAGTGCCACGTCGTCGCGGGACTGCTCGAAGCGTGCTGCCAGAGCGGTCTCGATCGGCACCACGGTTCGGGCCGGTCCGACGCTGCGCCCCTGTCCATGTGGGGCGGCCACCAGTCGAGTGACGTCGATGTGCGACACTGTCGTCATCCGATCGAGCATCTCGACGAACGTCTCGGCGTACATGGCGGCCTGCTGCCGGCCGACAGCGGCCTCGTCGTGCAGTACGAATGCCCACAGAGCAGGATCGGGGCCCACGATCAACGCCATCGGGAAGCTCATGTGCGCTCCCAACACGGTGATCTCGTCGACGGTCCCGCTCGTCTCGGGTGTCGGTGCGGGATAGTTCTGGTACACGACTATGGTGTCGAACAGCTCTCCGCCGCCGACTGTTCCGGCGATGTCGGACAGCCCGAGGAACCGATACTCGTCCAGGTCGAGGTGGTCTGCCTGCACGCGTGCGAGCATCTCGGTCGCCGTTGCAGCCGAGTTCCACCGCAGGCGGACAGGCACGGTGTTGAGCAGCAAACCCACCATCGCCTCGGCACCATCGAGATCGAACGGCCTCAGCGACGTCGCCATCCCGAAGGCCACATCGTCGGAACCGGTTCTCGCCGACAGCATCGCCGCCCAGGCTGTCTGCACGACGACGTTCGTGGTCACGCCGGTACGACGCGCGTATTCGGACACCCGCTGGGCCAACGCATCGTCGATATCGACGTCCAGGCGCGAGCGCGTGCCCGCGCTGGACCCATTCGTTCGGTCCCCGGCAACGAGGGTCGCGGACTCGAACCCGTCGAGGTAGTCGGCCCACCGCTGACGCGCAGTGACGTTGTCCTGCAACGCTGTCCACGCGAGATAATCGCCGAAGTCGGGTGCAGGCGGCAACCGCGCCCCCTCGCCCGATTCGTAGAGAGCGATCAGCTCCCTGACGAAGATGGCCTCGGACCACCCGTCCATCAGCGCGTGATGGTAGGTGATCAGAACTCGCGGGGCGCGCGCAGAAGTGGAGTAGGAGAAGCGAATCAGCGGCTGCTCGAAGAACGCGAACCCGGCCGAGCGGTCTCGTCGGAGATGATCATCCCACTCGTCGTCGACGGCCGTCACGACCGGCGTCGACGCGCGCGGTACCACCCAGACCAGATCACCGTTACGGCGTTGCCGCAGCAGCGCTCTGATGTTCGGGTAGCGATCCAACAGCAGTTCGAGGGCACGATCGAGCCGGCCGCGATCCACCGCGGCGGACAGGTCGAGCACCGTCTGTGACAGGTACGGATCCTGCGCTCGCTCGGCGAGCGTCGATTGCAGGTACATCCCGACCTGCAGCGCGGTGAGTGGGAGTACGGCGGCGATCTTGGACTGCGACGTGGCCGCGGTATCGGTCGTCATGTCTGCTCACATACTGCTTTCGAATTCGTCGAGCTCGTCCTGGGACAGTTCCACCGTGGCAGCGGCGTGGACAGCGGGGCGTGCGTCGGCGTCCGGTGTGAGCTCCGCCCCGAACATGCGCACCGTCCGCTTGCGCATCACCTCACGCGGTGCCAGCGGAATCGAGGCCTTTCGCGCCCGCGATGCCACGGCCAGGCAGGTGATGCTGTCGCCGCCGAGCGCGAAGAAGTCGTCGTCGATCCCCACGCGTCCGACACCCAGAACCGCCGCGACGATCTCGCACAACATCGTTTCCACCGGCGTTCGGGCCGGTACGAACGTGCCTCCGCCCACGGCGTCGACGGTCGGAAGAGCCCGCACATCGAGCTTGCCGTTGATCGTCATCGGAATGCGTTCCAGGGCAGCGAACAACGTCGGCACCATGTACTCGGGCAACGTCGCTGCCAGCCGGTCTCGAATGGAACCGAACAGCACGGACGTGTCGGTCGTACCGCCGTCGCGAGGAACGATGTATGCGGCCAGGGCGCGAGTACCACTCCCGATCTGCACCGTACGCACCACCGCGCCCACCACACCCTCGCATGCGGCCACGGCGCGTTCGACCTCTGCGGTCTCCACTCGATAGCCGCGAATCTTCACCTGGTCGTCCGCGCGACCGAGGTAGTCGAACAGACCGTCGGCTCGAATGCGAACCAGATCACCGGTGCGGTACATCCGTGCGCCCGGAGTCAAGGGGTCGGCCACGAATCTCGTTGCCGTGTCGCCGAATCGGTTCACATAGCCCCGCGCAAGACCGACACCGGAGAGGTACAACTCCCCCACCGAACCGATCGGGACCGGCCGTAGCCACTGGTCCAGGACGGACGCACGTGTGCCCAGGATCGGCGAACCGATGGACGGCCCGACGCTGTCCCTTGTTCCGGTACCGAGCGCGTTGATCGTGTACTCGGTAGGCCCGTACAGGTTGTAGCCGATGCCGTCGAGCCGACTCCACAGTGCATCCGGTACCGCCTCACCACCCAGCAAGACCAGGGGAATTCGATGTCCGTCGCGTTCGTCCAACAGTCCGAGATCGAGCAGATGTCCGGCATACGTGGGCGTCACGTTGACCACGTCGATTCTGTTCTGCTCGCAGTAGTGAGCCAATGCCTCACCGTCGCGGCGTAATTCCTCGTCGCAGATGTGTACCTCGTGACCTTCGACGAGCCACAGCAACTCCTCCCACGACATGTCGAAGGAGAACGACACCGTGTGTGCGATCCGCAGGGTGCGGTCTCCTGCCACGGCGACGGTGGGAGCGAAGATCTCGTTCCGGTGATTGATCTGCATGTTCGTCAGACCGCGATACGGAGTGACGACGCCCTTCGGTGTTCCGGTCGAGCCGGAGGTGTAGATGACGTAGGCGGGGTGCTCGAGTCGGCCGACGGTGCCGGACGCGAAACCGACCGACGCGGTGGCCGCCTCGACTTCCGACGCGTCGATGTCGTACGCCAACTCTGTTGCGACCTCAGGGGAGTCGACGACCATCCGTGTGGCGGTGGTGGCCAATCCCCGGCTCTCCGTGTCCACCGTCGACACCAGAACGGCCGGTTGCGCGTCGGCCAACATGACGTCGAGACGCTCTGTCGGATGGTCGAGCTCGAGGGGCAGGTACGCGGCACCGGTACGCAGCACCGCAAACAGGGCCACCACCATCTCCACCGATCTCGGCAGAGCGAGGGCCACGATGCGTTCGGGAGCGGCACCCCGGCGAAGCAGCGCCAGTGCGCAGGCGTTCACCCGCCGGTCTAGGTCGCCGAAGGTCAGCCGCCGGTCTCCGAACACCAACGCGATGCCGTCGGGAACGGCCGCGGCGCGTGCGGCGAGCAATTCGGCGATCGTGTTGTCCTGCAGTCGCTCCGATCGGCCGTCGAACTCGTTCTCGACGACACTCGGCATGTCGCCCGGGGCAGACGGCCAGCGCGAGATCGGCAGATCGGGCTGCGCTGCAACGGTATAGAGTGCCGATGCGAACGAGTCGAGCAGCGATCGGGCACGCTCGTCGTCCACAGAATCGGGTAGATACGTCACCGACAGGTTCAGTTCATCGCCGGGATCCACTGCGATGGACACCGGGAACTCGGACCCATCGACGGTCGAGATGTGTCGCACGCGGCGCTCGTTCCCCGCCGACGTCGATTCTTGTCGTCCCGCAGGCCCGGCAGCGTTACGCAGGACGAGCAGGGTGTCGAACAGAGCCCCCGCACCGATGGCCTGCTGAATTCCACCGAGACCGAGGGTGTCGTGCGGCATCAGGTCGAGACGCTGATCCTGCACGCGCGCAGCCACATCGGTGACCGAATCGAATCCACCTGCCGTCACCCGGATCGGCACCGTGCTGATGAACGCGCCGATCGCGGTGTCGGAACCGGCCACATCCATGGGCCGACCGGCGACGGCGGTACCGAACACCACATCGGACCGCCCCACCACACGCATCAACACACTCGCCCAGGCCGCTGCGAGAACCGTGAACAGAGTCGAACCGGATCGACGTGCGTGCAGATCCAGCGCGTCGGACACCGCTGCCGTCACTCTGCGTTCGATCCTGCGGGGTGAACCGTCCCCGCGGGTGGCCTCCGCGGCCACCGAGGTCGGGCTGTCGATATCGCCGAAGTACCGCTGCCACGCCTGCTCGGACTCGGCACGGTCGCGAGAAGCCAGCCAACGCAGATACTCACGGTAGCCGTGGTCCGGCGGAACGGGCGTGCCGTTCTCGTCGTGCTGCTCCAGGACTCGAGCCACGAGCAGTGCCGAGGATCCGCCGTCGAAGCACCCGAACCAGTAGGTGGTCAACAGTCGGTCGACCCCTCCGGGAAGGTGCACCAGGGTGACCCGAAACAGTGGCGGCGCAGCGATGTCGAACGAGAGCGCCCGGTCGTCCGCGAGAATCCGGCTCCATCGATCGTCCACCTCGCTCGCCGGGCACGCACGGAGATCCACCACCGTCAACGGTGCCTGCACCGCAGAGAGTACGACCTGGGCCGGCGCGGTGTCGTCCGGCGTCACGAAGGCCGTCCGCATCGCCGCGGTGGTATCGACGACCGATTGCAGAGCTCGCCTGATCCTGTCGTCGTCGAGGACGCGGTCGACCTCGACGACGGTGCGGACGGTGTACAGCTCGGTGGCATCGGCGTCGACACCTACCTGGAAGACGAGCCCGAGCTGCAGTGGTGACAGTGGCCAGACGTCGTCGATGGATCCGAATTGCTCCCTCAACGAATCGAATTCGGCGGATTCGACGTCTGCGAGTGGGCCGCGGCTCGCCTCGGGTGCGGCCTCGTCGCCTCGGGCACGCCGCAACCGCTCCTGCACCAACCTACGTCTGACGTCGTCGAGATCCATGGGTTCCTTCATCGAGTCGGCTGCTGTTGCGTGCACTGTGTGACGAGCAAGGACTTGTCCACTTTGCCGATGGCGGTGACGGGCAGCGATGTTCGTGTCACCACGCGATCGGGCAGTTTGAATCCGGCGCAGCCGGCCGCCGTCAGGAAGGCCCGCACGTCGGCGACGGTCGGACCACTTCCGTTCGGCACCACGACTGCGCAGACACTTTCGCCCACAGCGGCATCGGGCACCCCGATCACCGCGACCCGCGCTACTGCAGGATGGGTGAGCAGCAGGTCTTCGAGCTCGTCGGCCGCGACGTTCTCGCCGTTTCGGGTGATCACGTCCTTGATGCGACCGGTGACGACGAGATGGCCGGACTCGAGCTCGCGCACCTGATCCCCACTGCGATAGAACCCATCAGGGGTGATGGCAGTCGTATTATGTTCTGCCGCAGAATAATAGCCATTGATGGTGTAGGGGCCCCGCGTCAGCAATTCACCGACTTCCCCGGGCGATACATCGTTTCCGTCCGCATCGACGACGCGCACCTCGTCCAGATGGGACAACGGCCTGCCTTGCGTTCCGATCACCACTTCCGGGCTGTCCTCGGCTCGGGTGTAGTTCAGTAGTCCTTCGGCCATGCCGAACACCTGCTGCAGCCGGCATCCGAGCGCGGGCTCGACCAGCTTGGCGACCTCCGGTGCCAGCTTCGCTCCCCCGACCTGCAACAACCGCAAGCTGGACAGGTTGGCATCCTCCCATTCCGTTGCCTCGCACCACAGATGAGTCAACGTCGGAACCAGCGCCGTGATCGTCACGCGATATCTCTCGATCAGCGCGAACGCGTGGTCCGGGCTGGCACTGCCGGAGAACACCACCGTTGCCCCTACCCCGAGGGCACCGAGCAGCCCGGGGCATGCGAGCGGAAAGTTGTGTGCGGCAGGGAGAACGGCGAGATACACGTCCTCGGGACCGAGAGCGCAGACCTCCGCACTGGCCCTGGCGTTGTATTCGTAATCGTTGTGCGTACGGGCAATCAGCTTGGGCAATCCCGTCGTGCCACCGGAGACCAGCAGTAAGGCAGGATCGGTCGGCCGGGCGCGCGGAAACTGTCGGGGCACCCCGGCCACCGCGGACAGAGAGGTATGGGACCCGCCGCCGTTCGATTCGGGTCCGGAACTGTCGACGAAGACGTGCCGAACACTCGTCACCGACGCGAGGACCTCATCGGCGAGTTCGCAATAGTCGAAGTCGCCGTCCCGATCGGAGATCACGTACGCCACCGCCGATGCGGTGGCGGCGAGATGGGTGATCTCGCGTCGGCGATGTGCAGGCAGCGTCAGCACCGGAACTGCTCCGCATTCGAGCAAGGCGAACAGCACGACCGCAAAGTTCACGGAGTTCGGCAATTGCACGACCACCCGGTCGCCCGGTTCGATGCCGCGATCGGCGAATCCGGCTGCGACGCTCCGCACTCGTCGAAGCAGCTCGTCGTACCTCAGCTCCGTGCGATCGTCGACGACGGCACTCGAAGGGCCGAACTGCGTCGCCCACGTTGCGAACACCTCCGGAAGGGTTTCACCTCGCCACAACCCGGCGTCGAGGTACCTGCGGGCACGCTCGTCGTCGAACGGCACGAAACCGTCGACGTCGGTTTCCGGCTCGGCAAGTTCGGTCATGTTCTGCACCATGGATTCTCGTCCTCCGGGAATGCGAAGCGGGTCAGGAATGGTGTTCGAGCGCGGCCGACAGTTCGTCCTCCGACATCGCTTCGACCGACAGGAAGATCTCGGCGGTGGCCTCGAGGAATTCTGCGTCACCTTCTGCGCCGATCATCCGGTCCGCGAGCCCGGCCACGGTGGGTGCCGCGAACATCATGCGCACGGTGACCGACGTGATGTCGAAGGACTCGCGAATGCGGGCGACGATGGTCGTCGCCAGGACGGAATCGCCGCCGAGCGCGAAGAGCGTGTCCGTCACACCGATGCCGTCGACCCCGAGTACCTTCTGCCAGATCAGGGCGAGGGCGCTTTCGAGGTGAGTTCTGGGCGCAATCCGGGCATCGACCCGTTCGCTTTCTCCCGCGGCGCGACACAGCCGGACGACGGCAGCGGAGTCGATCTTGCCGTTGACGGTCAGCGGCAGCGCGGAGACCGTCACGATCTGCTCCGGCACCATGTGCGCTGGGAGACGCTCGGCGGCCCTGGCCCTCACGGACCCAACCGTCTCACGGGCATCCGCGTCTCGATCGGTCGGCACCACGGCGGCCAGCAGGATCGGAGCTGCGGTGCGGTCGACAACGGCTGCGGCAGTGGCCACGTCGTGATCCGCGGTGAGTGCCGCTTCGATCTCTCCGAGTTCGATCCGGAATCCGTTGATCTTGATCTGGTTGTCCACACGGCCCACGAATTCGACCATGGAGCCGGTCTCGGCCGTCGAGCCGGGGCAGTACCGAACCAGGTCTCCGGTGCGGTACCAGCGGTAGCCGTCGGCCTCGACGAAGCGCTCGTTCGTACGCTCGGGATCGCCCAGATAGCCGTCGGCGAGACCGACGCCCGCGACCCACAACTCACCGGGCACCCAGTCCGGCACCTGGTTCCCACGCGCATCGACCACCCGAAGCGCCATCGACGCGAGCGGCACCCCGAACGGGACCGTGCGCCAGTTCGGATCGACGTCCACGACCTCACAGATGCTGTTGTGGATCGCGGTTTCCGTAGCGCCACCGAGTCCGGCGAACCGACATCCGGGAACCGCCGCCGTCAGCCGCCGGTAAAGGTCGATACCCACCTTGTCGCCGCCGAGCATGACGACCTCGAGCGAACCGCCCACATCGTCACCGGTGGACAGGATCATGTCCAGCAGCGGGGGCACGCAGCTGATCACCGTGACGCGGTGCGCACGAATCAGAGCGGCCCAGCGCTGCGGATCCTTGCGCTCGTGTTCCTGGATTAGCACGGCCGTACCGCCGGCCGCGAACACCGAGAACAGGTCGAACGTGCACAGGTCGAAGTCCAACTCGGACAGGCACAATGGACGGTAGCCCTCGTTCAGGTCGAAACGTTCGACCAGATCCATGATCGTGTTCATCGCGGCGCGATGCGAGACCACAACACCTTTCGGTTCACCCGTGGAGCCGGAGGTGAAGATCATGTACGCGGGCGCGGTGTCGGGGCCGAGGTGCGGGGCGGGCCGAGGCTCACTCAGGATCGCGTGGGACACCGCGAGACCGTCGTCGCCCGATCCGCCGATCGTCACCGTGAACCCCGCTTTTCGGGCGATCAGCGCAGCACGGCTCGACGGTTGGTCGACGCCGATCGGTACGTACACCCCGCCCGCGGCGAGCACACCGAGAACTGCGACCACTTGATCGGGACCCTTCGGCAGCGTCACCCCCACCGTGTCGCCCACTGTCATATCTCGGTCCCTCAGTGCCCCAGCAACTCTCAGTGCCCGGTCACACAGATCGCCGTACGTCATCGACTCGTTCTCGCCCCACTCGAGCGCCACCGCGTCGGGATGCTGCGACGCGCGATCGAAGAAGGCGCGGTGCAGAGTCTCGTTCCCGGCCGACTGCGACGCGTCCGTTCGGGGTACATCGGCTGACGGAGTTCGCGACATCAGCTGACGCGGTGGAACCAGCT
Source organism: Rhodococcus sp. KRD175 (assembly GCF_017168275.1). NCBI lineage: Bacteria > Bacillati > Actinomycetota > Actinomycetes > Mycobacteriales > Nocardiaceae > Rhodococcus > Rhodococcus sp. KRD175. The sequence continues at coordinate 682,821 of NZ_JABFAQ010000004.1, forward strand.
GACCCACAGGCTCCGCCCACACGGAGTCACCGTCGACCACGAGTGCGCGAACCAGCGTCTCGAACGCGTCGAACATCGCGTCGGGAACTCCTGGGAGGAACTCGTTCTCGCGTATGTCCCAGTTGACCAACACGCCACCGTCGAGTTCGGTGATCTGCGCGTCGAGAACCACCTGCGGCCCCTGCGACATGATCCACACCGGATCACCGAAGACCTGCCGCGCGCGAGCGTCGAACAACTCGCCCAAACCGAGCGCGCTCGTGAAGACGACGGGAGCCAGCACCGGCTCTCCTCGACGGCGGCCGAGGTCGCGCAGCACCTCGACCCCGGAATAGTCGGCGTGCGAGGCGTCTTCGTGCAGACGGGACCGGATCCGACGGGAACGTTCGACGAACGAGAGCGGCTCGTTCAGATCGACTTCCAGCATGACCGACGACGAGAAGTCACCGATGAGATTCTCGACGTCGGGATGCGTCGGAGCGCGATCGAACATGGGCACGTTGAGCAGAAACCGTTGTTCGCGGGACCAGGCACCGATCACCTCGGCGAACGCCGTGGCCACTGCCACCGCCGGGGTGACTCCGTGGGCTCTGGCGTGCGTCTGGAGATCGCCGTATGCCGCGGAGTCGAGATGAAATGCCCGACGCAATGCTACCGGGGCACCCGAATCATGTTCCAGCAACGGAAGAGTCGGCGCTCCGGGCAGTGAGTCGAGGCGCTCGGACCAGTAGCGTTCGGCCTGAGCACGGGCGCTGCGTCGGTCGAGCGGGCGATCGGCGAGGTACCGCGAATAGCTGTACGCGATTGCCCGGAGGGGATCGCCGTCGTAGGCCCGCGCCAGGTCTGCAACCAGAATACGAAAACTCACTGCATCGCCGGCGATCATGTCGATGTCCAGGTGCAGACGCGTGCGACCGTTCGGCAGGAGCGACAGATCGGCCGAGAACATCTCGCCCGCTTCGATATCGAGCATCTGGTGGGTCAGACGGAGCCGCGTTTCTTCGAGGCGGTCGGTCGGGTCGGACTCGGATCGTAGGTCGTGGACCGTCAACCCGCGCCACCCCGAGGTCGGTTCGATGCGCTGCTGTCCGTTGTCCGAAATCCGGGCCCGCAACATCTCGTGCCGTTGTGCGACGGCATCGAGCGCCGCACGTAGTCGATCGGGATCCACTGCCTCGCCGTCGAATTCGGTGTAGAGATGCGGTGCGACCCCGCCGAACCGCTGCTCGGCACTGCGCCCGATCCAGTAGGCGTGCTGCAACAGTGCGAGATCGAACTCCGACGTGTCCGGTTCGACCAGCGTCGATTGCCGCTCGGAGTTTCGGGAACTCGATTCGGCCGAACCACCGATCAGTTCGGACCAGGCAGAAATGTTCGGCTGCGCAGCGAGCTCGGCAAACGTCACCGTCGACCCCTGCTTGCGGAATCTCCCGACCAACCGCATCAGAACGATCGATTCGAGACCCAGCTCGAACAGATCCGCGTCCATCGCCACAGCCCCGGGTTCCGCACCGATCAGTTCTGCAACCACCGCCCGCAGTTCGTCCCGTCCGATTCCCCGCTGATCCATCCGGTGAGTCCCCTTCGATCGACTGTGTTGCGTATGCGCGCGACCAGGCGATATCCAGAGCCCGTCCATAAGGAAAGGCTACCCTCGCTTAGCCGACCCTGAGGAGGCTAGCATCTGTGGGCCACCGCGAGGAGGGTGCCCTCGGCCCCTACCTCGACACCAGGAAGTACGGCGCTCCACTCGACATCGGCCATCTCGGCCTCGACGAAAGCAGACACGTGACACCGACTTCGAGCAGATTCGGCTCCGCACCCCGCGCCCTCACCGGAGGCATAGCGGTTCTCGTGCTTCTCGCTGCTGCCGCGTGCAGCAGTGGCACCACCGGCAGCGACGACGCCGGCACCCAGACCGTCGACCTGAACGCGAACCCCGCCGCGTGCAGTGCGAACGACCGCGTCGATTCGGTCGACCGAGCGTCCGGACCGTTCACGTACACCGACGGCCGCGGACGGACCGTTTCCCTCGATGCACAACCGACCAGAATCATCGCCGACGAGGAATCCGCCGCTGCGCTGATGTCGTACGGAATCAAGCCGATCGCCATCTGGTCGACGACGCCGATGGGGACCAGCCCGATTCTGAGTTGCTCCGATCTGACGGGCATCGAATCGGTCGGCGAGACCTGGGGCACCTTCGATTTCGAGAAAGCCGCCAGCCTGGACCCGGATCTCGTCATCGGTGAGTTCAACCCGAGATTCGGCCAGTTCGGCAAGTTGACCACGACGGCCGATTCGTCCAAGGCCGACACGATCGATCGGATCGCTCCCACCCTGGGGGTCACCTTGGACACGACGTCGACCGCGAAGACCATCGAGAACTACGCCGGGTTGGCGTCGTCGCTCGGCGTCGACCTCGACACCCCACAACTGGCAGACATCAAGTCCGACTACGACGCTGCTGTCACCAACTTCAAGAAGGTTGCGTCCGAACGTCAGGACCTCACCGGAGTGGGAGTCTGGCCCCTCGACGTCGCCTACGTACTCGATCCGTCGGCGGATCCCGACTTCAGCGACTACGAAAGCTGGGGCCTGAAGATGTACACCCCCGACGGCACCGACGACGGTTACTGGAAGAAGGTGTCCTGGGAGAATGTGTCGAGCGTCGATGCCGATGTCGCGTTCGTCTACCACGACGTTGCCAACGCATCCGACGTGAAGCTTGCCGACATCCCGAGCCGTTACCCCGGCTTCGACACCATCTCCGCCGTCGAGAAGCAACAGATGGTGCTGTGGGACTACGGCGCCAACAAGAGCTACAGCCGCTACACCAACACCATCGACGTCTACGCCGATGCACTGTCCAAGGCGCAGAAGGTCACTGCCGAGTAAGCGCGGCCGCGATCTCCGCCGCCAGTCGGTCGAGTTCGGATCGATGCGGCGACGACGGCCGAGCCCGCAGACCGAATCCGTCGCCGATCATGCGCGGGATGACGTGCAGATGCACGTGGAAGATTTCCTGACCTGCCACCGTGCCGTCGGCGAGGAACAGGTTCACCCCGGCGACGCGCGGATTGCTCGCTCGCACAGCGGCAGCCACCTTCTGCCCGACGACGAACAGATGCGCACCGATCTCGGGCGGCAACTCGGCCAGCGTCCGATACTGCTGCTTGGGCACCACGAGCACGTGCCCGGTGGTGAGAGGCCTGATGTCCATGAACGCGATCGCGGTGTCGTCCTCGTGGACGCGCGACGCCTCGGCGGTCCCGGCAATGATCTCGGAGAAAATCGTGTAGGGGTTCACGGCATCGAGCCTAGGCGTGAGCGCAGACCGCACGAACGACACCGCGACTGCTGAAACTGCACGACTGACTCGACCCGACTACTGTTTGCCGATGAGCATCGGCGGGGTTCTCTTCGACATCGACGGCGTACTCGTCACGTCGTGGCAGGCGGTACCCGGGGCAGCCGCGACGCTGAAGTACCTGGACAACAACGACATTGCACGCGCGTTCCTGACCAACACGACCTCGAAGACGCGCGAGCAGATAGCGGCGGCATTGCGCGACGTCGGACTCGACGTCCATTCCGACGAGATCGTCACCGCCGCGTCGCTCACCGCGGATCATCTACGCGAGAACTACCCGGATGCTCGGGTGGTCATGATCAACAACGGCGAGATCGCGGCCGATATGCCGGGCATCGAATTCGTCGAGGAGTCTTCCGGGGATCCGGATGTCGTGGTCGTCGGCGGTGCCGGCCCGGAGTTCACGCACGAGCGTCTCAGTCGCGTCTACGACTGGCTGTGTCGCGGCATTCCCGTCGTCGCGATGCATCGATCGTTGATGTGGAGTACCGGTGGCGGGTTGCGCATCGACACCGGCATGTACCTCGCCGGGATGGAGCAAGCGTCCGGACACGCCGCGAAAGCCATCGGCAAGCCCGCTCCCCTGGGCTTCCGCACGGCGTCCGAGCGGATGGGCGTCGATCCGGACGACGTCGTCATGGTCGGCGACGACCTCGACAACGACGTCCTCGCCGCCCAGGTCGTCGGCATGACCGGTGTTCTGGTGCGCACCGGAAAGTTCCGTCAGGACGTGCTCGATCGACGCATCACCGACGAATTCGCGATGGAACCCGATCACGTGATCGACTCCGTCGCAGACCTGCCGGACGTCCTGATGTGAGTGGAAACTCGTAGCCCACTACGAGTTTCCACTCACAACAGAGAACTCAGAGAATCGGCGACGGGATGTAGGCCGCACCGGCCGGGAACTTCGCGATCAGCCGCTCCACGGCCGAGACGACCGCACTGACCTGTGCGTCCGCTGCACCGACGAAGGCCGTCTTGTCGGCCAGCGCCGCATCGAGTGCAGCGCGGTCGAGCGGCAGTCGGCCGTCGGCAGCCAGCCGATCCAGCATGTCGGGCTCGAGTCCCTGCTCGCGCATGGCCAACGCGACGGCGACTGCGTGTTCCTTGATCGCCTCGTGCGCGGTCTCGCGGCCGACGCCTGCGCGCACAGCCGCCATCAGCACCTTCGTCGTCGCGAGGAACGGCAGGTAGCGGTCCAGTTCCTTGGCGATGACGGCGGGGTACGCACCGAACTCGTCGAGCACGGTCAGGAAGGTCTCGATGAGACCGTCGATGGCGAAGAACGCGTCGGGCAGCGCGACGCGACGCACGACGGAACAGAAGACGTCGCCCTCGTTCCACTGCGCTCCGGCGAGCTCGGCGGCCATCGATCCGTAGCCGCGAAGCACCACCTGCAAGCCGTTGACGCGTTCGCACGAGCGGGTGTTCATCTTGTGCGGCATCGCCGAAGAACCGACCTGGCCGGGCTGGAAGCCCTCGGTGACCAGCTCGTGGCCCGCCATCAGGCGGACAGTGTGCGCGAACGACGACGGCCCGGCACCCACCTGGACCAACGCGGACACGACCTCGTGATCGAGCGAGCGGGGATACACCTGGCCGACGCTGGTGAGCGTGTGCCGGAAGCCGAGATGATCGGCGACGATGCGTTCGAGTGCGACGAGCTTCGCGGAGTCTCCGCCGAACAGGTCGAGCATGTCCTGCGAGGTGCCCATCGGGCCCTTGATGCCGCGCAGTGGGTAACGCGCGATCAGTTCCTGCAGCCGGGACAGCGCGAGCAGCAGCTCGTCGGCGGCCGACGCGAAGCGTTTGCCCAGCGTGGTGGCCTGAGCGGCGACGTTGTGGCTACGGCCGGCCATGACGAGGGAGGAGTATTCGGCGGCGCGTTCGGCCAACCGCTTCGCCACGGCGACACCGTGCGTGTGGACGTGTTCGAGCGAACGCAGAATCTGCAGCTGCTCGACGTTCTCGGTCAGGTCGCGGCTGGTGAGTCCCTTGTGGATGTGCTCGTGACCGGCGAGGGCGTTGAACTCCTCGATGCGGGCCTTCACGTCGTGCCTGGTGACGCGTTCCCGCTCGGCGATCGACGCCAGGTCGACCTGGTCGGCGACAGCTTCGTAATCGGCGATGGCCGCGTTGGGCACGTCGACTCCGAGCGAGGACTGTGCGCGCAGCACGGCAATCCACAATTGCCGTTCGAGCGTGATCTTGTATTCCGGAGACCACAGCTCCACCAGTTCGGGGCTTGCGTAACGGGTGGCCAGGACATTCGGGATGCTCACGAGCATCCAGCTTACGTGGCCCAGTTGTCGGTCTCGGATGAGGTCGGACTCGAATTCGGCCGTCGGACCGAGCATCGCCGCAGCGTGGAATAACCGCACCGCATTCCGATGTTGCAGCCGCCGTGAGCCGAACAGTGAAGGTCGACATCTGGTCCGACATCGCGTGCCCGTGGTGCTTCGTCGGTAAGCGCCGTTTCGAGGCAGGTGCTGCGGAGTTCATCGCCGATGGCGGGACGCTCGAGGTGGAGTTCCACTCGTTCGAGCTGGCACCCGACACACCGGTCGACTTCGACGGGACCGAAGTCGACTTCCTTGTCTCCCACAAAGGCATGCCGGCCGCCCAGGTCACGCAGATGTTGGGGCAGATGACCGAGCTGGCCGCAGGCGAGGGGCTCGCGTACGACTTCGACGCCTTGCAGCACACCAACACCGTCAAGGCGCACGAACTCCTGCACTTCGCCAAGTCGAAGGGCAAGCAGGTCGAGATGAAGGAACGGCTGCTGGCGGCCTACTTCGAGGAGGGCCGCCACGTCGGACGCGTCGACGACCTCGCCGACCTGGCCGCGGAGATCGGCCTCGATCGTGACGAGGTGGTCGAGGCGCTGAAGTCCGAGGAATACCTGCCCGCCGTGCGCGCGGACAAGGAGCAGGCCATCGCCTACGGAATCAGTGGTGTGCCGTTCTTCGTGATCGACGGTCGCCTCGGTGTGTCGGGCGCACAGGAACCGTCGGTGTTCGCCGAAGTCCTGCAGAAGGCCGCGGCCGGCGCATGAGCGGCCCGTTGGAGATGGTCGGCGACTTGGAGATGGTCGGCGACGACCGCGGCCCCGTCTGCGAGGACGGTGTGTGCGAGGTGCCGCCGATCCGAGACGCAGACTCGGGCGAGAACGACTTCGGGTTGAACACGCCGGCCTGAGGGGGCCTGAGTCAATCGGCCGACACCTGTTCCGCCGGTGCCACGATGTCGATGACCGCCAACAGCATGCTCCGCGCCATTTCGCGCGGATCGGGATCCACCTCGCTGAGCGCGCCCACCACTGCACCGTCGACCACTGCCACGAGTCGTCGTAGCTGCTCTTCCTGCACGGTTCGCCCCGATCGCCGCAGCACATCGGTCAGCAGGTCGTCGATCTGGGCACGCAGCCTCAGCTGCACCTCACGAAGTTCCGGATGCCGAGCCGACGCGATGAACCGCTCGTATCTGGCGACCAGTTGCTCGTGACCGCCCTGCGGCCCGATCAGCAGGTCGACGATGAGATCGACCGTCGACTCCATCTTCTTTGAGCACTTGCCCTCGTCGTCGATACGTCCGCGCATGACGTCGATCTCGCGGGTCCCGACGACGTCGACCGCCGCGGCCACCAAGTCGCCGAGCGACTCGAAATAGTAGGTGGTCGACGCCAACGGCAGTCCGGCGCGAGCGGCCACCGACCGGTGCCGAACCGCGTCGAATCCACCCTCGACCAGCAGGTCTGCAGCCGCCGACGCCAGAGCGTGGCGGCGGCGCACTCCCTTCGGAGTCGCACCCGACACCTTGTGCTGCGACTCGGTCGGACCTGCGGACATTCCAGTCATCGTGCCAGCTCGCAGCCGTTCGTCGGACTGCTTTCGCGCTATGGAATTGTCAGTGTTCGTGGCTCATCGACCTATCGACCTTCGCTCCGACACCATCACCCGACCAGATTCGATCATGCGACAAGCAATGGCCGACGCCGAAGTGGGTGACGACGTCCTCGACCACGATCCGACGATGGCGGCGCTCGAGGAAAGAGTGGCGGATCTGCTCGGCTTCGAGGCGGCGCTGTGGGTGCCGTCCGGTTCGATGGGCAACATCATCGCGCTAATGCTCCATCTGCAGCGCGGCGATCGATTCCTGGCCCCGGAGCACGCGCACGTCCTGGGCTCCGAGCTCGGCACCGCAGCCTGGTTGGCGGGCGGAATGCCCGAGGCACTTCCCCACGACGGTGGCCCCGGACGCCCCCTTGCGTCGACGGTGCGTGCGGCAGCCGGCGGCGTCGGGCCGTACTTCGCCCTGCGGACCACATTGCTCTCGCTCGAGAACACACACAATTTCGCCGGCGGTGCCGTGTTGAGACCGGACGAGTGGGCGGAACTCGTTGCGGCCGGACGTGACTCGGGATTGAGAATTCACCTCGACGGGGCTCGGCTGTGGAATGCCGCTGTGGCACTCGATGTTCCGATCGCGTCGTTGACCACCGGCGCAGACACGGTGCAGGTATGCCTGAGCAAGGGGCTCGGCGCACCCGTCGGCTCGATGCTCGTCTCCGATGCGGCGCGAATCCATGAGGCCCGGCGTGTGCGAAAGATGTTGGGCGGCGGCGTGCGTCAGGGTGGCGTGCTCGCTGCGGCGGGGCTCGTCGCCCTGGATCGAATCGGCGATCTCGCCAAGGATCACGCAAATGCCTCGACGCTGGCACGCGGCCTTCGTGAACGGGGCTGGGAGGTCGCAGAACCCCAGACGAACATCGTGCTCGCCGCCGTCGCCGATCCTGTACGGACAGTGACCGAGCTGGCCGATCTGGGCATCGCTGCCGTCACCGTCGCGGGCAAGGTGCGCTTCGTCACCCACCGTGACGTCGATGCAGCCGATATCTCCGAGGTGCTGGAGCGGCTGCGCCCCATGTGAGCGCAGCGCTTTCCTGTCGTTCCGCAGGCTCCACTCCTGCCTCGTAGCCTGCTACGAGGAAACACTCACATGCGACGTAGTCGCTCCAAGGCTTCTTCGACATCGGCGGTCGTGCCCGCGAACGAGAATCGCACCGTGTGGTTCCCACGGACGGTGTCGAAGTCGACGCCGGGTGCCAACGCGACCCCGGTCTCGGCCAGCACTCGGGCGCACCAACTCCGCGAGTCGTCGGTGAGATGCGCGATATCCGCGTAGACGTAGAAGGCACCGTCGGCCGGAGCCAGATCGGTGATACCCAACGCGGGCAAACCGTCGAGCAGGATCCTGCGGTTGACGGCGTACCGCTCGACATGCGAATCCAGCTCGCGGCGCGACTCTTCGGTGAACGCCGCAATAGCCGCCACCTGCGAGATCGCCGGCGGGCAGACCGTCATGTTCGACGCCAATCTTTCGACGGCCCTGCGCAATCGAGCCGGCAGCAGCATCCAGCCCATGCGCCACCCCGTCATCGAGAAGTACTTGGACACCGACCCGATGGCCACGGATTCCTTCGACGCCTCCCAGGCGCTCGACGTGTGCGCGTCGCCGTAGGAGATGCCGTGATAGATCTCGTCGGAGACCAACAAGGTTCCGTGCTCGTCGCACCAGCGTGCGATGGCGGCCAGCTCGTCGGGGTCGATGATCGTGCCGGTGGGATTGGCCGGACTGGCGACGATGAGCCCGGCAGGCGGCTCCGGTAGTTCGTCGAGCATCGCGACGGTGGGCTGGAACCGTGTCTCCTCCACACAATCCAGTTCGACGACGCGACAGCCCAACGCCGCCAACGTGTTTCGATATGCCGGGTACCCGGGCCTGGCCATGACGACGGTATCCCCCGCGTCGAACGCAGCGAGGAACAGCAACGTGAATGCGCCCGACGACCCGGTGGTGATCACCACGTCGTCGGCCTCGACGGTGATGCCGTACCGCGTGCTGTGATACTCCGCGATCGCTTGCCGTAGCGGCAGAATGCCCAGCGTCTCGGTGTACCCGAGCAGATGCGAATCCAGAGCGTCTCGGGTGGCGCGCAACACCGGCTCGGGTGCCCTGGTCGACGGCTGACCTGCGGCAAGCGACAGCACATCACCGTGAGTACGCGCCCGCTCGGCCGCCGCGGCGAACACATCCATCACGTGGAACGGCTCGACCTTCGATCGCTGCGATTCACTGTGCATTCCATCGACACTACTGACCTCATCGCCCACTATTCGCACTACCACACGGCATACCGTCGGAGCCCTCGCAAAGTGTGACCTGAGGTCAGTTATCCACAGGAATCAAGGCTATCCACAATTCGCGAATCTCTCTCCCGCGACGACTATTTCGACGCAAGGCTGTGCGAATGACGGTGTACACGCAACAACAACTACTCGATTCGGGAATGACCAGAGGAGCTATCACCTACCGCACCAAGACCGGAAAGTTGACGCGGATACTGCCTGGCATCTACTGCACCGGCGAGCCCGATTTCCGCGACCGGTGCGCCGCGGTCACGTTGTGGCAACCGAAAGCCGTGCTCAGTCACCTGACGGCTGCGTGGTGGTGGACCCTGCTCGACCACGAACCGGAGCAGGTTCACCTCACGATCGCTCGCTCTACAAAACGGGCAGGCCCGCCGTAGGTTCGCCAATACCGCCGAACCCTGATCGAGTCCAGCTACGTCGATCTGCTTCCCGTTGTCACGATCGAACAGTGCATCATCGACGTTGCAGCCATGTTGCCCACGACTGCACTGGAGCAATTCTTCGACGCCGCACTCACGCACAAGGTCAGCTGGCGGGCGGTTGCGCTGCAGTGTGAGGAGTCTGCGGGGATGGCCGGGATTGCAGCGGTGAGAAAACAACTACGCGTGTGTTGTCCACGCACCTTGTCCGAGCCGGAGCGAATAGTGGCGCGCGCACTCACGGCGCGGGGCTACCACTTGGAAATCAACGCCGAGGTGGGCCGGTACTTTGCCGACCTGATGGACCGGAGGTCACGGGTGATCGTGGAGATAGACGGCCGTGAGTTCCACGTAGAGTCCAAGGTGTTCACCAGCGATCGAGTTCGGCAGAACTCTCTGCAACTCGACGGTTGGTTGGTTCTGCGTTATTCGGCAGCGATGGTGATGAGCAACCTCGCTTACGTGGTGGACCAGATCATCGATACGGTGCGTCGACGCCGGAAGGCACTGACCTGAGCGCCCACAATTCGCTCCCAAAATCGGGAAAAGGTGTTTCAGCACGAATAGTGGGCGCTGAGGTCACCTACAGCGAGATGCGACCCTCCACGGCAGCGAGGCCGATGTCGGTGCGGAAGTGGCTGCCCGGCAATCGGATTCCGGCGATCCGGGAGTAGGCGTCATCTCGGGCGGCGGTGAGGTCGAATCCTGTGCCGACGACGCTCAGCACGCGTCCACCCGCGGAGACGACGGCGCCGTCCTTCACAGCGGTGCCGGCATGCAGGACGCCTTCGCCCTCGGAGCCGAGGATCTCGTCACCGGTGCGGGGGCGACCGGGGTAGTTCTCGGCGGCGATGACGACGGTGACCGCCGCGCCGTCCTTCCAGCGCAGAGGCGGCAGTGATGCCAGCGTGCCGGTGGCCGTCGCATTCAGCGCCTCGCCGAGCGGCGACTCCAGCAAGGCCAGCACCGCCTGTGTCTCGGGATCGCCGAAGCGACAGTTGAATTCGACGACGGCCGGGCCGTCGGCACCCATCGCGAGACCGGCGTACAGCAGACCCGAGAACGGCACTCCACGCTTCACCAGCTCGGCGGCAACGGGTTTCACCACGTCACGGACGATCTCGTCGACGGCACCTTCGGGCAACCATGGGAGTGGGGTGTACGCGCCCATGCCCCCGGTGTTGGGGCCGGTATCTCCGTCGCCGACGCGTTTGTGGTCCTGCGCGGGCAGCAGCGGAACCACGGTCTCGCCGTCGACGAGGCAGAACAGGGACACCTCGGGGCCGTCGAGGAACGACTCGAGCAGTACCGGGTGACCGTTTTCGAGGAGTTCGGCGGCGTGGTCGCGAGCGACGAGGCGGTCGGTGGTGACGACGACGCCTTTGCCTGCGGCGAGTCCGTCGTCCTTGACGACCCAGTTGGGGCCGAATCGGTCGAGGGCGGCATCGAGCAGTGCGGGCGAGTCGACTATTTCGCTGTGTGCGGTTCGCACGCCGGCCTTTGCCATGACGTCTTTGGCGAACGCCTTGGATCCTTCGATGCGTGCGGCGTCGGCCGACGGGCCGAACGTGGCGATGCCGGCCTCGCGCAGAGAATCGGCCACTCCGAGAACCAGGGGCACTTCGGGCCCGATGACGACGAGATCCACCTCGAGCTTCGTGGCCAGTGCTGTCACCGCCTCACCGGATGCCACGTCGACGGCGTGCTGTTCGGCGAGCGTGGCTGTGCCCGCATTGCCGGGAGCGACGAACAGTTTGTCGACCGACGGGTCGGCCTTCAACGCAAGTAGAAGGGCGTGCTCACGAGCACCGGAACCTATGACGAGTACGCGCACAGTGCATCAGACTATCTGCTCGACGCCGACGGGCCCCGCACCTGTCGTGATGCGGGGCCCGTCGGGGATGGCGAGATTACTGTGTCAGGTCGTACAGCGTGACGTTGTCGACGGTGGTCGCGGTGAAGTTCTCGGTCACCCATGCCGAGATTTCGGCCGAGGAACCCGACTCCCTGCCACCCATACCGCCGCCTCCGATGAAGTAGTGGATTCGGCCGTCGGCCACGTACTGCTGGAACTCGGCCAGCGTCGGCGACGGGTCGGTTCCGTTGAAGCCGCCCACGGGCATGACGGGATCCTCGGTGGCCAGTTGATAACCCGCCGCGGTGTTGGCACCGATGGCCGCCGCCACCCAGGTGTACGAACCTGCGTCCTGTTCGAGCATTGCGGTGACCTCGGCGGTCGGGGTGCTGCCTTCGAGCAGTCCACCCATACCGCCGCCCATGCCCATCTCGGCTCCGCCCGGCAGCTGGCCGGCCTGACCCGGGAGTCCCGCCGGTGGCTGCATTCCGGCCGGCATCTGTGCACCGGGAGGCAGCTGCATTCCACCCGGCAGACCACCCTGCCCGCGCTGGCCCTCACCCATGCCGCCGAATCCGCGCATACCGGTGCTCGGCCCGGCGGACACGATCGATCCGGTGTGCGGGGTGCCGATCGTGTCCACCGCGTACGCCGTCGGCCCGGCCAGTCCGGCGAACATCACCGCGAGAATCGCGACCGCGGCGAGCCTGCCGCGAGTGAGGGCCGGAATCAGCAGAGCCACCACCGCCACCACACCGACGACCAGGATCGCCCACTTCAGCCACGGCACGAAGCTCGCGCTACGGCCGAGCAGCACCCACGCCAGTGCGACGGTCGACGCCACCGCGAGCGCCATCGCGATCCGGACCCACAACCGCTGTCGTTCGCGCCACAGCATCACACTGCCGATACCCACGAGCGCAGCGACGGCAGGCGAGAGTGCGACCGTGTAATACGAGTGGAAGATGCCGGCCATGAAGCTGAACGTCAGACCGGTGACGAGCAGCCATGCGCCCCAGACGATCAACGACGCGCGTTGCGCATCGGTGCGAGGGGCTTTGCCTCGCAACACCAGTCCCGTCACCAGCAGCAACAATGCGGCAGGTATGAGCCAGGCGATCTGGCCGCCCTGGGAGGCGTCGAACATGCGGAGGATGCCGGTCTCGCCCCACATCGACCCGCCGCCGCCACCGACACCGCCCGGGGTGACGCTGCCGGTCTCGTTGCCGCTGAGTCGACCCAACCCGTTGTAGCCGAGAGTCAGTTCCAGAATCGAATTGTTCTGCGAGCCACCGACCCACGGCCGCGAGGATGCCGGCCAGAACTCGACGATCAGCAACCACCAACCGGCCGAGACGATCATGGCTCCGAGCGCGGCGAACAGTTGCAGCACTCGAGTGCCGAGTTTGGGCTGCCCGGCGATCAGGTACGTCAAGGCCAGCGGCGGTACGACGAGCATCACCTGGAGCTGCTTGGTGAGAAAGCCGAATCCGACGAACATACCGGTGATCAACAGCCACTTGATCTTTCCCGATTCGACGCCTCGCAACATGGCCCAGACGGCGGCGATCATCAGCAGCACCAGCAACGCGTCGGGGTTGTTGAACCGAAACATCAGTGCGGCAACGGGAGTCAGCGCCAGCACCAGTCCGGCGAGCAACCCGGCGGCCGCACCGAATCGGCGGACGACGACGGCTCGCAGCAACGCAACGGAAGCGACTCCGAGCAGCGCCTGCGGCACCAGCATCGCCCAGGTGTTGAGCCCGAACACCCGCACCGACAACGACATCAACCACAGCGACATCGGCGGCTTGTCGACGGTGATCGAGTTGGCGGCATCGGAGGATCCGAAGAAGAAGGCCTTCCACGACACCGAACCTGCCTGTATCGCTGCGGAATAGAAGGAGTTGGCCCAACCCGAGGCACCGAGTCCCCAGATGTATGCCACGCCGGTGCCGATCAGCAGAGCGATCAACCCGAGAAGTTCCCACCGCCGGGAGGTCGCCGGCTCGGTCGGCGCGGCCGCGGACGGCCGTTCGATCGTCGTGGTCATCGGTTCTCTCCTAAAAGATCGGACTCCGAACTACGGAAGACCCACCGCAGTGCGACGAATCGGCACACGGTGGCAACGAGATTGGCGACGACGAGAACGGCCAGTTCGATGTGCCGCGACACGTCCGGAGACCAGGCGTGCAGTATCGCTAGCGAGCCGCTCGTCATCAGCAGCGCGAAGCCGAAGATCGCCAGACCCTGCAGCTGGTGCTTGCCCGCGCTCGCGGGCCCTCGGACGCCGAAAGTGAAGGCACGGTTGGCCGCTGTGTTCAGTATCGCGGTGATGAGCAGTCCGGCGAAGTTCGCGGCCTGTGCCCCGATCATGGGATGCAGCACCAGATACAGCAGTGCGTAGGCCACGGTGCTCGCGACACCGATGATGCCGAATCGCACCAGCTGGCCGATCATTCCGTGCGGTACACCGGCCACGAGCGGCTCCCGTCCCAGGCTTCGACGCAGTTCGGCGACAGGGAGCATTCCGGTCGCAAGGGCACGACCGACGCGCCAGCATCCCTGCAGATCCTTGACGGCGGTATCGAGGAGGTGGACGCTGCTGTCGGGGTCGTCGACCCAATCGACCGGCACCTCGTGAATCCGTAGGCCGACCTTCTCGGCGATGACGAGCAGTTCGGTGTCGAAGAACCATCCGGTGTCTTCGACGAGTGGAAGCAGTTGTCGAGCAACATCGGTGCGCATCGCCTTGAACCCGCACTGAGCGTCGGAGAAGCGGGCGCGCAGCGAGGTGCGCAGGATGAGATTGTAACTGCGCGAGATCAATTCACGTTTCACTCCGCGAACGACCCGGGACGACCGGTTCAGCCGAGAACCGATGGCGAGGTCCGAGTGACCCGACAGCAATGGAGCGACGAGCGGCATGAGGGCGTTGAGGTCGGTGGACAGATCGACATCCATGTAGGCAACGACGTCGGCGTCGGACACGAGCCACACCGCTTTGAGCGCCCGCCCGCGTCCCTTCTCGTCGAGATGATGAACCCGAACTCCGTCGATCTCGTCGGCGAGCCGATGCGCCACCGCGAGGGTGCCGTCGGTACTTGCGTTGTCGGCGATGGTGATCCGCGACCGAAACGGGATCCTTTCCTCGAGATGCTCGTGCAGTCGACGAATGCACTGCTCGAGATCCTCCTCTTCGTTGTACACCGGGATGACCACCTCGAGCGTGGCCGTTGCGTTCGAGCCGGGCCGGTGGCCTGCTGCTCGGGCGAGGTAGTTCGTTGTCATGAGGCAACACTCGTGTGTGCAGCTGGACCCACGCTGCGACGAACCTGGCAATCACCTGGGAGACGCCCCAATAAGGCATTCTGTCCCCATGGCTTCTATTTTCAGCAAGATCATCGCAGGTGAGATTCCCGGACGGTTCGTCTGGCAGGACGACGACGTCGTGGCGTTTCTGACGATTGCCCCCGTCACTCAGGGACACACGTTGGTGGTTCCGCGTGAGGAGATCGATCAGTGGCAGGACGTCGACGGTGCCGTGTTTGCCAAGATCACTGCCGTCGCGCAGATCATCGGTCAGGCTGTCAGGACGGCGTTCGACGCGCCCAGGGCCGGCCTGTTGATCGCCGGCCTCGAGGTGCCGCACCTGCACCTGCACGTGTTTCCGGCGTACGACATGGGCAATTTCGACATCTCCGGTGCGGATCCGAACCCGTCCGCGGAGTCACAGGACGAGGCTGCCGACAAGCTT
Source organism: Rhodococcus sp. KRD175 (assembly GCF_017168275.1). Lineage (NCBI taxonomy): Bacteria > Bacillati > Actinomycetota > Actinomycetes > Mycobacteriales > Nocardiaceae > Rhodococcus > Rhodococcus sp. KRD175. Next base: position 698,440 of record NZ_JABFAQ010000004.1, read on the forward strand.
CGAGCAGCGCTACGCCACCTCGGGCACGAGGCTCACGTCCCTAACTGATGCGCCTCGCTCAGCGCAGGGGCGTCAGCAGCCGTCGACGCGTTCGTAGCTGCGTCGATACCGCGTCGGATCGGTTGTCCGGGTCGTAACCCGGTCCGATGTCGGTATCGATGTCGCGTGGGCCGGGTGCGACGCCACACTCGGGGCACAGTCCGAGCGGTCCCAGATCTGTCCCGCAGGTCGCATGTAGAAACCGGCGACGTGTGCCTGTGGGCTTCGGGTTCTGTTCCTCGCCCCAATAGCTCAGGGCGTAGACGGCCGGCCACAGTCCTTCGAGGGCATGCGTCGGGACGTAGTCGTCGTGGCCGCCGCCGTGGGCTCGGGCTTGCCGGTCGAGCAATCCGGCGTCGACCAGGGTGCCGAGCCGTTGAGCCAGAACTGCCTTGGAAATGTCGAGGTGGACCTGGAAGTCGCCGAAGCGTCGGACCCCGAAGAAGCTGTCGCGCACGATGAGCATGGTCCAGCGCTCGCCGACGAGTTCGAGCGCGCGGGCCAAGGGGCAGTCCTGGCGGGCGTAGTCGGTTCCGAGTGCCATGCGCCGATCGTACAGTCTGTTGACCGAACCAAGTTGGCCGTTTACAGTTCGATCACCAGACCAGAGAGACGACGATGACCGACACTGCACCCACGCCCGCCGGCACCACGAACGGCACCCGCGCACTGGCCGTCGCCGCATCCGGCACCTTGTTGACGCTGATGGCGTTCACCGCTCCGCTCGCGACGATCAACAGCACCGCGCTGGACCTGATGTCGGACGCGGCGGGACGGACCTGGATTCTGAGCTCGATGAGCATCGGTCTCGCCGCCGCGTTGCTCACCACCGGGACCGTCGCAGACGACTTCGGCCGTCGCCGCACGTTCGTACTGGGAGCAGTCGTTCTGGCCGTCGGCGCAATCGTCTGCGCCGTCTCTCCCAACACCCTCATCTTCGTGCTGGCCCGCATCCTGCAAGGCCTCGGCGGCGCGGCGGTCGTCGCGTCGAGCCTCGGCATCATCGCGCACACTCACCCCGCGGGGCCGGTGCGCGCCAAGGCCAGCGGAGTCTGGGGTGCCAGCGTCGGGGCCGGTATCGCGCTCGGACCGCTACTCGCCGCGCTCCTCGACCGGTGGGCCAGCTGGCGTGAGGCGTACGTGGTCCTCGCGATCGCCACTCTCGTGCTCGCCGTCGTCGCGCAGCTGCGCGTCGAAGAATCCATGTCCGACGCCCCGCGCGGCCTCGATCCGGTCGGCGCGGTGCTGTTGGCCACGGGCATCGGCGCACTACTGGCCGCGCTGGTCGAGGGGCGGCAGGGGTGGACCGCCGTGACTCCTATCGTGTTGTTCGTTCTCGCCGCGCTACTGCTGCTGGCCTTCGTCGCGCTCGAATTGCGCAGTGCGAGCCCGATGCTCGATCTCATGTTGTTTCGGCATCCACCGTTTCTCGCCGCCACGGTCGCCGCCCTGGCCACGGGCGGCGGGATCATCGCTCTGATGTCGTACCTGGCCGGGTTCGTGGGCACCGCGCTCGGCATCGATGCGCTCGGGGCAGCGATTCTGCTGTTCGCGTGGTCTGCGACCTCGGTCGTCACCGCCCTGCTGGCTCGGCGCATCCCGGCCGCCGTCAGCGGCCGCACCCAGCTCGCCGCCGGCCTGATCGGAGTGGCAGTGGGCATGGTGATGTTGACGGGCCTCGCCGCGGACGCCGGTTGGCCTCGGCTGCTGCCGGGACTGCTCGTGGCGGGCGTCGCCAGTGGCGTCCTCAACGCCGCGCTGGGACGCGAGGCCGTGGCCAGCGTCCCGCCCGGACGCGGCGGTATGGGCAGCGGGGCCAACAACACCGCGCGCTACGTCGGATCCGCTATCGGGGTCACCGTCGTTGCGGTGGTTGCCGTGCCGGCCGGCGATCATGCCGCGGCAGCTCTGGTCACGGGCTGGAACACCGCGGCTCTGCTCACCGCGGCCATTTCGCTCGTCGGAGCTGCGGTCGTGGCGATGTCACGCACCCGGCGGTAGCGAGTACTCCTGCTCGGGACGCCCGGTCGATCCGTACCGCAGCTGCATCCGCAGCCGACCCTTGGACACCAGGGTGGCCAGATACCGCTGGGCCGTCGCTCGCGAAATGCCGATGGCCGCAGCAACTTCTCCGGCCGACATCGGCTCCGCCGTTCCGCGCACCGCGTCGAGCACCAGGTCGCGGGTGACCGACTGCGAGGCCGGTAACGGAGCCGCAGCGCGCGGGCGGAGGGCGTCGAGCCCACCGTCGATGTCCGCCTGAGTCAGTTCGTCCGAACGATCGAGCGCGCCGCGGTAGCCGAGGTACCCGGTGAGGCGATCGACCAGCGCCGAGCGTGGAAACGGCTTGATCAGATACGTCCATGCGCCCGCAGTCATCGCCGAGCGCACCGTGGCCTGATCCGCAGCAGCGGAGAGCACCACCGCGTCACACGGTAGTTCTCTCACCAGGTCGATACCGGACCCGTCCGGCAGATACACGTCCACCAGTGCCAGGTCGAACGACTGTGTCGTCAGCAGCTCGCGTGCCTGGGCGATACTCGTCGCCACTGCGGCCACTTCGTACTGGTCGAGCGAATTCACCAGTGCCGCATGCAGATCTGCGACCCTGAAGTCGTCGTCGACGACGAGAACTTTCATTGCGTCACCTCTTCGATCAGTAGTGCGTCGGGAATCGAGGCGATGAACACTGCGCCTCCGCGATCGTTGTCGGCCGTGATCTGCCCGCCGGCATCGGCCAACGTCACTTCGCCGCCTCGGGTTCGCGCGATCTGTCGGCTCAGTGCCAGTCCCACACCTCGGCCACCCGGCGTATCTGCCGTCGACTTGGTCGAGACTCCCTCGACGAACACCTGCTCGGGCGCCAACGCAACGCCGTCACCCGAATCGACGACGACGATATGCAAGGTCGAATCCTCCTGCACCAGCTCGACTTCCACTTCGGCAGGTCGACGTGCACCGAGCCGTGCTGCGTCGATGGCGTTGTCGATCAGGTTGCCCAGCACGGTGGTGACGTCCACCGGTCCGACCAGTTCTCCACCGACCCAGGTGTTCTCCCCCAACACCAGTCGCACGCCACTCTCGCGCGCGTGTGCCGCCTTGGCCGTGAGGAAGGAACGTAGGTAGGCGTCGGAGACCGCATCGATGCCCTCGACCGCCTCCGATCTCGGTCCGACACCGAGAATCTCGTCGATGTACTCCGACGCCCGATCGGGGTGGCCCTCGTGCAGCAGCCCACTGACCAGATGCATCCGGTTCGCGAACTCGTGTCGCTGGGCGCGCAGCACCGCGGACATCGACTGCACCGCGTCGAGTTGACGCGTCAGTGCCTCCACGTCCGTTCGATCTCGCACGGTGAGTACCGTTCCCAGATCTCGATTGTCACGCAGCACCTTTCGCGCCGCCGCGATGACGACGACCTCGTCGACGGCCGCGAGTACCGGCTCGCCCGTAGGGATCTCGATGACCTCGAGCAATCTGGGTGTCAGACCGATGTCCTCCACGCGCATTCCCGGCTTCCCCTCGATCGAGAGCAAGGTGCGCGCCTCGTCGTTGACGACGGTGACGATGCCGTCCGGATCGATGGCCACCACGCCTTCGCCGATGCCGTGCAGCACCGCCTCCTGCTCGCGCACGAGCTCGGCGAGTTCCTCGGGTTCGAGGCCCAGGGTCAGCCGCTTCCACCTGCGCGCCAGCAGGATCGAGCCCAGCACACCCAACAGCAGGACTGCGCCGGTGACCAGTGCGCCGTTGATCAGATCCTTCACCAGCTCGGTTCGCACTGCCGTCGTGGAGATTCCGACGCTCACTTCGCCGATCACGACGTCTGCCGAGCCCGGAGCCAGGATGGGCACTTTGGCACGGACGGAGTCGCCCAGTGTGCCGCGTTCGGATTCGACGACCTCGTTGCCCGCCAACGCCCCGGACGGATCGGTGCTCACCCGTTGCCCCAGGACGGTCGGATCCGGATGTGCCAGGCGCAGTCCCCGGTCGTCGGTGATGACGACGAACAGTGCGTCGGTGCGCTCCCGGGCGCTTTCGCCCGTCCGTTGCAGCGCACCGCCTGCCAGCACTCCGGCCGGCGCAGCATCGGTGCCCGCGGTGTCCGCGGCCGAGAACTGCCCCACGAGCGAACGCACCTCGGGGTCGGAGGCTACGGTCCGCGCGACCGCGAGTGCCCGCTCGCCGTACTCCTCGCTGGCCTGTTCGCCGCTACTGATCGCGAATACTCCGAACGCCACTGCCAGCGCGACCGCAACCAACGCGGCCTGCAGCAGCAGCACTTGAGTCCTCAATCGCACCAGCCAAGGCTAGAGCGAGAGCTGCTCGAGCACAATGCGCAAAAGGCTCTTTACGTTGCTTGCGCGGGTAGTGCGCACAACGGCGAACATGTGATGCCGGTTACGTAACTTCAGTCACAACACGTAGTCCAACCGGACCCACCTCACACATTTCGAGAAGGAGTGCACGATGTTGGTGATACTCGGCTTCCTCATGGTAGCCGCCTTCATGTTCTTGATCTTGACCAAGAGAGCCACGCCCGTCGTCGCACTCACCCTCGTCCCCGTCATCTTCGGTCTGCTGGCCGGCGCGGGACTCGGCATCGGTGACATGATCACCGACGGCATCAAGTCCCTCGCTCCCACCGCGGCCCTGCTGTTCTTCGCCATCATCTTCTTCGGAATCATGATCGACGTCGGACTGTTCGACCCACTGGTGCGCGGCATCCTGCGTGTCGTACGCAACGACCCGATGAAACTCGTTGTCGGAACGGCCATTCTGGCCATGGTCGTCTCGCTCGACGGCGACGGCTCGACCACCTTCATCATCGTCACGTCCGCACTGCTGCCGCTGTACCTCAAACTCGGTGTCAGCCCGGTCATTCTGACGGTCGTCGCCGGACTCGCCAACGGCACGATGAACATCATCCCGTGGGGCGGCCCGACGGTTCGCGCTGCATCCGCTCTGGGAATCTCCCCGTCCGACGTGTTCGTTCCGATGGTTCCGTCGATGATCGTCGGCCTGATCATCGTGCTGCTCTTCGCCGTTCACCTCGGCATCATGGAGCGTCGACGCATCGGCAAGCTGATCTACGAACCCGAGCTGGTTGCATCCGGCGGTGGTGGAAGCATCCGCAAGGGCGGCAAGGGAACCGGCGGAGCAGGAACCGGCGGATCGGACGGCTCCGGCGAATCGGGTCAGTTCTTCGACGGTCTGGACCCCAATCGCGACACGCTGCGCCCGAAGTTGCTGTGGTTCAACGCTGCTCTGACGGTCGTTCTCCTCGTCATCCTGGTCATGGACATTCTTCCCATTCCGGTGCTGTTCATGATCGCTGCCTCGATCGCGCTGACGGTCAACTTCCCGAAGGTCAAGGAGCAGGGCGACGCGATCGCTCGGCACTCGTCCTCCATCGTCTCCGTCGTCGCCATGGTGCTCGCCGCAGCAATCCTGACGGGCGTCTTCCAGGGCACCGGCATGGTCGAGGCCATGGCCGAGTGGCTGCTCAACGTCATCCCGTCGGGAATGGGCCCGTACCTGGCCGTCATCACCGGCATCCTGAGCATCCCGCTGACGTTCTTCATGACCAACGACGCCTTCTACTTCGGCATCCTGCCGGTGCTCACCGAGACCGCGAGCAAGTACGGCATCGACCCGGTCGAGATGGCCCGTGCCTCGATCACCGGTCAGCCCGTCCACCTGCAGAGCCCGCTGGTTCCGGCCATCCTGCTGCTGGTCACGCTCGCCGGAGTCTCGCTGGCCGATCACCACAAGAAGGTGTTGTGGCGAGCGGTGGTCGTCTCCCTCGCGATGCTGGCGGTCGGCATCGTCCTCGGTCAGATTCCGTTCGGCTGATCCCTCACCCCCACCTTCCCGAAGGAGACACCGTCATGACTGTTGGCGTACTGCACAACAATTCACCCGAGGGCCGCGCAGCACTCGCGGCCGCCGTTCGAGAAGCTCGGATCAGAGAGACCGATCTGGTCGTCCTGCACGCACTGTCGGGATCGGCCGAGCCGTCCGCCGAGGCAGGCGAAACCGCTGCGGTCTCCACCTCAGTGGAGACCGCCCTGGCCGACATCGACAACGCCGAGGCCGTGGCCTGGACCGTGGCGGTGGGTCGCCCCGATCCCGACGCCGTGAACACTCTGCTGACTCTGGTGGAGGAGCAGAAGTCCGAGATCCTCGTCGTCGGCTCCCGGCACCGCTCGGCAGTCGGCAAGTTCCTGATGGGACAGACGATTCAGCGCCTGCTGCTCGAAATTCCGGTTCCGGTTCTACTGGTCAAGTCCGGAGCGTGAGTGTTGCCGACAAGGTGACGACCGTAGTGCGGCACAGCCTCCGATGGATCGGCCTCGCGGCCGTATCCGTCGGGGGCTGGGCCCTTTTCGCGAGTCTGGGCCTCACCGCGCCGTCGCTGTTCGCCGCACTCGTCGTCGCCGTGGTGTTCGCACTGACCGGGTTGGGTCCGGCCGCGGTCCCCCGTCCCGCGTCCATGGCAGCGCAGGGCACGCTGGCGGTGACGATCGGACTCATGCTCGACACCGACACCCTCGCTGCGCTGGGAGAGAACTGGCTTCCCGCGGTCACCGTCGGGTTGGCGACCCTGATCGTCAGTGCCGGCTGCGGCGCTCTGCTGGCACTGCACCGCGACGTCGATCCGGTGACCGGAGCACTGTCTCTGATTGCCGGTGGCGCAACAGGTCTGGTGTCGGTCGCCCGCGAGCTCGGCGGTGACGAGCGCATCGTCGCCGTGGTCCAGTACCTTCGCGTGGCGTTGGTGGTCGTCACGATGCCGTTGATCGTCACCTTCGCCTTTCACACCGACACCGGTGGCACGTCCGGGTCCGACGAGGCGTCGACGACACCGTGGTACATCGGCACGGCCTTTCTGATCGGTGCCGTCGTCGTCGGAATCCTGCTCGCGAAGACGATCCGGCTCCCCGCCCCCGCCACGCTCGGACCGCTGATCGTCGCCGGAGCCTGCGAGCTACTCGGCTGGCCCGTCGACATCGCCGTCCCGGAAGTACTGCTGCCGTTGGCGTTCATCGTCATCGGATGGCAGGCGGGACTTGCCTTCACCGTCGCCAGCCTGCGGGCCATCGGACGCATCTTCCCGTGGGCCGCGCTGCTCGTACTCACGATCGGTCTGATCTGCGCACTCCTGGGCTGGGCGCTGTCCGCCGTCACCGGAGTCAGCATGTTGACCGGTTATCTCGCGACGACGCCCGGCGGACTGGCCGCAGTGCTCGCCGTGTCCGCGACGACGGGATCGGACGTCACGTTCGTCGCCTGCGTTCAGGTGATTCGGCTGGTGTCGATGCTCGTGGCCGCGCCCCTCGCTGCTGCCGCGTACACCAAGATCGCCGAAAGGAAGAAGGATCGGTCCATGGCCGGGTGAGCGGATCAGTCTGCAGCCCTGGGTAGTTCGACCCGGAACGTGGCACCCGCGCCGGGAGTACTTCGCACGTCCACGGTCCCGTTGTGGGCGGCGACCAGGGCTGCGACTATGGACAGGCCGAGCCCACTGCCCCCGCTCTCACGGGTCCGGGACGAGTCGGTGCGATAGAAGCGCTCGAAGACGTGGGCTGCCTCCTCCTCGCCCAGCCCGGGGCCGGTGTCCTGCACCTCGAGCACCACCGACTCCTCGGTGGTGCCCACGCACACCGTGATCGACGCGGACTCGGGCGTGTGCCGCACTGCGTTCCCCACGAGGTTGGCCAACACCTGACGCAGCCGGGCATCGTCGCCGGCGACCTCCGGAATACCCGGTCCTGCCGATACCTTCAGCGAGATGTCGCGTGCGGGCGAGACGGCTTTCGCATCGTGCACGGCATCGGCGGCGATGGTCAGCACGTCGACCCGACGTACCTCGAGGGGACGCTGGGCATCGAGTCGCGCGAGCATGAGCAGATCCTCGACGAGCAGTCCCATGCGCGCCGATTCGCCCTCGATCCGCGACATCAACAATGCGATGTCGCTCATCGCCCCCTGCCGGTACAGCTCGGCGAATCCCCGGATGGTCGTCAGCGGAGTCCGCAGTTCGTGGCTGGCGTCGGCGACGAACCGGCGCATCCGATCCTCGGACGCCCGCGCCGCTTCTTCCGAGGCGGCGGTCGCCGCGAACGCCCGCTGTATCTGCGAGAGCATTCCGTTCAACGCCGCCGACAGTCGACCGACTTCCGTTTTCTCGCTGCGGTGGGGCACCCGCCGGTGCAGATCGCCTGCGGCAATCGCGGCTGCCGTCGTCTCCACCTCGCGCAACGGCCGCAGACTGCGCCGCACCACGAAGTACGCCACCACACCCAACACCACCAATACCGCTGCCCCGATGTACAACTGGAGCACCATCAGTCGGCTGACGGTCTGCTGATTGGGACCGAGCGGTATACCCACCGTGGTGGATCCGTCGCTGTTGGTCACCGTCAACACGCGCCACTGTTTCCCTGGGTCGCTCTCGGAGCCGACCGTCGTCGGGCGATCGGTGGTGACACCGGATAGATCCGGAACACTCTCTGCCACATCGTTGATGGGTCCCCGTACGGTGCCGTCGTTCGCCACGGACCGGACGTAGAAATTCGACGGCGGGCGACCGGGATTGGGCTCGCCGATGGGCGGAAGTGGGCGGGAGTCCGGTTGCGCCCATCCCCGAGATGCCTCGACCAGCTGCTGATCGAGGCGACGCATCAACGACGTCTCCAACGAGGACGTCACCGCGACACCCGATGCCAGCAGTCCGAGCCCGACCAACAGCAGCAGGGCCGCAACCAGAGTGAAGCGCAGCGGGATGTCCCCCAGCCGTGAGCGGAGGCCGGTCACCGCGGCTGCCGCATGACGTAGCCGACGCCCCGCAACGTGTGGATCAATCGGGTATCGCCCGTGTCGACCTTACGACGCAGATACGACACGTACGACTCCACCACTCCCACCTCACCGCCGAAGTCGTAGTGCCACACGTGATCCAGAATGCGCGGCTTGCTCAGCACCGTTCCGGCATTGACCATGAAGTACCGCAGCAGAGTGAACTCGGTCGGCGAGAGCGAGACCGGCTCGCCTGCCTTCCACACCTCGTGGGTGTCGTCGTCGAGTTCGATGTCCGCGAACGCAACTCGCGACGATTCGGTCTCCTCGGTCCGACCGGACCGGCGCAGAATCACCCGGAGCCGAGCCACTACTTCCTCGAGGCTGAACGGCTTGGTGACGTAGTCGTCCGCGCCGAGCGTCAGACCGGTCACCTTGTCTTCCACGGAATCTCGCGCCGTCAGGAACAACGCCGGAGCATCCACTCCGTCTGCGCGCAGCCTGCGCAGCAGACCGAAGCCGTCCATGCCCGGCATCATGACGTCGAGGATCAGTGCCTCGGGCCGAAAGGTACGCGACTTGTCCAGGGCCTCGGGGCCGGAGGACGCCGTCGCGACCTCGAATCCCTGGAACTTGAGACTGACCGCCAACAGCTCGACGATGGTCGGTTCGTCGTCGACGATCAGTACACGCGCTTCGGGGGTTTCGCTCACGGTGTCCATCATCGCGCGCGTTGCTGCTTGTCCGCTGGACTCTCGCTGTGAGGTTGCTGTGAGCCCCGACCGAGTGGGCCCGAAGAGAGGGCATGATGGAGCGCGATGCTCCCTGCGAACACCGATCGCCGCACGAGGCGCAGGCCGACGGTCACTTCCATGCACGTATTCGCAACTCTGCTCGTGTTGGGCATCGTGACAGGTCCGTACCTCGCCGAGTGGGTCGCCGCCTCCCCTGCCCTGCGAACCGGAGCCACCGTCTTCACCGGGATCTTCGTGCAGGCGACGCCGTTCCTGGTGCTGGGCGTGCTCGTCAGCGGCGGCATCGCCGCGTTCGTCTCCCCGGCCGTGCTTCGACGTGTGGTCCCGAAGAACGAGCCCGCGGCGGTCGGTGTGAGCGGACTCGCCGGGATGGCATTGCCCGGGTGCGAGTGCGGAGCTGTTCCCGTCTCCAGGCGGTTGATGGACCAGGGAATGCCGACGTCGGCGGCTCTGGCATTTCTGCTGTCGGCACCGGCGATCAACCCCGTCGTTCTCGTGTCGACTGCGGTGGCCTTTCCGGGTGAGCCGGCGATGGTTCTCGCCCGGTTCCTCGCCTCGCTCGCCACGGCCGTGGTGATGGGCTGGCTGTGGACGCGGTTCGGCAAGGCCGAGTGGATCACCGCGCGGCTGACCGATCGTGGTCACGATCACGAAGGCCCGAAGTGGGAGACGTTCCGCGAGTCGGCTCGTGCAGACCTGCTGCAGGCCGGGGCGTTTCTGGTGTTCGGCGCCGCGGCGGCCGCGGCTCTGCACCTGGTGATTCCCGATCGGGTCTATGCGCACCTGGCCGGTCAGCTGCTGCTGTCCATCGTGGTGATGGCCGTTCTGGCGGTTCTGCTGGCGCTGTGTTCGGAGGCCGACGCGTTCGTCGCGGCCAGTATGTCGATGCTGCCGCTGCTCCCGCGCCTGGTCTTCCTGGTGGTCGGCCCGGCCGTCGATCTGAAGTTGATGGCGATGCAGGCGGGCAGCTTCGGGCGCGGTTTCGTCGTCCGCTTCGCACCACTGACCTTCGTCGTGGCGATCGTGTGTGCCTCGGTCGTCGGCGGATTCCTGATCGGCGCGCGATGAAGCGCGAGGTGCAGAACGTCCTGCTGTTCCTCTTCGGCGGAGCGATCGTGAAGATCTCGCTCGACGGCAGCTTCGTTCGGTACGTCAAACCGTCACTGCATCCGTATCTGCTGATCGCGGGCGTGCTGATCGTCGTCCTCGCGGCAGCCTCGATCGTCGCCGACATCCGGCGCGGTGGGCCGACGGACGGTCACGATCACGACGCCCGCCCGTACTGGCTGTTGCTCGTGCCGATTGCGGTGATCCTCCTCGTCGCCCCGCCCGCGCTCGGTGTCTCGGCGGTCGGCGACCGGTCCGTCGACGCCGTCTCGACCCACGAGAAGACACCCTTCCCGCCGTTACCCGACGGGCAGGCACCGGACGTCCCGTTGCTCGACGTCGTGCAGCGGGCCGTCCGAGATTCCGAGGACAGCCTCGACGGCCGGGAGATCAGTGTCACCGGATTCGCCGTGGCGACCGCGAACGGTGGGTCGCCGCGCGTCGACGGCACAACCGGCGGCCTCGACCTCGCCCGTGTCCTGATCATCTGCTGCGCGGCCGACGCGCGGTCCATCCGAATTCACCTGGACTCGAATTCGACTGTCCTCGATGATGTTCCGGACGGAACCTGGCTGCAGCTCACCGGCACCGTCGACGCATCGACCGCGACCGAAGTCACCGCCTTCACCCCCACGATGACGGTCTCGACGGCCCGGCGCATCGACCCGCCGACGAACACGTACGCGTACTGACACCGGAAAATCCGCGTCCCCGCCCAGGAAGAATTGGTACCGTCGTACAGGTCACTTCCGACAATCGGACGAGGCGCGCCGTACCCGAACAGCGACAAGACGGTGCCGAGAGGTGATTTCTCATGGCATGGCTGATTCTCGTCGTTTCCGGCGTTCTCGAAGCGATCTGGGCGACAGCGCTCGGTAAGTCCGAGGGCTTCTCCAAGCTCGGACCATCGGTAGTTTTCGGTATCGCGGTGGTGCTCAGCATGATCGGTCTCGCGGTCGCGATGCGGTCGTTGCCCACCGGAACCGCGTATGCGGTCTGGGTGGGAATCGGTGCCACCTTGACCGTGGCGTACGCGATGATCACCGGTGCCGAAGCAGCGTCGTTCCTCAAAGTCGTGCTTCTGGTCGGCATCGTCGGCTGCGTTGTGGGACTGAAGGTTCTTCACTGATTTTCCCGGCTACAAGCAGTTACAGTAAAACGATGAACTGGGTGTCAGCGATCACACTGCCTGCACGGGCCGGCTTGGCCATCGCCGAGCAGGCGATCGGCGTCGCAGAGGTCGCGTTGGCGACCACCAGGATGGCGTTGGCCACCGGCGCGTCCGGCACGGCCGGTGTGGCGTCGCTCGCCAATCCGCGCGGCGGCACGATGCAGCTGCTCACCCAGCTCGGCCAGCTCACCTCCGACGATCGCGCGTTGGGCAACGCTCTGAAGGAAGGCGGGCCACTCGACCGCCTGCTTGCCCAGGGCGGCGTCGTCGATCGACTCACGTCCGAGGACGGCACGCTCGAGCGCCTGCTGTCTCCGGGGGGACCGGTCGAGCGCATTCTCGCTCCCGGCGGACCGCTGGACCGACTGCTCGCCGAGGACGGACCGCTCGAACGGTTGCTCGCCGAAGGCGGTCTTCTGGACAGGATCACCGCCACCAACGGACCCCTCGAACGCTTGACGGCGAAGGACGGTCCGCTCGAGGTGTTGACGCGTCAGGACGGTCTGATCGAACGGGCCATCGCGGAGAACGGCATCCTCGAGACGATGCTGGCCGAGGACGGTGCCGTCGAGCGTCTGACGGCCAAGGGCGGGCCGCTGGACCAGTTGGTCAAACTTTCCGAGACGCTGACGTCCGTGGCTCCGAACATCGAGCGTATGAGTATCTCGATCGACATCCTGCAGGATTCCGTGGAGATCCTCTCGGCAGCGGTGCATCCGCTCGGCGAGCTGGTCGGCCGGCTGCCGAGCCGCTGGCTCAAGAGCGGTAAGCAGTCGGTGCACGAGTTGCACTGACGGGCCGCAACTTCGGCGCTTCGCCGAGAGTCGTCGGCGGCAGATGTTAGCGCTCACACTGCTCACGCGGGGTGCAAAAAGAAATCTTTGACAATGCCGATGTTATCGCTCACACTTTCGTTTTGATGTGATGCGAACCACACGGGACCACCCGACGGCCTCCGCTTCACGGTCTACCTCACAACACAGGGAGAAACGATGAAGTTTCGAAAGCTATCCATGGCTACGGCCGCGGTGGCCCTCACCCTCACGCTCGGTGCGTGCGGATCGAGTACCAAGACCGCAGACGAGGCTCCGGCCGAGGGCGGCAGCACCGCAGGTGCGTTGATCGGCGTCACCATGCCGACGAAGTCCTCCGCCCGTTGGATCGCCGACGGCGACAACCTCAAGAGCGCGTTGGAGGGCCAGGGATACAAGGTCGACCTGCAGTACGCGGAGAACGACATTCCCACCCAGGTCAACCAGATCGAGAATCAGATCACCCAGGGCGCGAAGCTGCTGATCGTGGCCTCGGTGGACGGCACCGCCATCACCACCCAGCTGCAGGAAGCCAAGGACAACGGCATCGGTGTCATCGCCTACGACCGGCTCATCCGCAACTCCCCGGACGTCGACTACTACGCGACGTTCGACAACTACAAGGTCGGCGTCGACCAGGCCACCTCACTGTTGGTCGGCCTCGGGCTGAAGAACGAGGACGGCACCGACAAGGCCGACGCGCCCGCCGGCCCGCTCAACATCGAGGTTTTCGCCGGTTCGCCCGACGACAACAACGCCACCTTCTTCTTCGACGGTGCCATGGAGACCCTGAAGCCGTACCTGGACAAGGGAACTCTGAAGATCGGTAGTGGCGAGTCCGACTTCGGAACCGCTGCCACCCTGCGCTGGGATCCGGCGACGGCACAGAAGCGCATGGAAGACCTGCTGACCAAGACGTACTCCTCGGGCCAGAAGGTTCAGGGCGTGCTCTCCCCGTACGACGGTCTGTCGATCGGAATTCTGTCCGCGCTCAAGAGCAACGGCTACGGAACCGCCGGTCAGCCCTACCCGGTCGTCACCGGACAGGACGCCGAGGTGCCGTCGGTCAAGTCGATCATCGCCGGTGAGCAGTACTCCACGATCTACAAGGACACGCGCCAGCTGGCCGAGGTCACGATCCAGATGGCTCAGGCCATGCTCAACGGTCAAACTCCCGAGACCAACAACACCACCGATTACGACAACGGCGAGAAGGTCGTTCCGGCGTACCTGCTGCAGCCCGAGATCGTCTACAAGGACAACTACGAGAAGCTGCTCGTCGAGGGTGGCTACTACACCGAGGATCAGTTGAAGTGAGTTCGGCGATGACGAGCCCGATTCTGGAGATGCGCGGCATCACCAAAACATTTCCCGGCGTCAAGGCGCTACAGGATGTCACTCTCTCGGTGAATCGCGGCGAGATCCACGCGATCTGCGGCGAGAACGGAGCAGGCAAGTCGACGCTCATGAAGGTGTTGTCGGGTGTGTACGCACACGACACATTCGACGGCGACATCGTGTTCGACGGTCGAGAGTGCTCGTTCTCCGACATCCGGAGTAGCGAGGCCGAGGGCATCGTCATCATCCATCAGGAACTCGCACTGAGTCCGCATCTCTCCATTGCCGAGAACATCTTTCTCGGCAACGAGCGGTCCAAGCGCGGGTTCATCGACTGGAACCGAACGAATTCCGAGGCCGCAGCCCTACTGAACCGGGTAGGGCTGCGGGAGAATCCCGTCAACGTCGTGAGCGATCTCGGCGTCGGCAAGCAGCAACTCGTCGAGATCGCCAAGGCACTGTCCAAGGACGTGACCCTGCTGATTCTCGACGAACCCACTGCGGCACTCAACGATTCCGACTCCGCACACCTGCTGGATCTGTTGCGCGGTCTACGGGACGAGGGCATCACGTGCGTGATCATCTCGCACAAGCTCAACGAGATCGCGGCCATTGCCGACCGGACCACGATCATTCGGGACGGCAAGACCATCAGGACGCTGGACATGCGAGACCCGGACGTCACCGAGGATCGCATCATCTCGCTGATGGTCGGCCGCGATCTCGAGCACCGGTTTCCGCCCCACGAATCGACTGTGGGAGAGGAAGTTCTGCGCATCGAGGACTGGACCGTGCACAGTCCGACCCAGCAGGGCCGAACCGTCGTCGACAAGGCGAACCTCACGCTGCGGCGCGGTGAGATCGTCGGCCTCGCCGGATTGATGGGTGCCGGCCGTACCGAGTTGGCCATGAGCGTCTTCGGCCGAAGCTACGGGATCGACATCTCGGGACGGCTCTACAAGTACGGCAAGGAAATTCACGTCAAGTCCGTCAACGATGCCATCCATCACGGCATCGCGTACGCCACCGAGGACCGGAAACGGTACGGGCTGAACCTGATCGACGACATCAAGCGCAACATTTCCACCGCGGCGCTGGACAAGTTGGTGACGGGAGGCTTCGTCGACGCCAACCAGGAATACAAAGTCGCCGAGGGCTTCCGCAAGAGCATGAACATCAAGGCACCGAACGTCTCCGCCGTGGTCGGCAAACTCTCCGGCGGCAATCAGCAGAAAGTCGTGCTGAGCAAGTGGATATTCAGCGATCCCGATGTGCTCATCCTCGACGAACCGACGCGAGGAATCGACGTCGGCGCGAAATTCGAAATCTATTCGATCATCAACCAACTCGCCGACGCCGGAAAGGCAGTGCTGGTGATCTCGTCCGAACTTCCGGAACTTCTCGGTCTGTGCGACCGGATCTACGCGCTGTCCGCCGGCCGGATCACCGGTGAGGTCGACCGCGAGGACGCAACCCAGGAATCTCTCATGCATCTCATGACCCGTGGAACAGGAGTACTTCGATGAACCAGCTGTCGACCGTTCGGGGGCTGCTCACGCGAAACCTCCGACAGAGCGGAATCTTCATCGCGTTCGCGCTGATCATCGTGCTCTTCACCGTGCTGACCGGAGGTCAGCTGTTGGTGCCGCAGAACATCAGCAACATGGTGGTGCAGAACTCGTACATTCTCATTCTGGCCATCGGCATGGTCGTCATCATCATCGCCGGCCATATCGACCTGTCCGTCGGATCGGTGGTGGCGGCCACCGGAGCCATCGCCGGTGTCCTCATGGTCCAACAGAACGTGCCGTGGCCACTGGCGGTGCTGATCACGTTGATCGTCGGCGGCCTGATCGGTGCCTGGCAGGGTTATTGGGTCGCGTACTTCGGCATTCCTGCGTTCATCGTCACCCTCGCAGGAATGCTCGTCTTCCGCGCGGTGACTCTCATCGTCCTCGGCAACCAGGGCATCGGGCCGTTCCCCGGACCGGTACGCACACTGTCCAACGGCTTCCTGCCCGGCTTCATGGGCAATGTGGGACTCGGGCCATTGGGTGGGGCGGATATCTTCACGTTGCTCGTCGCGATTCTCGCGGTCGCTGGAATCGTGTTCAGCCAGTGGCGTTCTCGAACGGGCCGGCAGAAGTACGGGCAGACCGTGGACGCGATGCCGCTGTTCCTGATCAAGATGGCATTCGCTGCCGCTCTCGTGCTTGCGATCGCCGTCCAGTTGGCTCGCTTCAAGAACCTGCCGTACGTGCTGATCCTGCTCGCCGTGTTGGTCATGGGTTACTCGACGTTGGCCGGCAAGACCGTATTCGGCCGGCACGTGTACGCCATCGGCGGCAACATTCACGCCGCGTCCCTGTCCGGTATCAAGGTCAAGCCGGTCACGTTCTGGATCTTCGTCAACATGGGTGTCCTCTCGGCTCTGGCCGGAATCATCTTCGCCGGACGCCTCAACCAGGCCGGTCCTACTGCGGGCAACGGCTTCGAGCTCGACGCCATCGCGGCGGCGTTCATCGGTGGCGCAGCCGTACAGGGCGGCGTCGGCCGCATCGTCGGCGCGCTGACCGGTGGACTCATCATCGCCGTGATCAACAGCGGCATGTCGCTGATCGGATCACCCAGCGAGAGAGTGCAATTGGTGAAGGGTCTGGTGCTGCTCGCCGCCGTGGCGTTCGACATCTGGACCAAGCGTCGTGCGGCGAGCGGTAAGGGCGGCAAGGGAGACAAAGCCGCGTCCCCCACCAGTTACCTGGGCGTACCGGTACCCGCCGAGATGTTCTCCCCCGGCGAGCCCGGAAAGCCCGCACCGCCGACCTCTGCATCGATGACGAAAACGACGTGATCCGGGCGGTGACGCGCCGATCCGGTCCGGGCATGCTGAGATGGTGTTCGACCAGCGAAGGAGGATGCGTGCGATGACGCCGACCCGCGGACCGGCCATGACCGACGTCGCTCGGCTCGCGGGTGTGTCCCACCAGACCGTCTCTCGGGTCATCAACGGCCATCCCAACGTCACCGAGGCGACCAGAACAAGGGTCGAGCAGGCGATCGCCGAGCTCGGCTACCGGCCGAACACCGCCGCTCGCGCTCTGGTCACCGGCCGCAGCAGCACGATCGGGATCGTCGGCACCGGCAACGCTCTGTACGGGCCGGTGTCGACGCTCTACAGCGTCGAACAGGCCGCACGACAGGCCGGATACTCCGTCGTCGTCGGCGTCCCCACTTCGTTCGACGAGGTGGCGATCAGCACCTGCGTGCGCAGGTTGCAGAAACAGGGCGTCGACGGCGTCGTCGTCATCGCGCCGTTGAGCACCGACGGCGGCGACATCGCCGAGTTGGCTGCCGAACTGCCACTGGTGGCCGTCGAAGGATCGCCGGAAGGCGATCTGGCGGTCGTCTCGGTCGATCAGGTCGCCGGCGCGCAGTCCGCCACCACACATCTGCTCTCACTCGGTCACCGCGCCGTCTGGCACGTCGCAGGCCCCTCGGGGTGGTACGAGGCGGCCGACCGCGTCATCGGGTGGCGCTCCGCCCACGAGCAGGCCGGTGTCGAACCGCCACTCGTTCTCGCCGGCGACTGGACCGCGAAGTCCGGCTTCGAGGCCGGATGTCGATTGGCCGAGAACCCGGACGTCACAGCGGTGTTCGCCGGAAACGATGCGATGGCCCTCGGTGTGCTGCGCGCCCTCGAAGTGCACGGCCGGAAAGTTCCGACGGACGTCAGTGTGGTCGGTTTCGACGACGTTCCCGACGCGGAGTTCTTCTCCCCTCCCCTGACGACGATTCGTCAGGAATTCAGCGAGGTCGGCATCCGCAGCGTCGAAATACTGTTGGCCCAGATCGATTCCGGCAACCGCAGTACCCGACGTTCGCGTATCGAGCCGAGCCTGGTGATCCGGTCCAGCACTGCCGAGGCCCGCGACGCTCACATCCGCAGCTGAATCTCCACCAACAACCGCGCGTCCGGATCCGACAGATCCAACTCCAGAATCTGCTCGACGCGTCGGATGCGGTAACGCACCGTGTTCGGGTGAATGTGCAGCCTCTCCGCTGCCGCACGCACGTCACCGAAGCACGCCAGATACGTCTCGAGACTCTCTCGCATCGCGCCGTCGTGGGTGGCGTCGTACCGGTCCAGCGCTGCGATGCGCGGGTCACGCAACTGCTCGTGATTCGAGATGATGTCGACGATCTCACCCAGCAGCACAGACGTTCTCGACTCTGCGAGTGTGGTGACCCGAACGTCGCCGGTGGTCGCGTCCAATACTCGGTCGACCTCGAACCGGGCTGCGGCCACCCCGTCGAGATCGGCGATCGGCGCGGCCACCGCGGCGCGCAAGCACAGTCCGGTTCGAGTCTCGATGCGCGACACGGCATCTGCGGTCCACACCGGAATCGCCGTCCCCGACGCAGCTCCGGAGAACAGTACGTAGATTCTCTCGCCGATGACGGTCACCAGCGAGTCTCGCCTGAATGCGCTGGCGTGCAACCGGATCGACGGAGCCAGACCGGTGATGTCGAATTCACCACAGGCGGCGAATCCGACGACCGCGGCCGTCCCCGTGGTGGGAATCGACAGCGCCGCGGCCAGCGACGGAATGTCCACGCCGCCACCCCGCGCGCCCAGCAGTCGCTGAATCTGCAGCGCCTCGTTGGTCGGGGCGTTCGCGATGCGGGTGATCAGCCGGGCGGCGACCGCCGATGCTCCGCGCATCACCGCATCGGCGTCCACCGACAGCGGACGCGCGCCTTCCTGAACCCATATCGTTCCCAGAGTCGTTGCTGCGCCGCTTATTCGACGTATCCCGACGGCAAGGCGTCGACGAATACCGAGTTCGGCATCGGCCGGTACGTCGATGACGTCGTCGGTACGGCGGAGTCGATCGAACACCCCACGCTCGTGCAGACGGCGAAGGTAGTCGGCCGGTCCTTCTCGCCCCAGGATCGACAGGGTCCGCAACTCGTCGGCCGTGTCGTCCGACGCCGAGTACGCCAATACGTGCGAACGCTCGTCCTCGATGCTCACCATGCCCTTGGTCAAGGACGCAACCGTCTGCGCCAGCTCGTACAGATCGGTGTCCGCTCCGAACAGCCCGTCGTCCGAGGCCGGTGAGCGTGACTGATCGAGGACCCCGCGCATCGTCGACAGCAGCAGTTCCCAGCGGGTCTGGTGGTGTACCGCGACCAAGGCGATTCCGGTCTCTCGGGCAGCGTGGGCCAACGCGGTCGAGTCGGCCACCTTGGTCAGCACCGCAAGGGGCCTGTCGACCACCGGACGCAACGCCAGATCGTCGAACCACCGCAGCGCATCGGTCTCGGTGACGCCGACCAGCAGGGTCAGATCGGCAGCCGTTCCCGGTGGTCGACGAAGGTCGTCGCCGTCGAGCAGGGCCACGGACTCGACGGTGATCTCGGTTCCCACCGGAGCGACCACGAGCTCGACCACTGCGCTGTGCAGCGACGTCAGGAGAGAACGCAGCGTCACAGTATTGGCCATGCGGACAAGTAGACCACGAATTCTTTGGCCGATGAGCTGATTGAACGGGCTGTCGATGCGACTTCAATGAGCAGCACACACCCGAGTGCGAGGAGCCACCATGGACGCGGTCACATCAGTTCCCACCCCGGTCAACGAGCCGGTCAACACCTATGCCCCCGGAAGCGCCGAGCGCGCCAGGCTGCGCATCCGCTTGGACGAACTGCGTGCGAACCCCGTCCGCATCCATCAGGTGATCGGCGGTGTCCACCGCGACGCCGCCGGCACCGATACCGATGTGGTCGAACCCCATAAGCACGCCTCGGTCATCGGTAGCTTCGCCGAGGCAACGCACCGGGACGTGCAGGACGCGATCTCCGCAGCGACCGCAGCTGCACCGGCCTGGCGCGATCTTCCGTTCGACGAGCGAGCTGCAGTGTTCCTGCGCGCGGCCGATCTGCTGTCGGGTCCGTGGCGCGAAAGGATTGCTGCCGCAACGATGCTCGGGCAGTCCAAGTCGGCCTACCAGGCCGAGATCGACGCACCGTGCGAGCTGATCGATTTCTGGCGGTTCAATGTCGCGTTCGCACGACAGATCCTCGCCGATCAGCCGGTGTCGGCCCCGGGCGTGTGGAATCGCGTCGAGTACCGCCCGCTCGAGGGTTTCGTCTACGCGATCACACCGTTCAACTTCACCGCCATCGCCGGCAACCTCCCCACGGCGCCCGCACTGATGGGCAACACGGTGCTGTGGAAGCCGTCGCCCACCCAGGCAGTCGCCGCGTACCTGACGCTGCAGCTCCTCGAGGCGGCAGGTCTGCCGCCGGGAGTGATCAACCTCGTCCTCGGCGACGGTCCGATGGTCTCCGAAGTAGCCCTGGCCGATCCACGCCTGGCGGGCATCCACTTCACCGGATCCACTGCGACCTTCCAGACGCTGTGGCGCGAGGTCGGCAACAACATCTCGAACTACCACTCCTACCCGCGGCTCGTCGGCGAGACCGGCGGCAAGGATTTCGTCGTCGCGCACAGCTCGGCCGATCCGGACGTGTTGACCACAGCCATGATTCGCGGTGCCTTCGACTTCCAGGGGCAGAAGTGTTCGGCCGCTTCGCGAGCATTCGTACCGAAGTCGCTGTGGGCTCGCATGGGTGAGACCTTCATCGAGCAGGTGTCGGCCCTGAAGTACGGCGACGTCACCGACCTGTCGAACTACGGCGGTGCCGTCATCGACCGAAAAGCGTTCGACCGCAACGCAGCTGCGCTCGACCGCGCGAAATCCGTGACCGGTCTGACCATCGCCGCCGGTGGAACGTGCGACGACACGGAAGGATACTTCGTCTCTCCCACAGTTCTTCTCGGCGACGACCCCACCGACGAAGCCTTCACCACCGAGTACTTCGGCCCCATTCTGGCCGTGCACGTCTACGACGACAACCGGCCCGACGCCTATGCCGACGTACTCCGCACCGTCGACACCGGATCGAAGTACGCACTGACCGGTGCCGTCATCGCCACCGATCGCACGGCCGTCGAGCAGGCCCATTCGGCACTGCGATTCGCCGCCGGAAACTTCTACGTCAACGACAAGCCCACCGGCGCGGTCGTCGGTCAGCAACCGTTCGGCGGAGCGCGTGCGTCGGGTACCAACGACAAGGCCGGCTCACCGCAGAACCTGTTGCGCTGGGCATCGGCACGCACGGTCAAGGAAACGTTCGTCCCGCCGACCGCACACGGCTACCCCCATCAGGAAGGCGAGGGCACACGATGACCACAGTGCTGAGCAACCCACTGCGGCCGGCTCTGCTGGCGGCCGCACGCTCACCGAAATTGCAGGCCACCGTGACGCGGCTGCGTGCCACCCGATCGCTCGTCGACCGCTTCGTCGCCGGTGAATCGGAGCCCGCCGTGGTCACCGCCGTCGATGCCCTGCTGGCGTCGGGACGATTCGTCTCGGTGGACTATCTGGGCGAGGACACCACCGACCGCGCACAGGCGACGGCCACCGTGCAGTCGTACCTGTCACTGATACAACGCTTTTCGACGCGTAGTACCGCCGAGACCGCGCTCGAGGTGTCACTCAAACTCTCGGCCCTCGGTCAGGGCATCGACCGGACGCTGGCGCTCGAGAACGCGCGCGAGATCTGTACCGCGGCAACAGCGGCGGGAGTGTGGGTGACCGTCGACGCCGAGGACCACACCACCACCGACTCGACCCTGTCCATCGTGCGCGAACTGCGGCAGGACTTTCCCGATCTCGGCACGGTGCTGCAGGCGTACCTCAAACGAACCGAGGCCGACTGCAGGGAGCTGTCCGGACCGAGATCTCGCATCCGCCTGTGCAAGGGCGCGTACAACGAGCCGGCGTCGGTGGCGTTCCAGGGTGCACGGGATGTGTCGGACTCCTACCTACGGTGCCTGGAAGTGCTGATGAACGGCAGCGGCTACCCCATGGTCGCCTCCCACGATCCCGAGATGATCGAGGCGGCGGAGCGACTCGCCGCGAACGCCGGACGGTCCGCAGCCGACTTCGAGTTTCAGATGCTGTTCGGAATCCGCGACCAGGAACAACGACGACTGGTCGACGCCGGAAAGCACGTGCGTGTCTACGTGCCCTACGGAGAGCAGTGGTACGGCTACTTCATGCGCAGACTTGCAGAGCGGCCGGCCAACCTGATGTTCTTCGCGCGGTCGCTGATCTCACGCAACTGACTTCCCTCGGATCGACGAACGTGTGTTCGAAAGTGTGTCGGTGGGTCGCGGTAGATTCTGTTCATGCTTTCGGGGGACGGCGGATCAGGGGTGGACGGCATCGACACGGTGCCGCCTGCCCCTGACGTGTCCGACCCTGTCTTGGCTGTGTTGGTCGAGGCGGTGGAGTCGGCGGTCGCCGAGTTGGCGGGGCAGGCGTCGGTATCGTGGTCGAATGCCGACCGGCGTGCGGTGATCCAACGCATGGAAACTGTGTCGCGGTCTGTGACGGCGTATTCGCACACCTGGCTCAACGAGCTGATCGCACAACAAGGCCTCGATGTGTATCCGGGGTCGGTGCCGTGTTCGGTGGCATGGATGCTGCGAATCACCCCACGAACAGCCGGGGCGCGAGTACGTCTGGCCGCGGAGTTGGGTGACCGCACCGCATTGTCCGGCGAAGTGCTGCCTCCGTTGTTGCCGCACACCGCTGCAGCGGTGCGGGCAGGGTTGCTCGATGCCCAGCACGTGCAGATGATCCGTGAATTCTTCCGGCACCTACCGGCGAGTGTGGATCCGCAGACTCGCGATCTCGCCGAACAGCAGTTGGTGGGTCTCGCCTCGACGAGGCGGCCCGACGACTTCGCGCCACTGGTGGCGCACCTGGACTCGATACTCGACCCCGACGGCGACTTCGACGAGAACGAAGACGAGGACAAGAACGGAAAGCCGAGGCCACGGAAACGGGATGCGTTCTTCTACCTCGGTGAGCAGGGTTCCGACGGAATGTCCGAGGGGACGTTCTGCGTCGACTCGGAGCTCCGGGCCTACCTCGAAGCCCTGTTCTCGAAAGCCGCGAAGCCGGGAGTGAACAACCCTGCCGACCCGACATCGGTCGTCCACGAGGATGAGACCACCGGCGACGAGGACGGCGGCGGGGACAGGGACGGCGGTTGGGACAGGGACGACGGCGAGGACGGCAGTACGGCTACGCCAAAGCCCGGGCCGATGCCCGACGAGGCAGGATCCAGCGATGCTCGATCGCATGACGAATACCTGTGGGATGGGACCGACGGCAACGGTGCCAACATCTACGGTGACGACGACCGCAGTGGCGACGACCGCAGTGGCGACGGCCGCGGTGAGGGTGAGTGCGCCGACAGCAGTGACTGTGGTTGCGGCACAACGCCACACAGCGCGCCCAGCACCAACGACGATGCCGGCTCCGACAGCACTGCTGAACCCGGTGGCCACGCCGACGCCGACGCATCGGACACCGCTGCTCGCGACGCTGCCGCCGCACGTGATCGACGCACCCAGAACGAACGCCGCCACGACGCCCTGAAAATGGCGCTCCGGCACACCCTCGCCTCCGGCACCCTCGGCACCCACCGCGGCCTACCCGTCACCGCCATCGTCACCATGAGTTTGAAAGACCTCGAATCAGGCTGCGGCTACGCCATGACCGCCACCGGATCACGCGTCTCGATCCGCGACGCCATCCGCATGGCTTCGCACGCCCACCACTACCTGACCATCTTCGACGACAACGGCAGAGCCCTGTACTTGGGCCGATCCAAACGCATCGCCTCCGCCGACCAACGCATCGTGCTCATCGCCCGCGACCGCGGCTGCAGTTTCCCCTCCTGCACCCGCCCGGCGACCTGGTGCCAGTCACATCACGTCGACGACTGGGTCGAGGGCGGACCCACCGACATCGACTCCCTGACCTTCGGATGCGACATGCACCACGCACTCGTCGGCACCGGCCCCGGAAAGTGGGCAACCACCAAAACCACAGCAGGACATCGCTATCCGGGCCGCACCCTGTGGCACCCACCGACCGGAATGGACCCCACACGCCGTGGTCTGATCAACCACGCACACCACCCCGAGGAAGTGCTCTACCCACCCGACCACCACAGCGACAACACCCGCGACACAGGCGACGAAGAACCACGACAACCCGCCTGACGACCCACACCACCACCACGGCACAGCTCTGCCTTCAACACAGCCTCGCCTCCCACACAGCCCGGCCCTCCCATACAGCCCAGCCGTCCCACACAGCCCGGCCTCCAAGACAGCCCCGCCCTACTACCCAGCCCCGCCTTCTGCCCAGCTCTGTGCGGAGTGCGCGGCATTGGCTTCTGCTTCTCTTAGCGGCCGGTGCCGGTGATGCGGCTGGGTTAGGTTGCGCAACATCGGGGCACCCTCACCGCATGGCAAATTACAGAGTTATCGACCCGCACGGAACCGTCGTCGCCACCAAGGACATCACCAGTTCCGAGGACGCGCACGCCTGGTTCAAGGACAGCCGCGCCGACAACGAAGAGTTGGGCTGGCGCCTCGAAGTCGAGCACGACGGCGACTGGGCATTTTTCAGCGACTCGGAAGGCACCAAGGACTAGACCTTGTGCATTCACACGACAATCGGGCGGTCCCAGTGATTCGCGGGACCGCCCGATCGTTGTGCGGGGGGACGGCAAACGACAGTGGGCAGCCCCTGTTCAGGAGCTGCCCACCTCTTGTCGCGGCGATGTCGCCGCCAGTTCTATTGGTCGGTCGTCGGTCGGGAAGTCGGAATCGTCGACTCGAGGTCGGCAACCTGCAGCAGGCGGGTCACCGATCGGCTTGCCACGATCGACCACGAAGCACCGATGCCAGCCGTGTATTCACGAACTGCATCGAAGACGGTGAGTCCGGCGATGCCGAAGAACTCGACATTGGACAGGTCGAGAGTCAGATGCCGTTTGCTGGACACGCGACTGCAGACGAAATCGGAGAACATCGGCGCGCTGAGCATGTCGATGTCGCCGTGGACGGCCACGACGAGTGAACCGTCGGTGCCGTCGTGCGCGGTGAAGATGGCTCCGGTTGCTGCAACGGACACGGACTTCTCCGCGACGCTCACCGAAGTGGTTCGAACTTTGTTGCCTCGTGATTCAACACTCATGGCAGATCCCATCGATCGGTCGAACTGAAGGGGAAACCGATCTACGCAACGGGAGCAGAATTCTTCGCCTGACCCGGGCGCACACTTCGCTGCGTTTCCCCGTGACCGGCTGTTAGCTCAACCACGGCCAACCCTACGGCACCGGCACGCTCGGAGTCCAGCATTGGCACAATGCGGGCCCCCACCAGCGGTTCGAACATCCCGATGCGAACGCGGGCTACGAGCGGGTGCTGTTTCCCAGGTCGGCGTGATGCTCGCGCATGGCTCCGATGAGCGCTTCGAACACTCGGTGGGCAGCGTCGAGATCCGAATCCGGTAGGTCCGCGAGCGCAGTGCTGGTGCGCGCTCCCAGTGGTCCGAAGAACCCGCGAGCAACATCCATACCGTGCTCGTCGTAGCGAAGTATGACTTTGCGTCGGTCCGACGCGTCGGATTCGCGTCGAATATGGCCGGACGCGATCATTCGCTCCACCAGATACGTCATCGCCGCGGACGACAGGCCGAGCATCGTGCCGAGCTCACCCGCAGTGAGGGGCGCGCCCTCGACGTCGGCGACCATCACATGCAGCAGAGCGCGAAAGTCGTTGGGCCGCAAGCTATGCAACGCACCGAATACCTGACCGATCTGTTCCGACACCGACGACAGCGCCCGAAGGTCCGCCGATATCGCGGATTCGAGGTGGTTTCGGTCGGTCATGGCGGTGGTAACTCCTTCGCTGCGGTCATGGTCAGACTACTGCCCGCAAGAGATTCAGTTGCTTAATATCTAAGTAAATGAGATTGTTTCTTCGTGGACAGCACCCGTACCGAGACCACCGCAGCCTGGGACCGCATCGCCGCGGCCGTGACGCATCGTCGATCGTGGGCGCTCGCCCTCGCCATTCTTATTCTCTCGATTGCCGTGATCGGGCTCGTCGGTAGCAACGATTCTGCCGGTCAGTCGCCGAACTCCTTGCCGACCTCCGCCGAGTCCTACCAGGTGGACGAGCTGCTCTCCCAGTTCCCGGACTCCGACACCGCACCGGTGATCCTCGTTCTGAGCCGCGTCGATGGCGGTGACCTGACCCCGGCCGATATCGAGGCAGCCGCTGCTGCGCAGGCCAGGCTGCTCACCGTCGACCGGTCGGTGACCGACGAACCTGGACCGCCTCCGATCGTCGCACCGGACGGGAAGGCCGCAATCGCGTTTGTTCAGGTGAACTCGGAACTGTCCGGCTTCACCCTGAACGACCTGATCACAAGCCTCCGATCCGCGGCGACGGACGGCCTACCGTCCGATCTCAACGCCCAGGTCACCGGCGGGCCGGCATTCGGAGCAGACATCGCCAACTCGTTCTCCGGGGCCAATTTCACGTTGCTCGCCGTCACCGCACTCGTGGTGGCAGTGCTCCTCATCGCCACTTATCGATCGCCCATTCTGTGGTTGGTTCCGCTTGCCGTCATCGGTTTCGCCGATCGGTTCGCCTCCACCGTCGGCACGGCCCTCGCCGAGGCGACCGGGCTGTCGTTCGACGGCTCGACCTCGGGGATCACCAGCGTGCTCGTCTTCGGCGCAGGCACCAATTACGCCCTGCTGCTGATCTCTCGTTACCGCGAGGAACTCCGCCGCGAGTCCGATCACCGGCTCGCGTTGCGCCACGCCGTCCGGAACGCGGGACCGGCCATCCTCGCCAGCAATGCCACCGTTGTCCTCGCACTGCTGACTCTGTTGCTGGCCATCCTCCCCAGCACTCGCAGCTTGGGAGCGCTGGCCGCGGCCGGCCTCGTCGTCGCATCGGTGTTCGTGCTGTTCGTACTGCCTCCGTTGTTGGCACTGTGCGGCCCGAAGTTGTTCTGGCCCTTCGTCCCCAAGCCGTCCGATCGCGATACCACCACCGAGGGCGTCTGGCATTCGGTGGCCGCCGGTGTCGCACGTCGTCCGGTGGCGACCGCGTCCATCACCATCGCCGTATTGCTCGCCTGCTGCGCGGCCCTGGTCGGCACACAGATCGGGCTGTCACAAACCGAGCAATTCCGGGTGACCGCCGAATCCGTCGAAGGATTCGACACTCTCTCGCAACACTTCCCGGCCGGATCCGCCGACCCGATCACGGTTCTCGCACCCACCTCGGACATCGACGGCGTCGTCGCCACCGTCCGGGACGTCGACGGCGTCGTCTCGGTGGATCGGGTCGCTGATTCCGATACCGGACTGACCCGGCTGTCGGTGGTCACCGACGCGGCCCCCGCCTCCGACGAATCGTTCACCGTCGTCGAGAACCTTCGGTCCGCCCTTGCGGGTGTCGACGACGCACGAGTCGGCGGCAGCGACGCCAAAGCACTCGACACCACCGACGCTGCCGCCCGCGATCGGCTCGTGGTGATCCCGGCGATCCTGGCGGTCGTCCTGCTCGTGCTGTTGATACTTCTTCGCGCTGTCGTCGCACCGTTGATTCTCGTCGCCACCACGGTCCTGAGTGCCGTGGCCGCCATCGGTATCGGTAGCTGGGTGAGCCTGCACGTCTTCGGCTTTCCCGCGCTCGACGACAACACTCCCCTGTTCGCGTTCCTGTTTCTCGTCGCCCTCGGCGTCGACTACACCATCTTCCTGGTCACGCGGACCCGGGAGGAGACGGCTCGACACGGCACCAGATCTGCGATCGTGCGGGCGGTCTCGGCCACCGGCGGCGTCATCACCAGCGCGGGAATCGTTCTGGCAGCAGTGTTCTGCGTCCTCGGCGTCCTACCGCTGATCACCCTCACCCAGTTGGGAATCATCGTCGGTCTCGGCATTCTGCTCGACACCTTCGTGGTACGCACCGTCGTGATTCCCGCCCTGTTCACCCTCATCGGCCCGGGGATTTGGTGGCCGAGCACGATCGACAACGAGACGACCGCAACCAAGGAGCGAAATTCATGAAGGTACGTACGATGTTGAGCCGCACAGCAATTGCAGGAGCAGTCGCAGCAGGTGCCCTGCTCGGCGCGGCCCCGGCGCAAGCGCAACCGGTCGGCCCTTTGGGGTCGGTCGGTCTCGATCCACTGGCTCCGATCCCGTCACTCGATGTCGAACGGTACCTGGGCACCTGGAACCAGGTTGCCGCGGTGCCGCAGCCGTTCAACCTGATCTGCGCCCGTGACACGCAGGCGAACTACCAGATGATCGACGAATTCAACATTCGCGTCGAGAACACCTGCACCACCTGGACCGGCGGCGAGAATCGCATCGTCGGCAATGCTCGGGTCAACGACACCGTCACCAAAGCCCAACTGCACGTGAGCTTCCCGGGCGTCCCCACGCAGGAGAGCCAGGAGGGGCCGACCAACTACATCGTGGCCTACATCGCAGACGACTACTCGTGGGCCTTCGTCGGAAGCCCCAACCGCACGTCCGGATTCGTGCTCAAGCGCACGCCCGACGTCAGCGTCGAGCAGTTCCGCGCGATCCGCAGCGTCGTCGAATCGCTGGGTTACGACTCGAACTTCATCACCACGACGCCCACCCCGGGCGGCGCGACGACGATTCAGCAGCTCTCGACCGTGTAGCGCGGCGGAGCCGCAGTGGCGTGGTTATGTGCCACAGAGGGGCTGTTGCATTTTGATGGTGGGGTGTCTCGAGTGTCGAGGCACCCCATTGTCGGTGGTGCGGGACAATGTGTTGGTGGCGAAGGGTTATCGACCGGTTGATCGTGATCAACAGTTTCTGATTCCACCGGACATGCGCGAATGGTTACCGGCGGAGCATCCGGTATGGATGCTGATCGACATCGTCGACACGCATCTGGACACCTCTGTCTTTCATGCCGGCCGGCGCACCGGTGGGGTCGGGCGCGCCGGATACGACCCGGACATGCTACTCACGCTGCTGATCTGGGCCTGGTCGAAAGGGATGCGGTCTTCACGTCAGATCGAATCCGCATGCACCGATGTGGTGTCCTACCGGGTCATCTGCGCCGGCGATGCCCCCGATCACGCCACGATCTCCAGGTTCCGTAAAGACAACCATGCAGCCTGCGAGTCGCTGTTCGCGCAGGTGCTGACGTTGGCAGCGCGGGTCGGTTTGGGGTCGTTGGGGACCATCGCTCTCGACGGGGTCAAGATCGCCTCGAACGCCTCCATCGGAGCCAACCGCAGCGCGGACGGATTGCGCGCCGCCGCCGAAGCCGAGGCAGCGAACGCTGCTCAGGCCCGGGCGCGCGAGATCGCCGCCGCCGCGGCCGCGGCGCATGCCGACGTCGATGCTGCCGAGGACGAACTCTACGGCGAAGACGACCCGGGCCCGGGTCGGGTTCCGGCCGAGTTGGCCGATCCGACCACGCGATCGAAGCGGATCGCTGAAGCGTTGGCGCAGATCGAAGCCGAAGACGATGCCCGCGAGAAGGCCGCGAAGTCAGCCGCCGAGGGCCACCTCGAGCGTCTCGACGCGGGAGCGTCCCCGGCGGGTCGGGTACCGCTTGCCGCGCAGGTAGCTGCTGCTCACCGGCGTCTTGCACGGGAAATTGCACGCCATGAGGCCACCGAGGCGCGGTATCGGCAGCGAGCCGACGCCGCTGCGCGTCGCGGCGGGAAACCGAAAGGCAAGGTTCCGGTTCCGGTCGAGGATCATCACCGCGTGATCGCCGCACGCGCATCGGTCGCCGCAGCCCTCGCCCAGTCCGCCGCCCGTGAGCAGACAACGCCAACGGTGGTGCGGCGCAACATCACCGATCCGGATTCTCGGATGCAGCCGCTGCGAGGTGGTGGCTGGGTGCAGGGCTACAACTGCCAAGCATTCACCGCCGAGGACGGCATCATCATCGCCACCGGCGTCGGCACCAGCCCCTCCGATGTCACCTACTACGAGCAGATGGTCGACAAAGCGGTCGCTGCGGCGGCAGTGATCGCCGACCATGCACCGGCCGAGGCCGAGTCGCCGTCGATCGGAATCATGCTCTTCGACGCCGGCTATTGTTCGATCGAGAACCTCGACGCACCGGGCCCGGACCGGTTGATCGCCACCGGGAAATCGCGGACACTCGAAGCCGCCGCTGCCGCGGCCGTAGCTACGCCGGTATCGGATCCTGCACCACCACAGGGTAATTCGATTACCAGGATGGCCGAACGATTAGCCACCCCGG
The DNA here is from genome assembly GCF_017168275.1 of Rhodococcus sp. KRD175. Classification (NCBI taxonomy): domain Bacteria; kingdom Bacillati; phylum Actinomycetota; class Actinomycetes; order Mycobacteriales; family Nocardiaceae; genus Rhodococcus; species Rhodococcus sp. KRD175. Next base: position 728,692 of record NZ_JABFAQ010000004.1, read on the forward strand.
AGGGAATCGCAACGTACCGCAAACGGTCTCACATCGCCGAGACACCGTTCGGACATGCCAAACACAACCTCGGATTCCGGCGATTCACCAGCCGCGGCGTCGACCGGGCGACGAGTGAGTGGTCCTTCCACGCCGCGGTGCACAACATCGGCAAGATTCTCACCCACCTGACCGCAACACACACCGTAGCGCTGGCCTGAATGAGCACCCCAGGGCCGAAAAAGAGGTGACCCGGGCATCGAACCCGAGCCACCCCTTTACAACGTCGAACTACCGCTCACACAAAATGCAACAGCCCCCAGAGGGCTTATAACCACGCCACTGCCGGAGGCACTCAGCTCGCGGACAGGATCGAGATAGCGAAGATCAGGCTGTCGCCCTGCTCGATTCCGGCTGCCGGATTGCCGGTCGCGTAACCGTCGGCCGACGTCACCGCTACGGCGACGGTCGAGCCGACGGTCTGTCCGGCGATGGCTTTCTGGAAGCCCGCCACCACGCCGGTCAGTGGGAACTCGACCGGTGCGCCGCGCTCGAAACTGCTGTCGAACGTCGATCCGTCGCGTCCGTTGACGCCCAGGTAGCAGACGGACACGTTCGCGTCGTCGGCGACGATCGGGCCGTCCCCGGCCTTCAGCGTTTTCACCTGCGTCTCGGCGACGCTGAACGGGGCTTCGACGTCGACGGCCGGGGCCGCTGTATCCGTCGATCCGGTGACGGCGATGCTGCCGGTGTCGCCTGCCAGTGTCCACTCCGGGGTGGCCGACGGGTCGGGTGTGCCCGTGGGGCAGCTACTCGAAGCCGTCGCATCGGTGGAGGACGTCGCCGAGGACGTCGTCTGCAACGTCCCAGAATCCGAGTCGGAACTGCATGCACCCGTCAACAGGACGAGTGAGGTGGTGGCGGCCAGGAACAGGGTGCGAGTCGAGGTGAGTTTCACGGGGCCCACGCTACAAGTGGCATACGGGGCCCCGTGTATCCCGTCAGATTGCGGAGCGGAACACCTCGGCGACCGGGGTGGACGCGCGGCCGATCAATGCCTTCAGGTCACCGGAATCGGTGTCGAGTTCCCCGCGGGAGATACCGGCATCCGCGCTCGCCAGCATGGTCGCCACGAAATCGGGCAGTCCTGCGCCCTGCAGAATCGAGGCGTACTCCGACTCGGTGACGTCCTTGTAGACGACCGGCTTCCCGGAGATGCCGGCGAGAACGTCCGCGAGTTCGGCATAGGTCAGGCGCTCGTCCCCGCCGAGTTCGTAGATCTTCTCGCCCTGGTTCTCGAGGGTCAGCACAGCCGCGGCAGCGGCGGCGTAATCGGCACGTGAGGCAGCGGCGATCTTGCCGTTCCCGCCTGCACCAAGCCACACTCCGCCGTCGATGGCCTGGCCGAGCGAGCCCAGGTAGTTCTCCCAGTACCAGCCGTTACGCAGAAACACAGCGGGAATCGGAGAGGCCGTCAATCGCTCTTCGGTGGCCTTGTGCTCCGGCGCAAGGCTGATGCCGGAGGTGTCGGCAGCGAGCACGCTCGTGTACGCAACGAGGCCCACTCCGGCTGCCTCGGCGGCGTCGATGACGTTGTTGTGCTGAGCAATTCGCTGGCCGACCTCCGATCCCGAGATCAACAGCACCTTCTCGACACCCGCGAACGCAGACGTCAGGGCGTCGGTGTCGCTGTAGTCGGCCACCCGTACCACCACACCGCGCTCGGCGAGTGCGGCCGCCTTGTCGGCGTTGCGTACGACGGCGACGATGTCGGCAGGCGCGACGCCGCGATCGATGAGTGCGGCGACGACGAGCCCGCCGAGATTGCCTGTCGCTCCGGTGATGGCTGTGGTCATGGAAAACGCTCCCAAGGTTGAAGTGTCAAGTTCCGTTACATCATGCACTTACTTTTCGTGCAGTGCAACATCAAAATTTAGCGCTGCCGGTACGGCCTGCGCTAACATGGAGAAATGTCCGAGGCCGTCGAATCTCTCGAAGCATCCGTCTTCGCACGGGAATGCGGGTCACGGCAGACGCTGCAGAACGCGACGAGTAGGTGGGGAGTGCTCGTCCTGGCGGCCCTCACCGAGAGCGACTACCGATTCAATGCCCTGCGCCGACGCGTCGACGGCGTCAGCGAGCGAATGTTGGCACAGACGCTGCAGACCCTCGAACGCGACGGCCTCATCGTGCGCACCGTGCTCGAGACCATCCCGCCCAAGGTCGAATACAGCCTCACCCCGCTCGGACGTGCGGTCGGATCACGGTTGACCGACCTCATCGAACTGATCGAGGGCTCGATGCCTGCCGTACTCGAAGCGCGCGCCGAGCACGACGCCCGCTAGTCAGCCGAGGGGCGTCACCAGACACCATTCGTTGCCCTCGGGGTCGAGTAGCACCTGGAACGACCCGGCCGCAGTGATGTGCCGGTCCCCCACCGCCGTCGCACCCAGACCGACTGCCTGCTCGACGGCAACGTCGATGCTGGGAACGTCCACGTCGAGATGTAGCCGATTCTTGCCGGACTTGCCCTCGGGCACTCGCTGGAACGCCATCCGGGTGAACCCGGGAACATCGACGAAATGCCACGAGTCGTCGCGCACGACAGGCTGACCACCGAGCACACCCGCCCAGAATCGGGCCAGCACAGCCGGTTCTGTGCAGTCGATTACGACCTCGTCGATACGTCCGATCATGGAGCCATCGTAAGCACCGAGGGTGAGGGAACGCCGTTTACCGCGCTGTGATCATACCGAGATGCACTCGTGACCATGCGGATCTCTGAGCGCGTCGCTACGGGGTAACACTCGAGGAAGGTCGTCGGGGCGCACGAGCATGTCGATCCGGCAACCGCAGGAGCGCGGCACGCCCGGTGCCTGCGCCAAATCTTGGAGGCATCGACCATGTTCCACACCAAGAGAATTCTCGGCGGAGCGGCAGCATTCGGATTCGCCTGTACCTTCGCGGCCCTGGTGCCCGGCACGGCCTCGGCCGCACCGGTCGCCTGCACCACGGCACCCGGAGGGGCCGACGTCGCCGCGCTCGTCGGAGGTTCACAGTGCGACAGCTCCGCAGACGGCGCAAGTGCCGCAGCAGGAGTCGGCCTCGAGGGATGGGGCTCGGCGGAGGCGATGAACAACGCGGCGGCACTGGCCCTCGGTCTCAACGGCGGAACTGCCGTCAGCAATGCCGGCTTCGGCGGTGCGCCTGCTGCGATCGCCTTCGGTCCCGGTGCCATCGCACAGAACACCGCGGCCGGCCTCGGACTGTCGATCGCCGTGGCTGCGCCGGGCTCGACGATCACCCTCACCCCCGAGGGTGCCGTCTGCAACGGTGCCGGCTTCGCCGGAAGCTTCACCACCCTGCAGGGCTGCATCGGCTGATGCCCGTCGCCGTCGGGGTGAAACACGACTTGCGCAGGCCATATCAATGCCGCCGGGCCGTGGTTGATCTACAGTCTCACTGACTACAGTCTCGGTACGCGAGCCGGTGACGGCCCGCTGAACAAGGAGTTCGACGGCAATGATGTCCTACCTGCTCTACGACGTTCTGCTCCCCCAACTCGGCCACGATGTCGCGTCGTATTGGGCACACCTTCTGGTCATCGCCCCGATCTGACATTCGGACCCGGTGCTCACGAAAAATCCCCGCTCGGCCGTGTAGGCCGGGCGGGGATGATTCGTATGGGGTGACCGAAGATCAGACAGGCTCGGGCAGCAGCCGCGTCAACACATCCGACAGGGTGACAACGCCGATAGTGCGCGCACTGTCACCCGCCTCGGCCGACGGTTCGACGACCAGCGCCAGATGATGTCTGGTCTCGCGCATCGACTGCAGGGCGACGTAGACCGGTGTCGTCCGATCCAGCGTGTAGGCCGGGCGGGTGATCTCGGCGAGATACTCCGGCTCGGTCAACGTATCCCTCACGTGCACAACACCTTTCACTACGTCGTCGTCACTGACGAGGATGCGCAGATGGCCGCTGATCCGAGACGCCTCCCGCACGTCGTCGATCGACGCTGATGACGGTACCGACGTCGGCGCGCCACTTCCGGCCACCAGGTCACCGACGGTCAGATCCTGCAATTCCAATGCCCCGGATATCTGTGCCTGGTAACTCGCGTCCAGGGCTCCCACGTTGACCGAGTGCTCGACGAGCTGACGCAGGTCGTCTGCGTTCTGCCCGGTGCCGACGGTGTCGGCCGGCTCGACGCCCACCTTGCGTAGGCACCAGTTCGCCATGTTGTTCAGGGCCGTCAGCACCGGACGCGTGAGAAACATGAACGCGCGCATGGGGATTGCGAGCATCGTTGCCGACTTCTCGGGATGTGCGATGGCCCAGGACTTAGGAGCCATCTCGCCGACGACCAAGTGCAGGAACGTGACGATGATCAGGGCCAGGACGAAGCCGAGGACGTCCGCGAACCAGTAGGGCAGGCCGATGCTCTCGAACAGCGGCGTGAGCCAGTAGTGCACGGCCGGCTTGGTGGTCGCGCCGAGCGCGAGGGTGCAGACGGTGATCCCGAGCTGCGATCCGGCGAGTAGCACCGTCAGTTCCGAGGAGCTGCGCAGAGCAGCCCGCGCCGCCCGCGAGTTGGGGGCAGCATCCTCGAGGCGATGCCGTTTGGCCGCAAGAAGTGCGAACTCCACGGCAACGAAGAAGGCGCTCGCAGCGATCAGACCGATGGTGACGGCCAGAAAGACCCAGAGGTTGCTCATCGGTGCGCTCCTGCAGTATCGGACTCGGCCGAATTCTCGTCGTGCTCGGTTGTCCGCTCGTCGATGGTGAGGGTCAGTAGTGACGGCACGTGACTGTCGATCTCCTGCACCTCGATCGTGACGAATCGAATCGGCGTCTCGTCGTCGTTGGCGAGGTCCGCGTTGTCCGGCGGCAGATCGACCTCGATTCGGGTCCCGATATCGGGTAGCGAACCATGATGGGCGATGGCGAATCCCGCGATGGTCTCGTAGTCACCGTCGGGGAGGTCGACGCCGATGGCGCGCTCGACCTCGTCGACGTGCACCTCCCCTGCCATCGTCCAGCTGCCGTCGTCGGCGCTGACCGGGCTCGGGTCGAGTACGCCGTCGTCGTGCTCGTCGGTGATCTCGCCGACGAGCTCTTCGGCCAGGTCCTCGATGGTGATCACTCCGGTGAGACCACCGTATTCGTCGATGACACAGGCCAATTGGTTCCGTGTCGCCCGCAGCTCGCGCATCGCGTCGGGCAGGCTCTGCATCTCGGGAAGGATCAGCGCATCGCGGGTGAGGTCTGCGATGGGGGTCGAATCCGGCGCGGTGGAGGCCAACACGTCGTGCAGATGCACCACACCCACGATTCCGTCGTCCTCGTCGAGCACGGGGTATCGAGAATGTTCTTGGCCCATCAGTGTTTTCACCTCACCGAGGGTGTCGGTGTCGCGGACCGTCGCCGCACGTGAACGCGGGATCATGGCGTGTTCGACGTTGCGCGTGGGGAAGTCGAGAATGCGATCGAGCAGCGTCGACAGCTCGTCGGGCAGATCCCCGGTCTCCCGCGAGTCCGACACGATGTGCTCGAGGTCGCGTGGGCTGGCCGAATGTTCCACATCGTGCACGGGCTCGATCTTCAGCGCTTTGAGCAACAGGTTCGACGACTGGTCGAAAATGGTGATGAGCCAACCGAAGAGCTTGAGATAGATGGTCGTCGACAGCGAGAGCCATCGAGCCACGGGCTCGGGGCGGGCGATGGCGAAGTTCTTCGGAAACAGTTCACCGAAGAGCATCTGTACGAACGTCGCGAACGTGATCGCCAGAACGGCACCGAGGCCGACACCGACTGCTGTCGGAACACCGACGCCGCCCAGTATCGCTCCGAACGACTGCCCGATCAGCGGTTCGGCGACGTAGCCGACCAGCAGGCCGGTGACCGTGATACCCAGCTGTGCACCTGAGAGCATGAACGAGGTCCGCTTGGTGACGGTCAGCGTGCGAGCTGCGACGGCGTCGCCGGCCTCGGCACGCGCCTTGAGCCGGGACCGGTCGACGGTCATGTACGCGAATTCCTGCGCAACGAAGTAACCGGTTGCGACGGTGATGAGAAAAACGACGAGCAGGCCGAGCAGAAGAGTGAGCAGAACGCTCATTCGCCGGACACCGCCTCGCACGTAGTAGCTGTAGTGCGGGGAGCCGTGTCCGGCCCGGGTTTATCGCTGTCCATGATTCCTCGAGGTCGAGTGGTGGGAGATTTGTCCGATACTACCGGGTCACGGCGCTTTCACGACGAGGACGGGGACCGGGCTGTCCAACAGAACGCGCTGCACCGTGCTGCCCATCAGGAATTTGCCGACCGCCGATCTGCGCTTGGACCCGATGACGAGCATCCCCGCACCGACGTCGGCGACGAGATCGACCAGTGCGCCGGCCGGGTCTCCGCCGTCCGGTTCGACGCGCACAGTCGTCGCAGTTCCGGGGAGAGTCCGCTCCACCTCGGCCTGCGCCGCGCTACGGTCTTCCGCCGATACGGAATCGCGGTCCACCACGGACAATACGATCAGCTCGGTCCGACGCAGCTCTGCCTCGGCGGCACCACGTCGCAACGCTTCCTGGCCCTCGGGGGTGTTGCTCATCGCTACTGCCACTGCGCTGCCTACCGACACGATCTCTCCCGTTGCTCGAATCCACCGAAGATCGACCTCGATGTTGTGAACTGGACTAATCAGACAAACTGTATCTAACCTGACGCTGTGACACACCACACGAAAGGTCTCTGATGGCGATATCGCCCACCCTGCTACGAACGGCCGGAGCCCTGGTGGTGGTGGGAGCAGTCACCGTCGCCGGGATCGACGCCGCTCGCAGTGCCAGCGGCTCCGACGCCCGAGCCAAATTGACACTGATAGCACCTGCTGCCGCCGGCGGCGGCTGGGACTTGGTCGCGCGCGAGTCGCAGCAGGCGCTGCGCAGCGACGGCATCGTCAACAACGCGCAGGTGGTCAACGTTCCAGGGGCCGGCGGCACCATCGGCCTGAGCCAACTCGAGAACCTCAGCGGTCAGCCCACCACGGTGATGATCACCGGCACCGTCATGCTCGGCGGCATCGCGATCAACAACTCCGACACCACCTTGGCCGACACCGTGCCGATCGCCAAGCTCGCCGAGGACTTCGAGGTCTTCGTCGTTCCCAAGGACTCGCCGATCCAGAACCTCGACGACATGATCGAGGCGTGGCGGGCCAATCCCGGCGGGCTTCCGATCGGCGGCGGCTCCCTCGGCGGAATCGACCACATCGTCGCGGGCCAATTGGCACAGGAAGCCGACATCGATCCGGCCGCAATCAATTACATCGCCTACTCCGGTGGCGGTGAGGTACTCACGTCGCTGCTGTCCAACACCGTCGGCGTCGCGGTCAGTGGATTCAACGACTTCCGGGACCAGATCGAAGCAGGCAACGTGCGTGCCCTAGCCGTGGCCGCGCCCGAGCCGCTCGAAGGATTCGACGTGGACACGTTCATCGAACAGGGCTACAACGTCGACCTCGTGAACTGGCGCGGAATCGTTGCGCCGCCCGGGATTTCCGACGAGGACCGGCAGACGCTCGTCGACATCGTCACCGAGATGGTCGAGACCGAGCAATGGGCGACGGCCGTCGAACGAAACCGCTGGAAGGAATCGGTCGTCACAGGAGACGAATTCGGGGAATTCCTCGAGGTCGAGCAGGCACGTATCACCGGAATTCTGGAAGAGCTGGGGCTGGTATGACAACGACGACTCCCGACACCGCAACCTCCCGCTCCTTCTGGACGGGCCGTAGCGGCCTGATCGTTCCGGCACTGCTCGTCGCACTGGGCGCATTCCTGGTCTACGGGACCATCACGATGGATGTGCCTCCCACCGCCACCTCCCCTGGCCCGCAGGTCTTTCCGGCCATCGTCGCCGGCGGTTGCTTCGTGGTCGCCGTGTTGGTCACCATCCAACTCATGGTCAAGCCCGACGTCATCGATCGCGGCGTCGACGACGACGGCGTGCCGCACACCGGCACCGTCAGCAACTGGCGAACCCTGTCGATCACCGTCGGATCGGTGGCAGTGTTCATCGCTCTCCTCGACCCGCTCGGCTGGGTTCTCGCCGGTGCCATCCTCTTCTGGGGTGTCTCGGTCGGATTGGGTGGTCGCCGTTACGTGTTCGACGCGGCCGTCGCGCTGCTGGTCTCGAGCGCCGTCCAGATCGCATTCTCCGCGGGCCTCGGCCTGACCTTGCCCGGCGGCGTTCTCGCCCAGATCTTCTGACGGAGCTGAATTTTCGATGGATTCATTGAGCAATCTTCTCGACGGGTTCGGCACTGCGCTGACTCCGATGAACCTGGTGTGGGTGTTCGTAGGCGCACTGCTAGGCACCGCCGTGGGCGTGCTACCCGGACTCGGTTCTGCCATGGCGGTGGCGCTTCTGCTGCCGGTCACGTTCACTCTCGACCCCACCGCGGCGCTGATCATGTTCGCCGGAGTGTATTTCGGCGGCCTGTTCGGCGATTCCATCTCCGGCATCCTGATGAACACCCCCGGCAACAGCACCGCCATCGCCGGCACGTTCGAGGGCCACCGGATGGCCAAGAACGGCAGAGCCCCTCAAGCTTTGGCCACCTCGGCCATCGGCGCGTTCATCGGCGGCATCGTCGCGACGACCCTGGTGGTGTTCTTCGCCCCGACGCTCGCATCGTTGGCGACCAACTTCGGTCCGGCCGAGTACCTCGCGCTGGCAGTGTTCGCCTTCATCGCCACCTCCGCGGTGGTCTCCGACTCCGCTCTCAAGGGGTTGACCGCACTGCTGATCGGTCTCACTTTGGCCGTGATCGGTATCGACGGTCCGTCGGGCGCTTCACGATTCACCTTCGAAGTACCTGCCCTGTTCGACGGCATTCACATCGTCGTGATCACGGTCGCGATGCTCGCACTCGGTGAGGTCATCCACATCGCCTCGAAGATCGGCCGCCCCGAGGACCGGTCGTTGATCAAATCGCAGGGCCGCCCCTGGCTGAGCAAGGCCGAGTTCCGCGACGCACTGCCGGCCTGGCTGCGCGGCACGGCATTCGGCGTGCCGTTCGGTGTCATTCCTGCCGGAGGTGCGGAAGTGCCGAGTTTCCTCGCGTACGGCACCGAGCGCAGGCTCGACCGCAAGCGCGAGAAGCCGATGTTCGGCAAGGGTGCCATTCGCGGTGTCGCAGGACCGGAGGCCGCTGGAAACTCCACAGCCGGAACGGCAATGGGAGCGCTACTGGCGCTGGGGCTGCCGACGTCGGCGACAGCGGCCATCATGTTGGCTGCATTCCAGCAGTACGGCATGCAGCCCGGACCACTGTTGTTCGAGCGCAGCGGCGACATCGTCTGGGCCCTACTGGCGAGCCTGTTCGTGGCCATGATCGTGCTGCTGATCCTCAACCTGCCGTTCGCACCGTTGTGGGCGCAGCTGCTGAAGATCCCGAAGAACTACCTGTACGCGGGTATCTCGGTGTTCGCCGCCCTCGGCGTCTATGCGTCCAGTGCGTCGATCGTGGATCTGATCTTCATGCTCGGGCTCGGCATCGTCGGATTCATGATGCGGCGCTACGACATTCCGCTCGCACCGGTGTTGATCGCCGTGATCCTCGGCCCACTCGCCGAGGAATCACTTCGACGCGCACTGGCCGTCAGCGAGGGCGACCCGTCGATTCTGGTCAGTAGCGGCATCACCATCGTGCTCTACGCACTGATGATCATCGCCGTGGTGTTCTCGATCGTCAGCAAGATCCGCGCCCGCAAGACCGCCGACTTCTGAGTGCCCTCCGCGCAGTGGTGTGGCTCTGTTCTCGGGTCGTTCCGCAGGCTCCACTCCTGCGCGCCCGCAGGCGCATAACCACACCACTGCGAAGCACTCAGTGCTGCAGAGCCGGGTAATCCGTGTAGCCCTTGGCACCGTCGGTGTAGAACGTGCTCTGGTCCGGCTCGTTCAGCGGCAGATCCTCACGCCAGCGGTAAGCGAGATCGGGGTTCGCGATTGCCGGACGTCCGACCACGACGGCGTCGCCGACATTGTCGTCGAGCAGCGACAGCGCTTCGTCGCGAGTGGTGATCTCACCGAAGCCGCTGTTGACGAGCACGGCGCCGCCGAACGCCTGCCGCAGATCCTGTACCAGCTCGCCCGACGGATCCTTGTGCAGCACACTGAGGTACGCCAGACCGAGCGGTGCGAGCCGCTCGACCAAGGCGCGGTAGGTGGCACGCACGTCGTCGGAGTCCGTCTCGAGCGCATCCTGAATGTTGTGCTCGGGCGAAATGCGGATGCCGACCTTGCCGGCTCCGAGCGCCGCGGCCACGGCCTCGACCACCTCGGCCACGAACCGTGCCCGGTTCTCCGGTGAACCGCCGTACTTGTCGTCACGCTGGTTCGAGGCGGGCGAGAGGAACTCGTGCAACAGGTAACCGTTGGCACCGTGAACCTCGACGCCGTCCATACCGGCAGCGACCGCATTCTTCGAGGCCTGTACGAAATCGGCGATCACCGAGGGCAGTTCGTCCTCCCGCAGTGCACGCGGGGTGGGGTATGCCTTCTTTCCCTCGTACGTGTGAGTCTCGCCGTCGATGGCGATGGCACTGGGCCCGACGACCTCACGGCCACCCGTCGTCGCCTCGTGGGTCACGCGCCCGGCATGCATCACCTGAGCGAAGATCAGCCCGCCGTCGGCGTGCACTGCGTCGGCGACATTGCGCCACCCCTCGATCTGCTCGTCGGTCACCAGACCGGGCTGACCGGGGAAGCCCTGGCCCGCATGGCTCGGGTAGGTGCCTTCACTGACGATGAGACCGAGGGATGCCCGCTGCTTGTAGTGCTCGACCACCAGCGGACCCGGCACTCCGTCACGTCCTGAGCGCACCCGCGTCAGCGGAGCCATCACCAACCGGTTGTCGAGCTTCAGGTCACCGAGCGTCAACGGGGAAAACAACTTCATGGATCTCTATCTCCTTACGAGTGCGTGCACAGTCCTTGCCACTGATCACTCGAACCACCGAGATCCATGAAGCTATTCCGATCCGAGACATTGCTCACTCACAGGATGTACAGCATCTCCTGGTACGTCGGCAGCGGCCAGAGATCGTCGGCCACCATTGCCTCGAGGGTGTCGGCCGCAGAACGGACAGCCGCCATTGCAGGCAACAGTTCGTCCTTGGCGTGGGTGGCCTCGGCCAGAGCGTCGCCGCCCGGATCCGCTTCGAGGGCGGCCTTCAATGTCGCCAACGCTGCGCGCAGCTCCGACAGTGGAGCCGAGACTGCGTGCAGCGCAGTCATGTCCACGTCGTCGACGCCCGCGCCCTTGAGCGCACTGACGTTCTGCGCCAATTCCGTCTGGTATCGCACGGCAGCGGGCAGGATGGATGTCTGACCCATCTCCAGCGTCAACCGCGCTTCGACGAACACCGTCAACGCGTACTGCTCGAGCCCGATTTCGTAGCGCGAGTGCATCTCTCGGTGGTTGAACACCTTGTACTTCTCGAACAGTTCCATCGCCGACTCGGAAATCAACTCCGGCAACGCGTCGAGCGTCGTACGCAGGTTCGGTAGGCCGCGTGCCTCGGCCTCGATCTGCCAGTTGTCGGAGTAGCCGTCGCCGTTGAACACCACCGCGCCGTGTTCGGTGATGATCTCGGTCAGCAGATTCTGCACGGCGGTGTCGAAATCGGTGCCGTCGGCGACGGCCGCTTCGAGGTTGGTCGCCATGTAGTCGAGCGCCTCGGCCATGATCGTGTTGATCGTGACCATCGGGCCGTTGACGGTCTGCATCGAACCGGGGGCGCGGAACTCGAACCTGTTGCCGGTGAAGGCGAACGGGCTGGTTCGGTTGCGGTCGCCGGGATCGGTCGGCAGTACGGGCAGGGTGTCGGCACCGATCATCATGGTGCCCTTGCCTTTCGAGGATGTGGCTGCGCCCTTGGCGATCTGGTCGAACACGTCGGCGAGCTGATCGCCGAGGAAGATCGAGATGATTGCCGGCGGTGCCTCGTTGGCACCGAGGCGGTGATCGTTGGTCGCCGACGCCACGGATGCGCGCAGCAGACCGCCGTACTTGTGTACCGCGCGGATGACAGCGGCACAGAAGACGAGGAACTGCGCGTTGTCGTGCGGATTGTCGCCGGGCACCAACAGCGATCCCAGGTCGGAGTTGCCGAGCGAGAAGTTGACGTGCTTGCCCGAGCCGTTGACGCCTTCGAAGGGCTTCTCGTGGAACAGGCACTCCATGCCGTGCTTCTTGGCGATCGTCTTGAACGTCGTCATCAGCAGTTGCTGGTGATCGGCCGCGATGTTGCCGCGCTCGAACATCGGGGCGATCTCGAACTGTCCGGGTGCGACCTCGTTGTGCCTGGTCTTGGCCGGGATGCCGAGCTTGAACAGCTCCCGCTCGGTGTCCATCATGAAGCCGAGCACGCGCTCGGGGATGGCACCGAAGTAGTGGTCGTCGAATTCCTGGCCCTTGGGCGGCTTCGAGCCGAACAGGGTGCGACCTGCATTGAGCAGGTCGGGACGGGCCAGGAAGAAGTGCCGGTCGACGAGGAAGTACTCCTGCTCCGGGCCACAGAACGAGACGATGTTCTCGATGTTCTCGTGTCCGAACAGCTTCAGGATGCGCTCGGCATGTCCGCCCATCGCCTGCTGCGAACGCAACAGCGGCGTCTTGTGGTCGAGGGCCTCACCGGTCATCGAGACGAACACCGTCGGGATACACAGGGTGTTACCGTTCGGGTTCTCGAGGACGTACGCCGGGCTGGTGACGTCCCAGCCTGTGTATCCGCGTGCCTCGAACGTGTTGCGCAGGCCGCCGTTGGGGAAGCTCGACGCGTCGGGCTCGCCCTGAATCAGCGTCTTGCCTGCGAATTCGGCGAGCGCACTGCCGTCACCGACGGGATCGAAGAAGCTGTCGTGCTTCTCGGCCGTCAACCCCGTGAGCGGGTAGAAGACGTGCGCGTAGTGCGTTGCGCCCTTCTCCAGAGCCCAGTCCTTCATCGCCGACGCCACCGCGTCGGCCACCATGGGGTCGAGCTTCTTGCCCTTGTCGATCGTGGCCATCACCGACTTGAAGACCGACTTGGGCAGTCGCTTCTGCATGACGACCTTGCTGAAGACGTTCTCACCGAATATCTCGCCCGGCTTCTCGTCTCCGACGAAGCTGACCGCAGGCGGCACGTACGCCTCGACGTCTTTGATCGCCTGCAGGCGGACGGTATTTCCACTCATGGCTACCCCTTGGCAAGGTGCGCTCCGCACCTGGTGTGTGCGGAGTCCGACTCGGCGACTGTACGAATGCCTCGTGGCGGTGGTGTTTCGTCGCTGTGTCCACTGCAATGCAAAACCGTCGGAAGGCAGGAGTTTCCTTCCCCGCAGACGGGGGTAACTGCGTAGCCAGCGTAATCAACCGGAAAGCGTGGCCCCATGACCGACGAACTGACCGTCCGCCGCGTGATCGACGCTCCTCCCGCCTCCGTCTTCACCGCGCTCGCCGATCCCGAGGTCCAGGCCGCGGTCGACGGCTCGGACATGCTGCGCGGTCCGATCGATCCGACGCCGCTGAACGCGGTGGGCGACACCTTCACGATGGGTATGTATCAACCGGAACTGGGCGAGTACGTCATGGAGAACACCGTGTTCGTGTTCGAGCAGGACCGACGCATCGGTTGGATTCCCAATCGCCAGGGCATGGAACCCCGTGGCACGCGGTGGTCCTGGGAACTCGAGGAGGTCGCCCACGACAGGACAGCACTGACGCAGGTCTACGACTGGTCCCGCGTCACCGATCCGGAGTTCCGAAAGATGGCCGGCTTTCCGAGGGTGACCGAAGAACAGATCGTCGGCACGATGCGCCGTCTCGCAGAACACCTCGGCGTCACCGTCGAGAACTGATCCATCGAAAGAGAGAACCTCATGGTCGACGTCACCCGAACCTTCACCGCCGCTGTCGCGCTCGACAAGGCCGCCGCATTCCTGCGCGACTTCTCCAATGCGTCGGCGTGGGATCCGGGAACCGAGAGCTGCACCCAGGTCTCCGACGGCCCGGTGGCCGTCGGAACGCAGTGGCACAACGTCTCGAAGTTGTTCGGAGTCACTACCGAACTGACGTATACGTTGGTCACCGACGAGCCCGATCACGTCGTGCTCGAGGGGAAGAACAAGACGGCAACCAGCGTCGACGACATCACGCTGACAGCCGAGGGCCCCGGGTCGACCCGGATCGACTACCACGCGCACGTCGAATTCAACGGTGCGGCAAAGGTTGCCGGCCCGTTCCTGAAGGCGGGCTTCGAGGCAAAGGTCGCTCCGGAGACCGTGGAGAAGATGACCGCCGCGCTGGAAAGACTGTGACCTCGGCGCTTCCGAGCTCAGTACCTCGAAGTCACTTTCGTTCCAGCGCAGGCTTTTTCGCGAGGACGGTGAAGTTGTCGGCCGCGGACTCGTGTCGGTCCGGCGCGATGCGTTCGCCGTCGTCGCCGTAGACGGCGATCAGTTCGAGGCCTGCGGCGGCCACCAGAGTGCGGACGTCGTCGAGGGTCGAGAAGTGCATGACGAGTGCGAATTCGTGGGCTTGCAACGGGGCCAGAGCCCACGATCGGTGATCCTCGGCTTTCGACCGATTGACGAGCCAGTTCCGCACACCGCGCACCTGCGCAGACGGATCGAGCAGACGACGTCCGACGGCGACGAGAAGTGCTCGCAGCGAGAACTGTGGCCGAGTCGTCGGTCGCCGTAACTGAAACGGGCTCTCCAGATACGACCGGCCACCTCGATTGAGCGTCGAGAAGACCACGACGCCTGTCTCGTCGGTCACCCGCGCGAATTCGGCCAGTACGCGGCGGCGTTGCTCGTGGGCCACGGTATCGAGTCCGTTGTTGCTGAAGACGACCAAGCCGAACTCACCGTCCTCGAACGCCGCCAGGTCACGAGCGTCGGCGACGTGCGCAGGCAGATCGGGAAAATTCTTCCGGAAAGCGTCGATCATGTTGGGGGCGTAGTCGATTGCCACGTAGCGGTCGGACAGCAGTCGCAGCAGCGGCGTGGTGCGGCCGCTCCCCACACCCACGTCCAACACCGGAACCCCGCGGGCCAGGTCTGCGGCGGCGACCAAGGCTGCGGCCTCACCGCGATCGAGAAATCCGTCGGTGGGTCCCATGAATTCCACGTACGTGGCGGCGACCCGAGCATCGTCGAAAACACCCCGGTTGGAGTCGGTGGACAACTCGGACACCTCCCCGTTCACGAGCTGCGGACGTACCGCAACTGCCGACGACCGTACCGACGAATCCTGAGGCGCGCCTGAGGTGCTGCCCCGGCGTCTCGGCACAGGTATGGTCTGGTTCCCCTCGTCCGTGCATCATCGACATATGACGAATTCGTACGACGCGTGGCCCGAACTTCGAGTCGACAGCTGGGCGGACACGCGCGACACGGTGCAACTGTGGACCCAGATAGTCGGCAAGACCCGAATGGCGTTGTCTCCCCCGCTCAACCACTGGTGGGGAGTTGCGCTGTACGTCGACGCCTCGGGCCTGACGACGTCGCTGATGCCACTCGGCGATCGAGGCCTCGAGATTCGCTTCGACTTTCTCGCACACCAGTTGATCCTCGCCACCACCGATGGCGAGCGCCGAACCATGAAGCTCGAGCCTCGAACCGTTGCCGACTTCTACGCCGAGTACACCGATCTGCTTTTCGGGCTCGGCGTGGAGGCTCCGATCGTGGCAGTGCCGGTCGAACTGCCACACGCGACACCGTTCGCCGAGGACGTCGAGCACGCGTCGTACGACGCCGATGCCGTCCAGAAGTTCTGGCGAGCGCTCGTCAGCGCTGATCGGGTGTTCTCGGAGTTTCGAGCCGGCTTCCGCGGCAAATCCAGCCCGGTCCACTTCTTCTGGGGCGCTTTCGATCTCGCTGTCACACGATTCTCCGGAAGGCCTGCACCACAACATCCCGGTGGTGTTCCGAACTGTCCCGACTGGGTGATGCACGAGGCATACAGCGACGAGGTGTCGAGCGCCGGGTTCTGGCCGGGCGGGGCCGCGGAGGGCGCGTTCTACGCGTACGCCTACCCGAACCCGGACGGCTACGACAGTCATCCGGCCGTCACCGCCCCCGCGTACTTCGATCGTGATCTCGGCGAGTACGTACTTCCGTACGAGTCCGTCCGCACCGCCGAGGACCCCGACGCACTTCTGCTCGCCTTTCTCGAGAACACCTATCGCGCTGCTGTCGAGACCGCCCACTGGGACTAGCTCGGGTGGGGGCGGTCATCGTTCCCCCCATTCGGGGGTATCCCACGGGTGACCCGGATCACTACCGTTCGTCGCATTCGGTATCGCACATATACCCGATACCCGACAAAAACGGAGGAACCATGACCGCTGTCTCGCCCGAGGATCCGGGCGTCGCCACTCCGACCCCACCGGCGGTGCAGACGAAGACGAGCGTCCGCCGAGTAGCGGTTGCCAGTGGCATCGGCACCACGATCGAGTTCTACGACTTCTTCATCTACGGCACTGCCGCCGCACTCGTCTTCCCCACGATTTTCTTCCCGGCGCTCGGATCGACCGCGGGCACCGTGGCGTCGTTCGCGACGTTCGCCGTCGCGTTCATCGCCAGGCCCGTCGGTGCGGTGCTGTTCGGCCACTTCGGCGACCGCATCGGTCGTAAGAAGACCCTGATCTCGACCCTGCTGTTGATGGGCGTGTCCACCTTCGCGATCGGTCTACTGCCCGGCGCAGCCACCATCGGAGTCGCAGCCCCGATCATTCTGGTACTGCTCAGATTCGGGCAGGGATTTGCCGTCGGCGGAGAGTGGGCGGGTGCCACGCTGCTCACTGCCGAGTACGCACCGGCCGGCAAGCGTGGGTTCTATGCGATGTTCCCGCAGCTGGGACCCTCGGCCGCGTTCATCTTCTCCAGTGCGACCTTCCTCGCCACCGGCCTGCTGTTCGGCGATACCAACGAGACCTTCCTCAACTACGGGTGGCGAATTCCGTTCCTGCTCAGCGCTGTTCTGGTCCTCATCGGCCTCTACATGCGGTTGGCCATCGAAGAGACCCCGGTCTTTCGAGCCAACAAGCTCGCCGAGGAGCACGCTCCGGCGAACTCGGCACCGACCAAATTGCCGATCTTCGACGCTTGGCGCATCCAGAAGCGCGAAATCATCACTGCGGCAGGTGCATTGGCGTCCCTCTTCGCCTTCTTCTACATGGGCACCGCATACCTGACGAGCTACGGCACCAAAACCCTCGGGTTCGACCGCCCGTTCGTGTTGGTCACCGGGATAGGCGCTGCGGTGATCTTCGGTATCGCCATCGCCACCTCGGCAACCTATTCCGATCGCGTCGGCCGACGCCGGGTCATCATGGCGGCGTGCATCGTCGCGGTGCCGTGGTCGATAGCACTGTTCCCCTTGCTGGACTCGGGCTCACCGGTCGCGTTCGTGATCGGCATGTGCGTGACGCTCGCAATCTTCGGTGTTGCGTACGGGCCGACCGGAGCTCTGCTTCCGGAGCTCTTCCAGACCCGATTCCGTTACACCGGAGCCGGTTTGGGCTACAACCTCGCCGGCGTTCTCGGTGGCGCGATTCCGCCGATGCTTGCCGCACCGCTCACGGCTGCGTTCGGCAGTATCTCGATCGGCGTGATGCTGGCTCTGCTGTCGGTGCTGAGTCTGGTCTGCACCAAGAGACTGATCGAGACCAAGGATGTCGACATGGCGTAAGGGCCCACAACCGACATACACAAAGAACCGCGGCCACCCGGAAGTCGGGTAGCCGCGGTTCTTGTCAGCTGTCCTGGTACGAGACTCAGTCGTCGCCACGGGGCGGCGGCTGAACGTCGACGCCACCGGAGTTGTGCTCCGGTCCCGCCGCGGGGTGCTCGGCCGGTACGCGACCGCGAGTCTTGGCGGCCTCACTGTCCTTGGTGGCACCCTCGGCGAACTTGCGACGCCAGCTCTCCTCGGGACGGTAGGGGCCCGGCTTCGGCCGAACCTTGCCACCCGGGAAGGCCAATCGCGCGATGGTCCGCTGGACCATGCCCCACTGCTGAAAGAACGGCCCGGTGTTGTACGGCAATTCGTAGCGCTCGCAGATGTCCTTGATCTTCGGCGCGACGTCCGAATACCGAGTGCTGGGCATGTCCGGGTACAGGTGGTGTTCCACCTGGTAGCTCAGGTTGCCGCTCATCAGGTGGAACAGCGGTCCGCCGTCGATGTTGGCGGCACCGACGAGCTGGCGGACGTACCATCCGCCGCGGGTCTCGTTCTCGACCTCTTCTTGGCTGAAGGTGTAGGCCTGGTCCGGGAAGTGACCGCAGAAGATGATGGCATTCGACCAGACGTTACGAATGATGTTGGCAGTGAAGTTCGCGACGACCGTCGAGAGGAACGTGCTCTCGACACCGCTGAGGCGACTGTCCAACAGGGCGGCCGTCCGGCGGTTCTTGCCGAAACGCGCGGATCCCCGCAGCTTGGACGCGAGGCGAGACCTCTTGCTCTCGGGTAGACGACCACCCGCGGCGAGCTGCGCCAGCGCGAATGCCCCGGCACTGATCAGCGGCCAGCCCACGTAGTCCTTGACGAACTGCTTCCGTGCCTTGACGCCGATGCCCTTGAGGTCCTCGACGAGCTCCTTGACGGGCTTCTCACCGCGACGGATAGCCTCGATGTCGAGATCGTGCAGGGCGACGCCCCACTCGAAGAACGCCATCAGCAGCACGTTGTAGAACGGCTGGGCCAGGTAGACGGGGCTCCACTTCTGACGCGGATCGATACGCATGATCTCGTAGCCGAGATCCTTGTCCTTGCCGCGAATGTTCGTGTACGTGTGGTGCACGTAGTTGTGGGAGTGCTTCCACGAGTTGGCGGTGGACGCGGTGTCCCAGTCCCACACGGAGGAGTGGATTTCCGGATCGTTCATCCAGTCCCACTGGCCGTGCATGACGTTGTGGCCGATCTCCATGTTCTCGAGGATCTTCGCGATGCCGAGGCATGCGGTGCCGGCCAGCCACGCCGGCTTGCTGGTGGAGCCGAGCAACAGCACGCGGCCGGCAACCAGCAGCTGACGCTGGGCTGCGATCACCGAGGTGATGTACTTGCGGTCCTTGTCACCGAGGCTGGAGTACACCTCGTCGTGAATGGCGTCGAACTCCTTGGCGAGTTCGGCGATCGTCTCGTCACTCAGGTGCGCCAGCGGGTTCACCGGCTCATCGGTGTCGGTGACGCGCCTGGTGGTTTCGTCGATAGACATACATTCCCCTGTTCGAATGGAAGATCAGAGTTCGATTTCGATGTCGCCCTCAGCAGTGTTGACACAGATCCGAACCGCTTGCCCCGTAGGTTCGGAGATATCCCCGTTACGTAGGTCACGTAAACGCCCCTTCCTCAGGGTACCTACGCACGTATGGCAGATGCCGATTCGGCAGCCGTACGTCAGATCCAGGCCGGCTTCCTCGCCCGCGGCGAGAATCGTTGTGCCGCCGTCGCACTCGACGTCCTTCTCGCTGTTGACGAAGCGCACGGTTCCGCCCTCACCGGCGTCGTCTCCACCGCCGATGACGGGCTGGAAACTCTCGTAATGGAAGCGTTCCGACTCGCCCTGGTCTTTCCAGTACGAGCGCAGATCGTCGAGATGCTCACCCGGACCGGAGCAGAATGCTTCTCGCTCACGCCAATCCGGGACCAGTTCGTCCAGTTCCGACGCCTTCATTCGACCTTCGTCACTGGTGATGCGTAGCTTCACCGTCAGCCCGCCGTGCTTGGCTTCCAGTTCCTCGAGCGTGTCCGCGAACATCAACTGTTCACGGTTGTGCACCGAGTGCACCACGACCACGTCGCGGACCTGGTCGTGATGATCGAGGGAGCGCAACATGCTGATGATCGGCGTGATGCCACTACCGGCGCTGATGAACACCATCTTGTCCGGAACCGGACTCGGAATCGTGAACTCACCCTCGACCTCGCTGAGCCGGACGATATCGCCGGTTCTGATGGTGCCCACCAGATAAGGCGACACGGTCCCCGACGGCACCAGCTTGGGACTGACGCTGACCAACCCGTCCTCGGGGTCCGGATCGGACGTCAAGGAGTACGCCCGCCAGTGATAGCGGCCGTCGATGAGCACCCCGAGCCGTACGTACTGGCCCGGCGTGTGACCCTGCCACTCGAAACCGGGACGGATGTACACCGACACGGCCTCGGATCCCTCGGGAACCACACGTTCGACCTTGCCGCGGAGCTCACGAGTGGTCCACAGCGGATTGATCATCGACAGATAGTCGTCGGGCCGGAGCGGATTGAACAACGATCGGACTGCGCGCAGCATCGTCCGTCTCACAAAAGAAACCTGGGGCTTGGCCCCCCGTTCAGCCATACTCAACGGTAACCCCGGGCGGCCTGCCGCGCGCCGGAATTGCTCAGACTCGAATGAGACTGCTACACAACATGAACAGAACCGGGAAATACCGACCGGTCAGCGTGCTCGCGACACTCGGTCTCCCAAGGCGGCGCTGACTTTGCCGTACCACCCCAGCGGGCGGGTACCGCGAGTGGGTACATCCGCCAACAACGCCTCGGCTGTTTCCTCGGCATCGATCTTGTTGTCACCGATGCCACCGGTCGCGCCGCGCTTGGCCCACCCCACCACGTAACACCCGGGCACCGGAGTGCCGTCGGCTGCGGTGACGCGGCCGCCCTCGTTACGGATGGTGCCGGTGATGTCGTCGAACGGGACGCCCGGCGACGGTGTTCCGCGATAACCGATCGCGAGCAGCACCAGCTCCGTCGGGAGAGTGACCGCGTGTTCACCCACACCCACCTCGATGGACTCCACCGAGCCCTGCCCGTGCACAGCAGAAGGTGCCCGCCCGAAGGCGAACACGATGCGACGCCCGTGCGCGCCGGATCCGAGATCGACTCGGGCCGCGCCGGCCAGCGCCGATGCAGGAGCGGACAACGGCAGCCGGTCGATCGCGTCGAAAATTCCGTCCGGTCCCGCCACGACGACGTCGACTCCGGCGCGATCGACGAGCGCCTTGCACTCCGATCGCGTGAATGCCGCGAACTCCGGTCCTCGTCGCGCCAGGACGACCACCTCCCGCACGCGATTGCGACGGAGCTCTGCCAACGCGTGTGGGGCGATCTCGGTTCCGTTCAGAGAATCGGGATCGGCCGTGAGAATGCGCGCGGCGTCGAGGGCGACGTTGCCGTTGCCGATGATGGTGACGCGGTCGACGCCCGTGAGATCGATGGCGTCGGCGGGGACGTCGGGATGCCCGGTGTACCAGCCGACCAGGGTGCGCGCGCTGACAGAATTGTCGAGATCGACACCGGGAATGTCGAGCGCTCGGTCCTTGTCGGCACCGACGGCGTAGACGACGGAATCGAACTTTCGAGCCAACTCGACGTGATCGACGTCCTTGCCCACCTCGATGCCGAGCTTCATCGTCACGCGTGGGTGCGCGAAGATTCCACGAAAGTGCTCGCTGATGCGTCGAGTGCCGAGGTGGTCCGGTGCCACGCCGTAGCGCGCCAGACCGCC
This sequence comes from Rhodococcus sp. KRD175, assembly GCF_017168275.1. Taxonomy (NCBI): domain Bacteria; kingdom Bacillati; phylum Actinomycetota; class Actinomycetes; order Mycobacteriales; family Nocardiaceae; genus Rhodococcus; species Rhodococcus sp. KRD175. The sequence goes on from NZ_JABFAQ010000004.1 coordinate 750,226, forward strand.
TGCGGTCGGCAGCCGGTCGTAGAACGTGATCGTGGTTCCCGGCACGCGCAGCAGGGCTTGCGCCGTGTAGCAGGCCGCCGGACCGGTGCCCACGATGGCGATACTGACCGGAGGCAGCTCGTTGACCGTCGCCACCGGAAAGCGCGGCTCACCCCACTCCGCAACCGCCTTCTTGTCGCGGTAGTAATCCGCGTTGATCTCGGCGTAGATCTGCTGGTCCGGAGTCAACCGGGACACCCGGGTGATCGCGTCGACCGGGCACGCATCCGCACACGCCCCGCAGTCGATGCACGATCGTGGATCGATGTACAGCAGCTCGGTCTTACCGAAATCCGGCTCGTCGGGGGTCGGATGAATGCAGTTGACCGGGCACACCGACAGGCAGGATGCGTCGTTGCAACAGTTCTGCGTGATCGCGAACGGCATGGGTTATCGGATGTCCTTCACGGCCTCGAACAGTGTTTTCTCGAACAGTGTGGTCAGAGCATGTGCAGACGACGGTAGATCATCTCCGCCGGCTTGGTGATCAAACCGCAGTCGAGAAGAAATGCCATCAGGTGCTCGCTCGAGGTGCGCATCATCGTGTGGTGGTGGGCGTTGTTCTTCGCTTCCTTCACCGCACGGTCGACATCGAGGCCCGCTGCTGCGTAGACCTCTTTGTTGACCATGTTGGACACGATCATGCGGGCGGCGATCGCGACGACGAGCGCGCTGGCCTTGCGGCGAGCCGGACTCTTCTCCGCGATCTCTTCACGCATCTGCGCGCGTGCGAAGGTCATGTGCCGCGATTCCTCGACGACGTGGATCTTGCTGGTGGTGCGCACGAGGGGCAGTACGTTCTCGCCGCGCATCCAGTCGCGCTGCATGACATCGAGCACCTCTTCGGCGACGAGGATGCCGCCGTAGGCGACCTCGGCGGATGCCAGAGCCTTGAATCCGCGGCCGAGTTCGATGCTCGACCGGCGCGGCAGGTACGCCTTGATGCCCATCTTCTGGCAGGCCCGAGCGAACATGATCGAGTGACGGCACTCGTCGGCGATCTCGGTGAGCGCGAACTGGAAATCCGAGTTGGACGAGTCCTTGCAGTACTGATCGCGCAACACCATCTGCTGCAGGATCATCTCGAACCAGATGCCGGTGCTCATGATCGAGCAGACCTCGTGGCGAGTGAGCGTGATGCGCTGTTCTTCGCTCATCTCGTCCCACAACTTCGTGCCGTAGAGCGTGCTCCACTCCGGATTGAGACCGTAGAGGGACGGATCGAGATCGGCCTCCCAGTCGACCTCTTCGGCCGGGTCGTACGACAGCTGGGCGGCGGAATCGAGCAAACGTGCGGAAACATCCTCGGGCTCGAGGACATCGTTCCTGGAGAGTGTGCTGGTCATCGCCGTCGTTCCTTTCATCGTCGAACAGGAGTGGTTAGCTGTTACGGAGATTACCAGGTACTTGTCGACACAGATAGTCACTCGGGCAGAATCGACCGAATTCTTTTCGTCGGGGCACCTAGAGTTCGAGCGTGCAGAGAACGAAGAAGCGCCAGTGATCGCAGCACTGAGGTCCGCCCTCGCCCGCACCCCGATGCGCCTCTACGCGGCGGGAATGGTGTCGGCCAACGCCATCGGGGCGGTCATCGTCTTCGTGTTGGCGCGGTTCATCCTGCCGCTGCCGGTCGGATCCGAAGAGATCTTGTTTTGCTCTGGAGGTCACTCCGCAGGCTGCGCTCCTGACCGCAATTACCTGGCGTTCTTCGTCTATCTGCCGGTCGCAATCGGGCTCGGCATCGCGCTCGGTCTCCATGTGGCGAAGCCGCTCGTGCTGTGGCTGCACACGGGCGGCACACCGTCGGACGAGACCACGATCGCAGTGATCCGGCTACCCCTCCGGCAACTCGGCGTGCACGTTCTGTTGTGGGCGCTCGGTGTTGCGGTGTTCGTCGGCGTCAACGCCTCGGCCGGGGCTGCGCTGTCGATCATCGTGGCCATCGCCGTCAGCTTCGGCGGACTGGCGACCTGCTCGCTGGGCTACCTGGTGGCCGAACGCACCCTGCGGCCGATCACCGCCGCGGTGATGGAAGTCAGCGAGGTCACCGACGCCGCGGCGCTCGGCGTGAAACTGCGCGTCGTCCTGATCTGGATACTGAGCACGGCCATTCCCATCCTGGGGCTCGGGCTGATCGGACTCGGCCGCCTGATCGATACCGTCATACCCCCGGACGTCGACCTGTCCCCCGCGATGGTCTCGCTGTCTGCCATCGCCCTCGTCGTCGGCTTCGGCGGCATGTTCCTCGTCGGTCGCTCGGTGTCCGATCCGCTGCATCAGGTGAGCTCTGCCATGCAGCGAGTGGAGGCCGGTGCCACCGATACCCGCGTCGACGTCTACGACGCGTCCGAGATCGGAAGACTGCAGAACGGGTTCAACAAGATGGTCGTCGGTCTCGACGAGCGGGAGCGACTCCGCTCGCTGTTCGGCCGGCACGTGGGCCACGACGTCGCCCAGCGCGCGTTGGCCAGCGCGCCCCGTCTCGGCGGCGAAAACCGAACCGTCGCCGTCCTGTTCATCGACCTGGTCGGCTCCACCGCACTGGCCGAGCGCGAATCCGCCGCGACGGTAGTGGACCTGCTCAATCGATTCTTCGCAGTGGTCGTCGAACACGGCGAGCGCAACGGCGGCTTCGTCAACAAGTTCGAGGGCGATGCCGCCCTGCTGATCTTCGGCGCTCCGGTCGATCATCCCGACCCGGCCACCGCGGCACTACGCACTGCACGCACGCTCGCCGCCGCGCTTCGAGCCGACGGCGGATTCGAGATCGGTATCGGCGTCACGTACGGGCCGGTGATCGCCGGCAACATCGGGGCCGAGTCCCGTTTCGAGTACACCGTCATCGGCGACACGGTGAATCAGGCTGCGCGGCTCACCGATCTCGCAAAAGACGACCCCGACACCGACGTGCTCACATCGTCGACGGTGCTCGAACACGCAACCTCGGACGAGCGGCAACTGTGGGAATCGGGTCGGTCCGTGACCCTTCGCGGGCGATCCGCACCGACGGTTCTGGCGGCTCCGATACTGCGCGGCGAACAGGCGAGCACGCGGTAGAAAATTCGAAGGTTTCCCTTTCGGTGCCGATGGGGCATACCCCCCGAACCAACCCACCCATCGCGCTGGCGCGAGACATTTGCTGGTACAACGTCTCTCGCTCCGAAAGGCACCCATGCCCGCAATTCTGTTCGGCTCCATCAGCACTCTCGTCGACACCTCCGAGCTACAGCGACGCTCGTTCAACGAGGCCTTCGCCGCCCACAATCTGAACTGGAACTGGTCGCAGGACGACTACCGGTCCATGCTCGGATCGAACGGCGGTGCCGACCGCATCAGCGAATACGCGTCGAGCACCGGAACCGAGGTGGACGCGGCCGCAGTGCACGCCACCAAGTCCGAGATCTTCCAGCGATTGATCGGCGAATCCGACGTCAAGACGCGACCGGGCGTGGCCGACACGATCGACTCCGCGAAAGCGAACGGGTTGAAGGTCGGCTTCGTGACCACGACCTCGCGAGAGAACATCGACGCACTGCTCGCTGCCCTGTCTCCCGAGCTCACCGCCGATTCGTTCGACATCATCGTCGACGCCTCCTCGGTCGACGCAGGCAAGCCCGACCCCGCGTCGTACGAATTTGCCTTGAAGACGTTGGGCGAGAACGCGTCCGACAGTGTGGCCATCGAGGACAACGCCGGTGGAGTGCAGGCGGCAGCGGCAGCGGGCGTCACCTGTGTCGCGTTCCCGAACGAGAACACTGCCGGTACCGATTTCGGCTCGGCCACCGACACCGTCGATGCACTCGATCCCGAGCGCGTCCGCGCCCTGATTTCAGCCTGAGCGGAGCCTGCGGAGTGAGCATTTTGCCTGACCCTTCATACATCTCAGGAGCAACAAGTGAGTAATCTTCAGGCCCAGGTCGTCGCCGGCGACAGATCGTTTCGTGTCGAGGGATACGAGCGGATCGAATACGACTTGATCTACGTCGACGGAGTGTTCGCGATCGAGAACACCGAATTGGCCGACAGCTACCGTCCGTACGGGCGCGCCCTGATGGTTGTCGACGAATCGGTGCACGCCATCTACGGCGACCGGATCGGTGCATACTTCGATCACCACGGTATCGCCCTGACAGTGGTGCCGGTGCACATTGCGGAGACCGCGAAATCACTGGAGACGTTCGAGCGCATCGTCGGCGAGTTCGACGCGTTCGGTCTCGTGCGAACCGAGCCGGTCCTCGTGGTGGGTGGTGGATTGACCACGGACGTAGCCGGTTTCGCGTGCGCGAGTTACCGCCGAAACACTCCCTACATCCGCATTCCCACCACGTTGATCGGCCTGATCGATGCGAGCGTCTCGATCAAGGTGGCCGTCAACTACGGCAAGCACAAGAATCGTTTGGGGGCCTACCACGCCTCACAGAAGGTGCTGTTGGACTTCTCCTTCCTCGGCACATTGCCCGAGGATCAGGTCCGCAACGGGATGGCGGAGCTCATCAAGATCTCCGTAGTCGGCAACCTCGAGATCTTCGAGTTGCTCGAGCAGTACGGCCCGGAACTGCTACGCACCCGGTTCGGCCACCTCGACGGAACTCCTGAGTTGCGTTCGGTCGCAGACCGTTTGACGTACTCGGCAATCGCGACGATGCTCGAGCTCGAGGCACCCAACCTGCACGAGATCGACCTCGACCGAGTCATTGCATTCGGGCACACGTGGAGTCCCACGCTCGAGCTCACGCCGCCCGCGCCGTTCTTCCACGGCCACGCGATCAACATCGACATGGCCCTGTCGACGACGGTCGCCGAACAACGCGGCCACCTGTCGACGGCCGATAGAGACCGCGTGCTCGGAGTCATGAGCAGCATCGGACTGGCATTGGACAGCCCGCACCTGACACCCGAGTTGCTCACCGAGGCAACAGCATCCATCCTCAAGACTCGGGACGGGATTCTGCGTGCCGCGGTGCCCGACCCGATCGGCACCTGCCGCTTCCTCAACGACCTGGAACCTCGCGAACTGGCCGACGTCCTGTCGTTGCACAAGAAGATCTGTCTGGACTTCCCACGGGCGGGCGAGGGTCTCGACATGTTCACCGCACCCACGCCGTGACCGATGCAGCCATGACGCCGCGTCCGGTCACCCCGACGACGATCCTGGCGCGCGAGCTCAGCGAGATAGCCGCGCTACTCGACGCCGACGCCGGGGTGACCGACGAGCTGACCACCCGTATTCATCGGGCACGCGATCTCGCCGCGGGACTCGACCCGTATCTCGACACCTGCACCACCTCCGAATCTGCGGCACTGGCCACGTTGGCGTCGCGGACCCGCTCTGCGGATTGGGGATCACGCGACGTGGTCTCCGGTTCCGGGCCCCTGGAGATGGAAATGCTCTCCGGCCATGTGGAGGGACGTTTCCTGGCGTTTCTCGTGCACATGACGCGGGCGACTCGGGTGCTCGAGATCGGTATGTTCACCGGTTACTCGGCGTTGGCCATGGCCGAGGCGCTGCCCGCGGGCGGCGAGGTCGTCGCCTGCGAGGTGGATCCGTACGTGGCCGAGTTCGCGCAGTCCTGCTTCGCGGAATCGACTGCAGGATCTGCCATCTCGGTGCAGGTAGGGCCTGCGCTGGATACTCTGCACGGGCTCGACGGGACGTTCGATCTGGTGTTCGTCGACGCCGACAAGAGCGGATACCGCGGGTACGTGGAGTACCTGCTCGAGAGCGATCTGCTCTCCGACGGTGCCGTGATCGCCGTCGACAACACCCTGTTGCAGGGTCAGCCCTACGCTCCGCAGCCGAACGAGAACGGCCGGGCCATCGCCGAGTTCAACGACTATGTCGCGAACGACCCTCGCGTGGAGCAAGTTCTGATTCCGTTGCGCGACGGTGTGACACTGATCCGGCGCACATGATCCGCACCGTTGCGGCGCTGATCGGCCTCACGGTCACCCTCCCCGTCGACCTCGCGGCGGTCGGGGTGGCCGCGCTGCGCGGTACCCGGCCCGTCGCCCATCGAACCGATTCGCCCAGAACGATTCTGATCAGTGGCGGCAAGATGACCAAAGCCTTGCAACTCGCACGGTCCTTCCATCTCGCCGGCCATCGGGTGATCCTCGTGGAATCGACGAAGTACCGCTGGACCGGACATCGTTTCTCCCGCGCTGTCGACCGTTTCCATTGCATTCCCGACCCGGGTGATTCGGGATATGCGCAGGCTCTGCTGGACATCGTGCGCCGCGAGGGCGTCGACGTCTTCGTGCCCGTGGCAAGCCCGGCCGCGAGTATTCACGACGCCGACGCGCGTGCACTCCTCGATGCGCACTGCGAGGTGATCCACGGCGACGCGGATACCGTACGGATGGTCGACGACAAGTCCCGATTCTCCGAGCACGCAGCGTCATTGGGACTCCGGGTTCCCGACTTCAAGCGCATCACCGACCCCGCCCAGATCGACGAATTCGACTTCGCGCCGGGCCGTGAGTACATCCTCAAGCGGATCTCGTACAACCCGGTTGGCCGAATGGATCTGACGCGGTTGACGGCGCACACGCCGGAACGCAACTCCTCGTTCGCCCGGAGCCTGCACATCACCGAGAACGACCCGTGGATCCTGCAGGAATTCATCGCCGGACAGGAGTACTGCACGCACGGCACGGTGCGCGAGGGTCGCCTGCAGGTGTACGGCTGCTGCGTGTCGTCCGCCTTCCAGGTCAACTACGAGATGGTGGACAAGCCCGAAATCCTGCGCTGGGTAGAGACATTCGTCTCCTCGCTCGACACCACCGGGCAGCTGTCGTTCGACTTCATCGAGTCCGCCGCCGACGGCCGGATCTACGCCATCGAATGCAACCCGCGCACCCACTCGGCCATCACGATGTTCTACGACCACCCCGACCTGGCTGCCGCGTACCTCGACGACGGTCACCCGATGACCGTGCCGCGTGCGACGGCCCGGCCGACGTACTGGATCTACCACGAGCTGTGGCGTCTGATCACCGAGGGTGATCGAGTATCTCGGCTCCGCACCATCTTTCGAGGCAAGGACGCCATCCTCACCGGTTGGGATCCCCTGCCGTATCTGTTGGTACATCATCTTCAGATTCCGTCGTTGCTGATCCGGAACCTCCGCGAGCGGCGTGGCTGGTCCCGAATCGATTTCAACATCGGCAAACTCGTGGAAAACGGAGGCGACTGATGACGTTGTCTGTCGTGGTGCTCGTCGGGTCCTCGGTGGACCGCTTTCACAGTGACCTCTCTCGGGTCTACGCCGGCGGCTTCCTGGATGCGCTCGGCACGAACCCGGCGTACAGCTTCGAGATCGCATTCGTCTCCCCGGGCGGCCTCTGGAGTTTTCCCACCGGTCTCGAGGATTCGAGTATCGCTGCGGCGCAGCAGATGCCGTTGGCACAGGCGGTGGAGCTCATCGCGGCGCGCGACTTCGACGTCATGGTTCCGCAGATGTTCTGCATGCCGGGTATGACGACGTACCGCAGCCTGTTCGACCTACTGGGCGTGCCCTACCCTGGCAACGGTCCGGACCTCATGGCGTTGACGGCGAACAAGGCCCGCGCCCGCGCCGTCGTCGCGGCAGCCGGCGTGGGTGTTCCCGACGGCGTGGTCGTCCGATCCGCCGACGACGTGATGGACCTCGCCCTGCCGGTCGTGGTCAAGCCCGTGGATTCGGACAACTCGATGGGTGTCTCGCTGGTCCACGGGTCCGACGGGCTGGCACCCGCGATTCGAGAGGCTCTGACGTATTCGCCTGCTGCACTGGTGGAGACGTACGTTCCACTGGGTCGTGAAGTTCGGTGCGGGATCATCGTCCGAGATGGCGAACTCGTGTGCTTGCCCCTCGAGGAGTACGCCGTCGACTCCGTCCGCAGTAGTGCGGACAAGCTGAATCGCACATCCGACGGCGATCTCTACCTGGTGGCGAAAGAGCAGACCAGAGCCTGGACGGTCGACGTCACGGATCCGATCACCGAAAAAGTCTGGGCAGCAGCACGATCGAGTCACATCGCACTGGGATGTCGGCACTACGGCCTGTTCGACTTTCGCATCGACCCGGACGGCGAGCCGTGGTTTCTCGAAGCCAGCCTCTACTGCTCCTATTCGCCGTCCAGCGTGTTGGCGGTGATGGCCGCAGCCGCGGGCATCACCGTCGAAGAATTGTTCGCATTCGCGCTCGAAGAACTGCCGGTGAAGGAGTCGTCGTCATGACGTTGGGAATCGAGATGGCCGATCTGAACTTGGAATCGGTTTCGGTAGAGCAACTTCGAGAGCTCCTCGCCGAACACGGGGTGTTGATTCTGCCGAACCAGCCCGTCGACGATCAGCGCTTCCTGGCGTTCCTGCGCCGATTCGGAGAGTTGATGTTCACCGGAGGCGAGACGCCTGTTCCCGACTGTCCGGATCTGAACGTCATCAGCAACGTCGGCCGTTCCACGCCGCCGAAGTCCACGTTCCACGTCGACACCACCTACATTCCGAATCCTCCCGCCTACACCGCGTTACGCGCGGTCGAAGTTCCCGCGGCCGGCGGCAGTACGTTGTTCAGCGACCAATACGCCGCATACGAGACGCTTCCAGCGGAAGTGAAGGAGCGTTTGGCCGGGCGCACGGTGACGCACCGAGTGACCGGCGTGGCGTCGGATTCCGATTCTTCCGCCGACCATCCACTCTTCGCCGTTCACCCGATATCGGGACGCACCGCGCTGTCGCTGTCCGCGCCCGCTCGCTGTGTCGCGATCAGCGGACTGACCGAAGACGAAGCACGAGACACCGTTCGCTACCTCGTGGAGCATTCCACGAGGGAGGACAACCTGCTGCGGCACAACTGGTCCCCCGACGACATGGTGATGTGGGACAACAGGTGTGTGATGCACCGCGCCGATCACAGCGGGGTGGTCGGCAACCGGGTGATGCACCGCGGGATGGTGGCGAGCACCCACCCGACTGCCTCGGTGTGACCGATGACTCAAAGATTTGCCGCCGCGGCTCACGCCCGGAGAATCGAGTCATGACTTCCCCCTTGGCGATCAGCCGCGAAACAGCCGTCGGCGCCGAAGCTCGTCTGTCCTGGATCCTGTCCGGACTGGCAGGCATGGTGGGTGCGGTCGCGTTCCTGCATTCCGCCGGCTACTTCGTGACCTTCATGACCGGCAACACCGAACGAGCCGTCGTCGGACACTTCGGCCATCCGGAGGGCAAGGAGGTGGCACCTGGGGCGTCACCCTGGGCCGCATTGGCCCTCATGGCCGCGTTTCTCGGCGGCGTGATCGTCTCGTCGATCTGTCGGCGCCGCTACTGGTCCAACCACCCCCATGGAGCGACGGTGTTGACCACCGTTGCGCTGGGAGCTGCGGGTCTGATCGACATCGCTGTCTCCGGGTGGTCGTCGGCAAACGTGAACTTCTACCCGATCCTCCTCGTCGCCTTCGCGCTGGGCGCGTTGAACACCGCGTTCACGAAGAAGGAGGAGACGTACATCCCGCTCAGTTACGTCACCGGAACGGTGGTCAAGCTCGGCCAGGGAATCGAGCGTCACCTCTTCGGCGGCGGAACACACTACGACTGGCTCTGCTACGCAACGCTTCTGGGCTCCTTCGCGGCGGGAGGTGCTGTCGGTGCGTTCATCGGCGTCGTGATCACCGGGCCGCAGGTGCTACTGCTCACTGCGCTCATCAGCTTCGGTGCAACGATCTTCACGTTCACCCACACCGAACGGAACTCGTTGCTCGGCTGATCGGTGGCTGATCGGCTAATCGGTGACCATCGGGGATGCGCCGACGATCGTGCGCAGCATTCGGTCGACGACGGGACGTGGCAGCCGCGATCCGATCAGCACCTGCCTCCCCACGAGACCCTCGATCATGACCACGAGCATCTCCGCATCCCCCTGGGGGTCTTCGGATTCCAACGACGCGACTATCCACTGGGTGTACGCGACGAACGCGGCCCGCTGGGAGTCGAACAGATCGCGGATTTCCCGATCGTGTTGCGCTTCACCGAGCAGGATGCTGCGCGCGATCACTCTTTTCGTCGCTTCTCCGGTGGTCATCGCCTCGATGAAGTCGATGATGCGGTTCACGACGATGTCCACGGTGAGTGGTTTGACATCGACCAGACCACCGAAGGTCGCGCCGGCAGTGTCGTAGTCGCGGGCGAACAACAGCTCGAGCGCCAGGTGCAACAGTCGTCCGCGAGTGGGCGCGTGGTAGTTGACCGACCCGGGGCTCAATCCTGCTGCAGCGTCGACCGCCCGGTGCGTCAAGCCGCGAAAACCTTGCGTTGCCAGCACTTCGATTGCTGCCGCGGCGATTTCGTCGCGCCGACGCACTCTCGACTCGTCGTCCTTGGGACGGGCAGGACTCATACCACGGAGTCTAGTGCCCCACCATTGACAGTTGCCGAAGTCACGTCATAGTCTCAACCGATGTTGAGGAACCCCGCCCGATGAGCCGCGGCCCGTCGCGACGACAAATGATGGTGGGTGCCGCCGCGGCTGCAGCCACGGCTGTGTTCGGCCCCGCGGCACGAGCGGTCGCAACTCCCGGCACCGGTTCGAGTGAAGACTGCGGCGAGCGGTACCAGGGCTACCGCGACATCGACCGAGGACGGCCCTATGCCCATTTCTTCGCCGCACGGACGACACCGGCACCGGCCGTCGTGACCGACGCAGTCGGCGGGCCGCCGATAGCACCAGAGTGGGTCCCGCACTTCGATTCCATCACAACCGATCTCGCGCCCACGGGATATTCGGCGATCGAAACCGGCTACGGACAACGCGCCGACGGCATGACGTTCGTGGCGGTGCTCACCGCGATGCCCCGGGTCACGGCAGCGATGTGGGATTGGTGGTTCGGTTGGCATTCCGCCGAGGCGGCCCGCTACAAACTGTGGCACCCCGATGCCCACCTCCACGCCGCACTCGCCGAGGACCGGACGGCCCACGCGATTCCGGACAAGGCGAAGTACATCGGCAACACATCGTTCGTCGACGAGTACGTCGGCCCGAAGCTTCAGCAGCTGGGTATCGGCTTCCGTGACCCTGTTGCACACGGTTTCGACGTTCCCGCAGACCAGACGGTCGTCTTCGGCCGAGTGGGAAGTTCCATCGCACCGGTGGATCTGGGCTGGCTCGCCCATCAGGTTCGGCCGGTACAGGGCGGTGCCGAGATGCGCAGCCGCTTTTATCTGAACCTACGAGGATTGCACGTTCCCGATCCGAAGCAGGCCGTGTGCGCAGTTCGCCGGGGTACGTCCGTGGATCCGAGCGACCTCGTTCTCGGACTCGACCTCGCCCGAGATCTGCTGCTGCACTGCGGACAGGAGATGAACCACCTCGCAGGGTTTTTGCCGGAGCTGCACGCAGAGTTCGGCGGTTGATCCGTCCACGAGGGGCAGCTAGTGACCCAAGAAGACTTTCGCCAGCACGATGAGCGCCGCGACGACGGCAGTGGCAAGCCCGATCACCAGGGCCCGAAACGTCGGACGGTTCCCGCGAACTCGTTCCGTGACAATCGGTATGGTGGCGATTCGTACGACGATCACCGCACCGGCCAGCAGTTCGGCCCATTGTGCCGGAAGCACCGACAGCCACCCGAGCGCCAGCATCGCCGCCGGAAACGTCCCGGAGCTCAGAATGGGGACTGCATCCCGGAATTCCTCGATGGCCTCGAATGTGCGCTGTTCGTCCGTTGCATCACCGTGCGCCTCCGGTATCTGGCTCCCGGCGACGAAATCTGCGAACACATGCGCGAGAAAAGTCGTTGCCACAGTGGCCGCTACGAGAACGGCCGCCGTCCCGTGCCCGATCGAACTCGGCGTGGAGGCGGCAACCGCGGCGAGGACCAGGATGTTGCCGTAGATGTACGCCGAGAGCCTCCTGGCCGCCCGAACGGGCGACAAGGGGCCGTCGGACCGGGTGACCAACCGACGGTAGAGATGTGTGCCGCCGGGGCGGTGTCCGGGATCGGTCATGCTGCAGATCGTCGCACGTGGCCGGCGATCGGTCGACGAATCATCCCTGCTGGTCGGCCAGCCACTGCCGAATGTCGTCCGTGACGGGCTCGACCATGTCGTCGTACTCGTGATGTTCGCCGACGAACGCGGCCACCAACGGACAGATCGGAACGGCGTGCTTGTTCTCGGAACGCGTCGCGTCGAGCGCGTGCCGAACGACGATCGTGGCCAGACCACGTCCGCCGTAGGCCGCATCCACTTCGGTGTGGAAGAAGACGCGCCTGCCCTGCTCGTCGTCGGCGAACTCGGTGAAGCCGACCTGTGTGCCCTCGACCGAAATCGTGAACCTGTCTGCCTGCTGGGCGATCTCGACTTCGGCACCGGTTTTGTCGACCGTCATCGACGCTCCCCTTCTCTCGATGGCACGCCCCAGTCGGTTGGGTACGCGGTCGGGTCAGCCTACCCAGCTGTACACCGAAACCCAGTCCAGCAACAGATGCCCGTTGCTGTTTCCGGTGCCGTTGGTCTCGGTCTGCAGTTCCCAGCGCATCGGACCCGAGGGAACCCACTTGGTGCTGTCCAGAACCACGGTGTCGTCGAGGATGTAGCGAACGCGGCCCGGGGACCACTCGATGGTGTACGTGTGCCAATCGGTGAAGTTCGCGCCGATGTTCCGAGCGACGTCCTGGCAGCCGCCGACGCACGAACCGGCACCCGAGTAGTGATGGAAGCCGCCGACCTGCCCCGCGAGACTTCCTTCGGGGAAGTCCATTTCGCCGTCCGCAGGCCATCTTTCGGACTGCGGCCACAGCAGCCATGCAACGTAGTACTCGGCCAGAGTTGCCGAATCGACCTTGAATCGCGCTGTGTATCTTCCGTATGTCTGGTTCTGCCCTGCCGCGTTGATCACCGGCGAGACGCTGGCACCGGCCGGGACACCGTCGACATTGTGCAATCCGTAATCGAGCAGGCCGTCGTGCGTGGACAGCACGGCGTCCGCTCGGTACGGGCGCTTCTGATAGGTGTCCTTGTAGCACTTGGGGTATGTGCGCCACTTCTGATTCTGAGCACCGACGTAGACGATCTTGGTGGGATCGCAGTCGTTGGCCCAACTGCCGACGGCGGAAGGCTTCGCGAAGTCGTCGACGAAGATCTGCTTCCAACCGGGTAGGTCGCCCACCGGCGCTGCCACCCCGCTGGGAGTGGTGGACGGAGTGGTCGGTGGCGTCGTGGGCGGCGTCGTCGTGGGCGGTGTCGTCGGAAACGGCGTGGTCGCGGTGATCCACTTCTGAGCAGCAGACCCGTTGCATTTCGCCAACACCGGTCGGTTTCCGTTGACCTCACGCGAATTCTGAATGCACAGGCCGGTCTTCTGCAGCAACGAGATCGAGCCGTCCCCACGGATCGACCATTGCTGCGCGGGCTTGCCGTTGCACGCCCACGTCGTCAACGCGACGCCGGCCGCCGCGTAGCCCGATGCCGGCGACAAGCATCGGCCCTGCACTCGAATCGTGGCGTCCTCGGTACCGGTCCACGTCTGCGCGCCGGTACCGTTGCAATCCCAGATCTGGACGGGATTGTTCTGTCCGGTGAGACCGCCCTTGTTGTCCAGGCAGAACCCTGCGGGCGTCTTGATCTGTCCCGAGGTGGCGGCCGCGGCCTGTGGCGCGTGAACTACGAAAGCCGAAAGTAATACGGTGGTTCCGAGCGTCACCAAGGAACGCTTCAGAACAGCACGGCCCGAAACAGTCATGGTTTCATCCTTCGAGAGACCGAACATCGCATTGGATACACGGCGGATAAATACAATTGATTGCCGGCATCTCGAATCATAGGGATGATTCAGACATTGCGCAGTGAATTCGCATTCACCCTGAAACGCCAGGTCAGAGGCGTAATTTAAAGAAATACGACCGGTACGAATTGGAGATTAAATATTAAACTAGTTGCTCCGGATCGAAAATCTATTCACACGAATCGAATTGTCGAGCAAATCGTGCATCTGGACTTTTTATGATCTTGTATCCATCATTTCGCTGGCAAACGAGCGCATTGCCAGCCCTGCGCAGGATCCGGCCCGTCAGTTCGAGGGACGGTGCACATCGCGTCCCGGCTTCCCGAGCACCGGGTCCGGAAAGCGGCACCGAACACCCTCTGTACGGTGGAGCGAAGGACCTCGACCGCGCATCACAAGGGAAAGGAACTTCATGGATCGGCCACAGAGGCTGGAGAAAGACCCGAACAAAGGCTTCGTAGCGCTGCTGGGCTGGAGTTTGGCCGCAGTGGAAGCCCTGGACGCGTTCGATCGACGCTACGTCGTCGTCGCGCCAGAGTGGGCCGAGGCGTACTGCACCGAGCATGACATTCCGTACCTACCGTGGAACTTCGAGCGACTCAACGACAGGTCGCTCGAGATCGCGGAGACTCTCCGAGACAAAGGCGTCGATGTAGCGATACCGCTGTACGAGGAGACAGTCGAGTGGGCCGGTGCCATCAATTCCGTGCTGCTGGGCAATCCGAGGTTGTTCGGCCAGGCGATGCTGCTCCGAGACAAGGCACTGATGAAGCGCCGCGCACAGCTCGGTGGCATTCGTGTCGGCATCTTCGAGGAAGCACACGATCGTGAGGACGTCATCCGCTTTCTGCGTCGGGTGAACCAGACGCTGCTCAAACTCGACGGCGACCCGAACGACCCCATCCACCTCAAGGCCTTCGACAAGGCAGGATGCCTGGGCCACCGCGTCATTCGGACCCCCGACGAAGTCGACTCCATCCCGGACGAGGAGTTCCCGGTACTGATGGAGTCGCATCTCGACGGCTGGGAGTTCGCTGTCGAGGCGTGGATCCACAACGGAAAGATCAAGTTCCTCAACATCTCCGAGTACGTCACGCTCGGGTATTCGGTGTTCGTCCCCGCGACGCCGGAGCTCGAGAAGTACCGCGAGCAGATCACGGTTCAGATCGAGAAGCTCATCAAAGCGTTCGACATCGAGTTCGGGTTCATCCATCCCGAGTATTTCGTCACCAGCGACGGCGAGATGTACTTCGGCGAGGTTGCCTACCGCCCACCAGGTTTCAAGGTGTTCGAGCTCCTCGAGCGGGCGTACGGCTTCAACGCGTACCAGGGCCTGGCTCTCGCCTTCGACCCGAAGACCACCGAAGAAGAAATCGACGCCTTCTTCCCGCGCGAGGTAGTCGATGCCACCGGTCACGCGGGATGCTTCGGTGTGTACCCACGGCGACGCGTCGTCAGCGATCTCGTCATCCCCGACGTGACCGCCGACGACGACTACTACGAGACCAACGACCTGTCGGCACCGGTCGAGGAAACCGTCACCAAGAGAACGGCTTTCGGTACCCACTGGGGCTTGCTGTACTTCTTCGGCGATGATCCGTACCGGATGCGCGACCTGCTCAAGCAACAGGAAGAACTGGACTTCTACGTGTGAAGCAGCAACTCGGCAACGACCACGAACCCACGACGCAGACGATGAACGACGCTGCACCGATCGACAAGGCTCTGGTGTCGCGGCTGGCGCAACTCGATCACGCCGTCGACGCGCTGGCCGCCGCACCGGAGTTCAGCAAGAGCACCAAGGTGCGACGGGTTCTGGATTCTGTGCACCGAGTGTTGTTGCAGCCCGGCGGTTGTGGCGCGGTACGCGAACGCGCCGCGGCGCTGGAGAACGCCGGGCTGTTCGCCGGTACGGACTGGGCGCAGCCGGACATTCTCGTTCCCGCGTTCGTGGGTCCGAGCCTGCGCAGTGGCAACGACGACACCGTGGTTCTCGAAGCAGCCAGCGAGTTGCGGATGGTCGCGATCGTCGCCGGTGAGTACGAGCATCCCGCAGTGACAGCTGACGATGCGCGACGCTTCCTCTCCCAGGTACTCGCCCTGAACCTCGAGGTGTTGTTCACCCCGCCCTCGGAATCGGAACGAGTCCGTTCGGGTCGGACCGCACATCTGATCCGCGATCTCTTCGGCTACGTTGCCGGGGAAATCGGCTACGACAGTGTGCTGGACGAATTGCTCGAAGAGATCTGGCGGATTCTGCGTCAGCGTCCGATCCAGGTCGACACCATCAAGTCCATGGTCACGCGCATTGCGATCTATCGCGACGACCCGACCGTCGATCTCGGCACGTCCGGTCAGGGACTCGATCGGTTGACCACGGCGTTGTTCGGCACCACGGACGCGTGCCGCGAGGACCCGGGCGTGGAGGTCTACCGGAACCGGCTCGAGGCCATGGACGTCGAGGCACTGCAGTTCGAGGCCCGCGGTTTCGCCCGGGCGATGCACGACACCGGTCTCGTTTCGCCGTACCACGCCACACTCACGCAATATCTCGTCGACCACTACTCGTATGTCCTGCCCGAGGCCTTGGGGCTGTCCGACACCGGGCGTACGTGCCTCACTCGCTACCCGGAATTGGTCCACCGTCTGATCGAAGAAACCGTGTATCCCGAGACGGCGCAAAGTCTCTACGGATTGGCACTGCTCCTCGACCGCGGAATCCTGCATCAGCCGCCGATCGTGCCGTCCCTGTGGCGTCAGCTATCGCTCACCCTCGCGCCCGCAGTGCGAGAACGCTTGATCACCACTTTCGGTCCGGTTCCGGCACCGGAGTCGCGATTGCTCGGTGGGTTGCTCTCCATGCTCGGTCAACCGCTCGGTGTCGGCCAGGGCGACAATCCCACGTGCCAGTCGGCGCGCGCGCTGTCGATGTGGGCGTACAACGATCCCGACTACCTGCTGCAGATGGTGGTGTGGGCGGCACGAGACGAAGAGATCGTCATGCACTTCGAGGGCCAGTCGATCTCGTCCGTCGACAGCGAAAGTGGTGTCGCGACCTCGGATCCGGTCGATCTGGACCCGGCATCGCTGATTCTGGTTCCGCACCTGGACCGGATCTACGCCGAGATGGTCCGACGCTGCGCCGACAGACCGGGCGATCCGCATCGCTGGGTCAATCCCGAGTTCCACGGGTGGTGGTCGGCCCGCGAGTTCCATATCGACGTGGACGTCGCGACCGGAAATCTGGTCGATCTCGATGGTTTCCTGCGGCAGTTCCATGCCGCTTATCACCCCGAGTACAACGGCCATCAGCCGCTGATCCACCCGCAACCCGCCGGGGTGGCCGTAACCGACAGCGCTGCACGGTATGTGGGGTGGCACGCCATCGCCATTCTGCGTGTTGCCCCCGATCCCGACGGCGTCATGCGGGTCTACTTCTTCAATCCCAACAACGACAGTGGGCAGGATTGGGGTGACGGAGTCGTCGTCGGAACGGCAGGGAACGGCGAACGCGCGGGCGAAGGCTCGCTACCGTTCGAGCAATTCGCGTCTCGCCTGTACATCTTCCACACGGATCCGTTGGAAAAGGGTGAGCCGGAGAAGATTCCGAACGCGGACATCGACACGATCGTCGGTTACATCGAACGCAGTTGGGGTGCCGAGCGCTCGGCGCGGGCCGCGTATCAGCCGTTCCAGGAGTAGACCGAGACCCAGTCCAGGATCAGATTGCCCTCGCTGTTTCCGTCTCCCTTGGTTTCGGTCTGCAGCTCCCATCGCATCGGCGTGGACGGCACGAAGTCGGTCGAGTCCAACACGACCGTGTCGTCGAGGAGGTACCGGATCCTTCCCGGTGACCATTCCATGGTGTAGGTGTGCCAGTCGGTGAACTGCGCGCCGATGTCGAGGGCAGGCGTTTTGCACCCGTCGGCGCACGAGCCTTCGCCCGAGAAATGATGGAACCCACCGACGTTGCCCGACAGCGCACCTTCCGGGAAATCGAACTCGCCGTCGTACGGCCAATTCTCGGATTGCGGCCAGAGCAACCATGCCGCGTAGTACTCGGACAGATCCGGTGAATCGACTTTCAGACGCGCCGAATATCGTCCGTACGTCTGATACTGGTCGGCACCGATCAGTGGGGAGATACTCGCTCCGGCCGGAACGCCGTCGACCTGACCGAGGTGGTACTGCAGAGCGCCGTCGGCAGTGGACAGCACTGCATCGGGCCGATACGGCCGTTTGTCGTAGGTGTCGGAATAGCACGACGGATACGTGCGCCACCGCTGGCCCTCGGCTCCGGTGTAGACGACCTTCGAGGGGTCGCACTGATTGGACCAACTGCCGGTGGCGGACGGGGCGGTGAATTCGTCGACGAATATCTGCTTCCAGCCGGGCAGATCCCCGGTGGGTGCAGCAATTCCTCCGGGGTTGTCGGCGGTCGGTTCTGCGGCCGCTACCGGTGTCCACGTCTGCACCGACGAGCCGTCGCATTCGGCCAGCACGGCCACACGCCGAGAGGTCTGCCGTGCGTCGTCCGCGAGACAGAGGCCGGTGCCCGTCAGCCCGATCGCACCGGATTCGCCCGCTGTCCAACTGGCGACCGCACTGTCGTCGCAACTTCCGAGGACAACAGGTACACCGGCTGCGGTCTCGCTGTTCTTCGGCACCAGACACTGCGATTGCGACCGAACCGTGCCGTCGGCCTCGGCGACTACTTGCTGCGCCGGCGTTCCGTTGCACGTCGCGAGACGGACGGTGTCGGTGTCACTTCCATCGAGGCAGAGCGTGTCGGGAGACTCGATCTGCCCGGTGAAGGTCACTGCAGACGGTGTGTCCGCGTCCGTGGTCGAGTCCCCGGAGAACACGCCGCAGCCCACGACGAGTACGGACACGGTCGCCAGCGTCCCCGTAGCGACAAGAGCCCTCCCCGTGCGGCAACCGCTACCCCACCGACCGAGACGCGAACGTGCACGAACAATCCGCATCGGGGTCGTCCCCATCGTTGCCTCCAAAGTGACGATCCGTCCCAGCCGAGGGTACAGATCGTCAGCAGGAGCAACTTTCGAGCAGCTTAGGGAGCGAGATCAGTCCTTCTTGTCGAGCGATTCGGGCTTGTGCACTGCGTCCTTTCCGGACTTGTCACTTTCGACGCGGTACTGCGGGTCGTCTTTCGAGGCCTTGACCTTGCGGCCGGCGGCTTCGGTCTCGGAGGTGATCTTCTCCTGCACCGTTCCCTCGGTGGTAGTTCCGTGGGTCTGCCATTCGACCTTGTCGCCCTTGTGCAAATCGTCCTTCGACATGTTCCGGTGATCCCTTCGTCGGTGGTCTGTCCATCGACACTTACCCACGAGCGCGTCGGCGCAGTCAGCTGGTTCCCAGAGCCGGAGCCAGTGTGGTGAACCAGGCCTCTCGCAACTGGTCCTCGAACAGCGGCCAGGTATGCGCACCTTCGTCGCGCATGGATACCGTCGCCGGAACGTCGGCCCGACGCAGGGCGTCGACGAAGATGGATGTGCAGTAGTTGACCATCGCTTCGACCGCCATGCCGCCGAACGGCGGAACGGCACCGTCGGGAATGCGATCCACGGCGCCGGGCGCACCGCGTGACGAGCTCACGTACACCGCCGTTCCACGAAGTCGTTCGACATTGAGCGACGGGTCGTGGTCTCGCCATCCCTGACTTCCCGGCAACCCCCACATGTTGAACGGGTTGTTGAGTCCGCCGGCGATCATGGCCGAGATGCCTGCGGTGGCAAGCGGATTGGACGGTGCCGGGCATCCGCTGAACGACGCGGCCGCGTCGAACACGTCGGGAGCCTGGATCGCCAGATCCAACGCCGGGCCACCGCTCATCGACAGGCCCGCGACGCCGCGCTTGCCCGTCGAGCCGTAGGCGGCGTCCACGGCCGCGGGTAGTTCACGGCTCAGATAGGTCTGCCAGAGGTTGGTCCCCAGCACCGGGTCGGTTGTCTGCCAATCGGTGTAGAAGCTGAACCGACCGCCGATCGGTGCGACGACGGTGACGTTCTTGTCGAGAAAGAACTGTTCGACGCCGGAGTTGTTGAGCCAGCCGACCCCGTCCTCGTTGCCGAGGGCACCGTTGAGCAGAACCAGCGTGGGCGCGGGACCACCTCCGGGCGAGTGCAGCACCTCGTTGGAGATGACACGATTCATGGACGGAGAGAACACGTTCAGCACCGCGCGCGTTGCCGACACCTGGTGGATTCCGACGGCCCCGACTGCCGCGTCGGCCGATCCGGTAGTGCCCGGCAGCGCCTGCGCCGGGTTTCCGGCCAACACTATCGACGCCAGTACGGCCGTCGTCACCACCGCGGTGGATCGAGTCAGCTTCTTTCTCATCTGTCCCACAGGCAACATCAGCACCATACGAGGGTTGCACGAATTCCGCTTTCGACCGCTAACGATCCGATTACAAAACCGCCCGGTCCGTTCGCTGTTTCCAGGTATCTCTACGAACCTGCGGTACGAATTCGAGTGGCGCGCAGCGTCAGATGATGCCGCTCGGCCACCGAGGACGCCGACTCGGCCGCCCGCACGAACAGCTCGGCCGCCAACCGGAGATCGCCGGCCTTCTCGTGCAGATGCGCAGCCACCGCGTGGTACCGCGGTACTGCGGAATCGACGGCGGCGAGCGCCGCGAGTCCGGCGGCCGGGCCGTCCGCTTCCCCCACCGCGACAGCTCTGTTGAGCCGTACTACCGGACTGTCGGTGATCGCGAGCAACTCGTCGTACCACTCGACGATCTGTACCCAGTCCGTGTCCTCGACCCGTTGTGCATCGGCATGCAGGGCGGCAATGGCGGCTTGTATCTGGAACTCGCCCAGCCGATCCCGAGCGAGCGCCGCCTGCAGAATCCGAACTCCCTCGGCTATCGAGACGGTGTCCCAGCTCGACCGATCCTGCTCGGCCAAGGGAATCAGCCGGCCGTCGGATCCGGTTCTCGCAGCGCGCCGGGCGTGGTGCAACACCATCAACGCCAACAGTCCAGCGGTCTCCGCGTCGTCGGACAGGGTCGCGAGCTGCCTGGTCAACCTGATCGCCTCGGCCGCGAGATCGACGTCGCCGGTATACCCCTCGTTGAACACCAGGTACAGCACCCGCCGAACCGTCGAGAGGTCACCCGGAGCGTCGAAACGGACGTCACGCACCGCCCGTTTGGCTCGGCTGATGCGCTGGGCCATGGTTTTCTCCGGCAGCAGATACGCCTGCGCGATCTGCCGCGTCGTCAGACCCCCGACGGCACGCAACGTCAGCGCTACCGCTGCTGCGCGTGTCAGCACCGGTTGCGCGCAGAGGAAGAACAACTGCAGTGTGTCGTCGACGCCGTGGACACTGCCCGGTTCCGGCTCGGCCGCAACCCGGTTCTCTCGATCCCGTCGAGCCTTCTCCGACCGCTGGGAGTCGAGAAACTTGCGCCACGCCACGGTGACGAGCCATCCCTTCGGGTCGGACGGCGCGTCACCCGCCTCTGCCGACGCTCCCCACACCGAGGCCGCCTGCACCAACGCCTCCTGGACGGCGTCCTCGGCCGCGGCGAAATCTGCTCCGCGGTGGACGAGAACGCCGATCACGGACGGAGTCAGCTCCCGCAGCAGGTGGGGGTCCACGGCGACCTATTCAGTGTCGATCGTGGCAGGGGCCTCCATGAACGGACGCAGCTCCAGCCACTCGTTGATCGGCTCACCACCGGCGCCGGGTGCTGCCGAGAGCTGCCCCGCGAGTTCGAGTGCGCGGTCGTAGGACTCGACGTCGATGACCATCCACCCTGCGATCAAGTCCTTGGTCTCCGCGAACGGACCGTCGGTGACCGGGGGCTTTCCGGCCCCGTCCGACCGCACCCATGTTCCCTCGGGGGCCAGGGCCTGCGCGTCGACGAACTCGCCCGTCTTCTCGAGCTCGGCGGCGAAGTCTTGCATGAACTGGATATGGTCGTGCACTTCGGCCGGAGTCCACCGGTCCATCGGAATCCAGCCGGCAGGCTCGGGGGCCCCGCGGTAATGCTTGAGCATGAGGTACTTGGCCATGATGTCTCCTAGCGTCGGATGCAGTCATTCTTTCTGCATTCGCCGCTGGGACGGAGCCGGTCGGCCGATTTCTACACACTCGACCGAGAAACTTCACCGCATCGTGCGTCCGACCGAGCCGAGCATCTGGGTTGCCTCGACCACGCGTGCTGCCATGGCCGACTCGGCCGGCTTGCCCCACGATCGGGGGTCGTAGGCCTTCTTGTTGCCGTACTCGCCGTCGATCTTGAGAACCTGGTCGTACTTGCCGATCATGTGACCGGCGATGGACCGTGTGAACGCGTACTGGGTGTCGGTGTCGATGTTCATCTTGATCACCCCGCTCGCCACTGCCGACGCGATATCGGCGGCACTCGAGCCCGATCCACCGTGGAAGACGAGATCGAACGGCTTGTCCTTTCCGGTTTCGGCACCGACGACCGACTGGATCTCGTCGAGAATCTCGGGACGTAGATGTACCGAGTCCGGGTTGTAGACACCGTGGACATTGCCGAAGGTCAGCGCCGTCATGTAGCGACCACGCTCGCCTGCACCGAGCGCAGCGATCGTGGCGCGGGCGTCGTCGACGGTGGAGTACAGCTGCTCGTTGATCTCGTGAGACACCCCGTCTTCTTCCCCGCCGATCACTCCCACCTCGATCTCGAGAATGGTGTCGGCCTGGACCGACAGATCGAGCAGTTCCCGTGCGATACGCAGGTTTTCGTCGAGCGGCACGGCGGAGCCGTCCCACATGTGTGATTGGTACAGCGGTGCCAGGCCGCGCGAGCGTCGTTCGATCGCGTCGGACAGCAGTGGGCGCACCCAATCGTCGAGGTTCTCTGCGGGGCAGTGATCGGTGTGCAGCGCCACCGAGATCGAATAGTGTTGCGCCACTTCGTGGGCGTACTGCGCGAGCGCCTTGGAGCCGGCGAAGCGGTTCTGCACGGCATTGCCGGACAGGTACAGCGCGGTACCGACCGACACCTGGATGATGCCGTCGCTCTCGGCTTCGGCGAATCCCTGCAGCGCCGCGTTGAGCGTCTGTGAGCTGGTGACGTTGATCGACGGGTACGCGAACCCGCCCTCCTTCGCGCGGTCCAACATGGCGACGTACTGTTCCGGACTGGCAATCGGCATGGGCTGTTCTCTCTTTCGGGTGCGGCTGGTCTTCAGCGTGTTGCTGCAGCGCAGCCGCACGAATTGCGGTGGGTGAACGTAGTCGGTACCGAAATGGACCGCGGCGCGTCGTCACGGCCTTCGATTCGACCGATCAACAGGTCGGCGGCGGTTCTGCCGATGGTCTGCACGTCCTGCGCGGCGGCCGTCAGGCGCGGCTCGAACAGATCGGACCACTCGAAATCGTCGTAGCACACGAACGCCAGGTCGTCGGGGATCGACAAACCAAGCGCGCGAACCGCTTTGAGGGAACCGATGGTCATCGAGTTGTTCATCGACACCAATGCCGAAGGCCGGTCCGCGCCCGTCAGCAGTCGACGTACCTCCGTCTCGGCCACCTCGACGTTGGACCTTCCCTCGAGGATCAACCGAGGGTCGAGTTCGATTCCCCGGTCGGCGAGCGCCCTGGCATAACCTGCGAAACGCTCTGTGGTGGACGAGATTCCCTCGATGCCGCGGACGATCGCAATTCGCTCGTGACCGGCGTCGAGCAGATGGGCCGTCAGCTCGTACGCGGATTGCTCGTTCTCCGGGCCCACCTGATCGCACGGAATATCCAGCATACGGTCGATCAGCACGAGAGGTGTTCCGCTGCGCATGATCTCGGGAATCGTCGACTCCTCCGAGCCGGCCGCAGGCGCAAGGATCATGCCGTCGACCTGACGGTCCAGCAGAGAATCGGTGACGCGCCGCTCCGACGTCGGCTCGTCGTGCGAGTCACCGAGAATCAACACGTAGCCGGCCTCCGACAACCGCTGCTCGACGGCATAGACGAGGCTGCCGAAGTACGGATTGGTCAGCGCCGCGATCGACAGTCCCACCGTGTGGGTTCGACCGGCCGCGAGAGAACGCGCCACGACGTTACGCCGGTATCCGATCTCGACGATGGCAGCGTCGACGCGTTGCCGGGTCGCCGGGTTGACCTTACGAGTTCCGTTGAGCACGTGCGAGACCGTCGACACCGACACTCCGGCGATCCGAGCGACGTCGTCCATGGTGGGCATGTCAGTCGTCTCCGTGGGTATCGGACGCCGGCGGTCTCATGTCAATCGCAGGATTCGATCGGCGCGCTGGGCGGTCGAACCGATGAGCTCGGCGTTGCGTTCGTCCGAACCCAATGCCCAGAACTGCGCTTCCTCGGGCGATTTCCCGTACGCCTCGTGCCGCGCGACGAGACGCTCGTGCCGAACGGCCGTGTGCGGAGCCAGGAACCACACCTCGTCGATCATCGCCCGTGCAGCAGGCCATGCGTCGGATTGCATCAGCAGGTAGTTGCCCTCGGTGATCACCAGCGGAACGTCCGACGGGACCGGTACGGCGGACCCGATCGATTCCTCGATCTCTCGCCTGAACTTCGGTGCGTACACCAGCGGATCGCCGGGGCGCTGATCGTGAATCGCGGCGACGAGACGCGCATAGCCGCCGTCGTCGAAGGTATCGTGTGCGCCCTTGCGATCGAGCCGGCCCAGTTCGATCAACACCTCGTTGGCCAGGTGGAATCCGTCCATCGGAACCAGCACCGAAAGCTCGGGGCCCAGTGCATCCACCAACTGCTGTGCCACGGTCGACTTTCCGGCACCCGGTGCACCGGTCAGGCCGAGTATGTGCCGCTCTCCCGGCAAGGCGAGCCGCCCGGCCAGCTCCACGAGTTCGTCGAGGGATGCTTCCTGCACCTGTCGGTCATTGCTCACTGTTGTCGCTTTCGAGTACGTGGGTGGGAAGTTCGCGTAGCCACGCTCTGGGGCCGATGACCGAACAGCGCAGCGCCGCAACGCGAGCCGACCGTCGGATACGCTCCTGCACGGAGCCGGACTGCGTCGAGTAGTACGCGTACGCGCCGTGGAAGACGTCGCCGGCTCCCAGTGTATCGACCACGGTGACCGCCTCGACGGCCACGGAGCCGGAGTTGCCCTCGGACCAGAATTCGACGGGCTCTCCGCCGTGGGTGGTGACAACCGTGCGTACGCCCGAGCGCACCAACGTCGCTGCAGTGGCAGCTGTGTCCGACGCTCCGGGCGTGCGAAAGTCCGCTGAGCACACCATGTCCGTGACGAACGGAATCAGCTCGCTCATCACGGGTTTCCAGCGTCCGGCGTCGACGACCGACGTGGTATCCCGCGCCGCCGCAAGTTCCACGGCGGCGCGGGCGATCAGGGGGTGGTGGCCGTCGACGAGTACGACGTCGGCACCGGCGAGCACGGCATCGAGATCGTTCGGCGGCGCGGCGTCGGAGTGCACGGCGTCGGCCGAGACGACGGACCGGTCTCCCGTCGACTCGATCACCGTCACGGCCGAGACGGGTACAGACCTCACGGTGCCCGCGATCGAGTCGATCACGCGCACATCGCATTCCGCAAGTTCTGCCTTGATCAAGGCAGCCACCGGATCGTCCCCGAGCGCAGTGACGAGAACGGCCGTACCACCCAGTGCGGCGAACGTGACGGCGGCGTTGGCGGCAGGACCACCGGCCGCAACGAACTGCGCGTTCGAGGTGATCTTCTGGTTCGACGCCGGCGCCGTCGACACTCGATGAATCACATCGAGTGTCGCCAGCCCGACGAAAACGCCGACCGGGCGAGACGCATCAGAGGCCGGCGCGTTCCTCATCGGTCGGCTCCTCCGCGCCGGTCATGAGCGCAACGACCTCGGACATGGTGCGCTTCTTCGGATCCACGACGCCTGCGCGTTTGCCGAGGCGGTGGATGTGGATGCGGTCGGCGACCTCGAACACGTGCGGCATGTCGTGGCTGATGAGCACCACGGGTATCCCACGGTCGCGAATCGTTCGGATCAGGTCGATCACCATGCCCGATTCCCGCACGCCCAGAGCTGCGGTCGGCTCGTCCATGATGATCACCCCGCGGCCGAATGCCGCTGCTCGCGCCACTGCGACACCCTGACGCTGCCCACCGGACAACGTCTCGACGGCCTGGTTGACCGACTTGATGCCGATCTTGAGGTCCTGCAGATGCTTCGACGACTCGTCGCGCATTCTCGGCATGTCCAATCGCCGAAAGATGCTGCCGCTGATGCCTTTGCGCTTGATCTCGCGTCCGAGATAGACATTCGAGGCGATGTCGAGCGCAGGAATGACGGCCAGGTCCTGATAGACCGTCTCGATCCCGGCCGCCCGGGCATCGCGGGTGTTCTTGAACGACACCGGCGAGCCGTTCATCAGGATCTCTCCCGAATCCGGAATGACAGCTCCGGCCAAAGCCTTGATGAGACTTGACTTTCCGGCACCGTTGTCGCCGATCACTGCCAGTACCTCACCGGCCCGCAGCTCGAAATCCGCGCCGTTGATGGCCGTCACGCTGCCGTAGGTCTTGACCAGACCACGTGCTTCCAGAGCGAGGGGGGCAGTCACTGTGACCTCCTGCGTGCGAATTGATCGACGGCCACCGCGACGATGACGAGAATGCCGGTCGCGACGTTCTGGTACAGGCTGTCGACGCCGGCCTGGGTGAGCCCGTTGCGCAGCACCCCGACGATCAGAGTTCCGATGAGAGTCCCGATGACGGTGCCGCGGCCACCGAACAGGCTGGTTCCACCGATGACGACCGCGGTGATCGTTTCGAGGTTGGCGTTCTGATAGGCGTTCGGGTCGGCATTGGGGATCCGTCCGAGCGCTGCCCATGCCGCGATCGCGGCGATGACACCGGTGACGATGTAGACCGAGAACAGCACGCGACCGGACTTGATGCCGGAGCGGTCCGAGGCCTGCGGGCTACCACCCACCGCGTATATGTGCCTGCCCCAGGATGTTTGGGACAGTGCGTACCACATCACGGCGTACACCAGCAGCATCACCACCACGCCGTAGGTGGTGGAAAAACTGCCGATTTTGAACGACGTCCCCAGCAGCGTCAGCGGTCCGCTCGGCACCTGGTACGTCTCGGATCCGGCCAACAGTCTCGTGGCCGCCTGGATCGCGGTGAAGGTACCGAGGGTGACGATGAACGGCGGCAGTCTCAGTACCGTCACCAAGCCGCCGTTGATCGCGCCGAATGCGACACAGACGGCGAGCGTCGAGCCGAGCGCCACGATCGGGCCGTTGGCACCTGCGGTCTGCGCCATGACGATGGTGCCCATCACGGCCACCGCGCCGATCGACAGATCGATACCGGAGGTGAGGATGATGAGCGTCTGGCCGACGGCCAGAATGCCGACCACCACGGACTGCTGCAGAATCAGAGAAACGTTCTGCGGGTTGAGAAACGAGCTCGAAATCGAGCTGAACACGATGATGGCGATGACGAGCGCGGCCATGGGCCCGAGCAGCGGTTCACGCAGGATGGTTCCTACGTTGAACCGGCTCGGAGCCTTGGGAGGCGCGGCAGTATCGGTACTCACGAATCAGTTCCTGGTCCTCGACGGATTTCTGCGATCAGCCCCAGCAATTCGCTTCGCCCCATGCGGTGTCCTGGGATTCGATTCCGGCAACAGGCTTGTCGGTGACCAGCTGAGAACCGGTGTCGTTGAAGCCACTGGGCTTGGTGCCGTCCTGGGCGAACTTGACCACAGCGTCGACGCCCTGCTCGGCCATCTTCGCCGGGAACTGCAGCACCGTCGCACCGATGATGCCCGACTTGACGTTCGCGATACCGGTGCAGCTACCGTCGATCGAGCCGATGGTGATCTGATCGGCGCGGCCTGCGGACTGAATCGCCTGGTAGGCACCCGCCGCGGCGGGCTCGTTGATCGTGTAGAGCGCATTGACACCCGGAGCGCGCTGCAGCAGGTTCTCCATGGCCGTCTGCGCCTTGGTCTGGTCGCCGTTGGTGTTCTCCTGGCCGACGATCTCGGGAGAGCTGTCGGTCAGGCCCATTCCTTCGAGGAAGCCGTCGTGACGGAACGTGTCGACGGTGCCGCCCGCGGTGCCGTCGAGCATGATGACCTGGGGTGCAGTGGTTCCCAACGTGCCCTTGACCCACTCGCCCTGGCTGACGCCTGCCGCCTTGTTGTCGGTCGCGAAGGTCGCGTCCACCGCGTCCTCGGGATCGGTGGCCGTGTCGAGGGCGATGACGACGACGCCTGCGTCGCGTGCCTTCTTGATCGCGTCGAGGACTCCGGTGGAGGAGTTCGGGGTGATCAGAATGCCTTTGACACCCTGGCCGACCAGGTTCTCGATCGCCGCGACCTGACCCTCGTTGTCACCGTCGAATGCACCTGCGAGAGCGACCAGTTCGGCTCCACTGGAGTCCGCCTTGGCCTGAGCTGCCTCGCGGAGCTTCACGAAGTACGGATTGGAATCCGTCTTGGTGATGAGTCCGACCTTGACGCTGTCCGAATCCGAACCGCTGCATGCAGTCAGTCCGAGTACGAGGGAACCGGCCATCAACGCGGTTCCGATCGTCAGCGTGGTCTTCCGACGGTGATTGAACATCTGGACTCCCTTGTCCTCGCTACGCAGGTCGCGTCGCTCGATTGCAGGAGCGTACGACCAATACAAGCGCTTGCGCATGCGCTTTCGCGAAATAATTCCGAAAACTTTTCCGACCGGCCGGCGTCAGCTCGATTCAGCCCGATCAGCCCCAGTTCCCGCAAACGCGCGCGCGTTTGCCATCCGCGCGCGAAATAGTGCCCGATCGCCCCGCTATTCCGCGCGCATCCAACGAATGCGCGCGCATTTGCGGAGCCGATCAGTCCCCGCTC
>NZ_JABFAQ010000039.1:0-256 GCF_017168275.1 Rhodococcus sp. KRD175
TTGCACCTGAACACCGACAAGCGCTACCAAGGACAACTCCACCGCCCCGCAGCCTAGAATCGTGTCTCACATGTATCGAGACACCCGTGTCCCACATGTATCAAGACAGCACACGTAGCCTGCTACGCGTTTCCACTCAGTGATACTGGAGTCGTTCGTCGAGGTGGAAGGTATGACTCGTTTCCGCTCTGACGCCGATGGCTGTCTTTCATGTGATGTGTCGGCCTTCGCCTCGACGGACATCGTTCACACGCGA
>NZ_JABFAQ010000040.1:0-1544 GCF_017168275.1 Rhodococcus sp. KRD175
TAGACGGTATGGAGGTCTTGGCTGGGGCCCCTCCGCATGTAAGCGTGGGTTGCCGACAGGAGTGGGTCCTGGCCGGTAGAGCCACAGATGTGGGAGGCCCCAGTGAAGAATCATCGTACGAGTGTTGGTTTGGATGTGCACGCACGATCGGTGGTGGCGTGCGGTTTGGATGGCGAGACGGGCGAGTTGTTCGAGCGTCGCATGTCGCCTGATCACAAAGAAATCCTGGAGTGGATTCGTTCGCTGCCAGGACTGGTGCATGTCGTCTACGAGGCGGGCCCGACCGGTTTCGGTCTGGCCCGTTTTCTGTTGGCCGCCGGTGTCGATTGTGTGGTGGCGGCACCGTCGAAAATTCAGCGTCCCCCTGGTGACCGCATCAAGACCGATGCCCGTGATGCCCGGCATTTGGCTCGGTTGCTTCATTTGAGTTCTATTGTGCCGGTTCTGATTCCGAGTACCGAGCAGGAGTCCGCTCGTGATCTGGTGCGAGCAAGGGAGGACTGCCGCGGCGATCTGGTGTCCGCACAGCATCGCCTGACACATGTGCTGCTGCGTCAAGGGATCATCTACAGCGGCGGCAAACCCTGGACCGCAGCCCACGATCTGTGGTTACGTCGCCAGCGGTTCGATTCACGTGCACTGCAGATCACCTACGACACCGCCTACGAGACCGTCATCGCCACCACCGAACGCCGGAATCGTCTCGATACCGCCATCGCGGACATGGCTGCGCATTCGTCGTTCACTCCGGTGGTGACCCGGCTGGGGTGCCTTCGTGGGGTGGCGACGTTGACAGCGTTCGGTTTGGCGACGGAGATCGGTGAGTGGGACCGGTTGACCGGCCGCTCGATCGGTGCGTTCGTCGGGTTGATCCCGACCGAGCATTCTTCCGGTGAATCCCGGTCGCAGGGCGGTGTCAGCAAAACCGGCAATGCTCACGTACGCCGACTGCTGGTCGAGGCTGCCTGGCATCATCGCAAGCCGTATCGGCCGGGGCGTGAACTGGTGGCACGGTGGAAGGCGTCGACTCCCAAAGCCAAAGCGCGAGGACATCAAGCGAACCGGCGGCTGCACGCACGGTGGGAACATTTCGACGAACGCGGTAAACGTGCGGTGGTCGCCAATGCCGGGATCGCACGAGAGCTGGCCGGCTGGTGCTGGTCGTTGGCCACGCTCGAGGAATGACTGAAGCTCCGACGCCGAAGTAGCGATCTGCGTCGGGATAGATGTCCGGAATGAACGGTCGACGACGATGTGGGATGTGGCCGAGCGTCTGGGAGTGACCCGCTAGCCGCCTATGAGCAATCCTCAACTGCGCGTTGGGATCACGCTCGACTCATAGACTTGCGATCCACTCCAGCCGAAACAGTCCGTCCTGCGGTAACCAACCCGCGTATATGAGAGTTGACGACGCGTCGAACACTACGACACGCTCACCTCCCACTCGCATCGATCACCATCCCGGCAACAGGAAGCGGTGGCACACACGACGGTGCGTGCCACCGCTTCACCATGCCGTCGTTGACAGGCCGACCTCCATATGA
>NZ_JABFAQ010000041.1:0-13224 GCF_017168275.1 Rhodococcus sp. KRD175
TTGTCTGGTGGGTCGGGGTAGGCGATGATGCCGGATCGTCTGGGTTGGGTGGGGATGTGTGGCCGTAGGTCGTTGCCGATGATGGGTACTGTGGTTCCGTTGGCGGGCAGGGTGATTCGGGTGGTCTTCGAGGTGGAGGTCCATAGGATGGCGCCGCCGGGGAGCATGACGGCGGTCCAGTAGCCTGCGGTTTTGACGCTGTGGTGGTATTCGCAGAGGCATTGGAGGTTGTTGACGGTGGTCCAGCCGCCGCCGAGGGGATTGGCGTGGTCGAACGGGATCGCGTGGTCGAGCTGGCAACGTGCGGCGGCACAGCACCTCCTGTGGGTGCCGACGTCACCGACGCTGACGCGATCGACGCCATGCTGAACGTAGTCGTTGCCGAGTTCGGCGCAATCGACGTTCTGGTTCTCAATGCCTCGGGTGGCCTGGAGTTCGGTGCAGAACCCGACTACGCGATGAGTATCAATCGCGACGCGCAGGTGGCGCTGGCTCGCGCGAGTATCGCCCGTATGGAGCCGGGCTCGCGGATCGTCTTCCTCACCAGCCACCAGGCGCATTTTCACGGCAAGAAGCCGGTCCCCGTCGAATACGAACCCGTTGCTGCGAGCAAACGGGCGGGGGAGGATGCACTGCGTGGAATGATTCCTGAATTGGATTCTCGGGGAATCGAATTGGTCGTGGTGTCCGGGGACATGATCGAGGGCACGATCGTGGTCACCCTGCTCGAACGCCGTAACCCGGACTCAGTCGCTGCGCGAACCGCGCAGGGTGCGCTCCTGACCATTGCGGAGTTCGCGTCGGCTGTGACGGAGGCTGCAATCGGACCCATCGAGAAGTCCGGCCGGACTGTCTACGTCGGTGGAGCCGACTACCTCGACGGGTTCGTGTCGGGGTAGTCGGCTCCGCTCGATCGGATGAAGAATCAGCTACCGAGAACGCAGAACTGACCGCTCGTGAGGTTCAGCGCCAACGACAGCGGCCCGACGCAGTCGACGCCGCGTGCCTCGGATGTAGCACCGGATCCCCATCCTGCGACCGCGAGGGTCGTCTGGCCGGCATCTGCCCACGAGTGCGCGATTCCGCCGCCGAGTGCGAGCGCGTATGCCGTGCCCGCGTTCTTGCTCGCTCCGAGCGCGACACCGTAACCGTTGGCGTAGGTGTTGGTTGCGCCCGGCCCGTCGTTGACACTGACGGCAGTTCCGCTGTCAGCGGCACCGGCGGTGGCGGTTCCGGGTCCGTTCGAGGTGGCTCCGCAGCTCGCTGTGTCACTCACCTGGATGTCGTTGGCCGAGGGCGGCGACACGCACGTGACCGGTGCCGCCGACGCGGTGGCGGTGCCGGCGAAGGCGGCCACCGTCAGGCCCGATCCGATGGCGAAAATAGCTGCGGTGCGGGCGATTCGACTACCGAACCGACTGAACGTTCGCGCGGAGGAGGAGTTGGAAGAAACCGTACGGGGCAGGGAAACAGAGAACAACAGAAAGCTCCTTCACGAGCGAAACGGGTCGGTGCGGCACACGGTACCCCGCTCCGGGGGTCCGTGACAGCAAGCAGACACAGATTGTGTAACGGTGCCGATGGCATCGGGAGATGAATCGTCGTAGAAGTCCGATTTCTCGGACCCCTGCGGTATCGGTCGAGCCGGTTCGTACCGCCTTTGTACTGCCCAGGTTCTACGTGCGCAGTCCGGTCGATTCCGTTCCGTCAGTTCATGATTGGGGCTTGTTTGTCGGCTCGGTGCCGGTGTCCGAAGCGGGTGGCGATGCTCCGAGTCGGCATGCCCGGGCGACCGCCGAACGAAAGGAAATTGTTATCGGAGGGCTGGCGAGCCGTCGGACGCGGCTCGATAGTTGGGTCTCACAGCGCAGGTGCCGTTCCGACCAGATCGATTTGTCGACGCTCACAATCGATTTGACGTGCAAGGACGCAGACATGCCCACCGGGCCGAACGGTTGTTTCACCCGGATCACGGACCCGTGGCGCCGCCGTATGTTGCGATCTTGTACTCGGTTGCCACGAGAGACAGTTGCAGTTCTCGGATGCGCTTGTGAACAGCGTCGCGATGCGCGACGAGCATCTCGAGTCGTTCCGGGACAGTCTGGTCGCCGCTGTCGACCAGCGCGACGTATCTCCGGAGGTCGCGCATGGGCATACCCGAGAGCCGCATCCTTGTCAGGAACACCAATCGACGGACGGCCGCGGAATCGTATTGTCTGTGCTCGAGTCCGTCGCGATCGACGTCGATGAGGCCGCATCGCTCGTAGTACCGCAGCGTGTGTGCGGAGATGCCGAGTAGTTCGGCCACCTCGGCGATACCGAGCGGTTCGGGCAGTTCCGACGGCTCGATCAGGTCGTGCAGCAGCTCCACCGTCAACGGCGCAGCCGAGTCCACGGCCGCCGACAGCGCCCTATTCATCAATTCGTTCGTCGACATGATAGGGAAGATAGTCCGACCTGGGCAGTCATACCGGACGGACGGATTCGGGAACACCGGGAAAATCCGCGCTTGCGGACAATTCGGCATGGGTGTTCAAGGAGTCGAGTTCCCGACGGTACGACTCGCGTAGCCGTCGAACCGCTTCTCGCCCCAGTGGGATGCGCAGGGGAGCGGATTCGGCGTCGACCAGTCGGCGGATGATGTGCGCGGCGCGGGCCGGATCGCCTTCTTGCCGTCCGTCGACGTCGAGCATGTCGACTCTGAGCGCGCCCAACACTGCGGTGTAGGCATCGATGGGGTCTGCGATCTCGAGTACATCGGCATTGTTGAACCCGGTCCTGAACCGACTCGGTTCGACGATGAGAACTCGAATGCCGAACCGAGCGACCTCGCCGGCAAGGGCTTCCGACCAGCCTTCGAGCGCAAATTTACCTGCAGAGTACGAGCCAGCACCCGGGAACGAGACGCGGCCGCCCTGGCTGCTGATCTGCACGATGGTTCCCGCGCTCCGCTCTCGCATGTGAGGCAGGACTGCGCGGGTCAGAGCAGCAGGCCCGACCACGTGTTGTTCGAGCATGTCGCGCAATCGCGTGTCGTCTATCTCCTCCGCCGCACCGATCTGCCCGACGCCTCCGTTGTTCACCAGTACGTCGAGGCGTCCGAACCGGCCGATCGCGGCCTCGACGACGGTCGGCGCGGATTCGGTGTTTCTGACGTCGAAGGCGATGGTCAGTAGGGCTTCCGGGTTCTCGGCAACCAGGTCGTCGAGACGTTCGGGTCGCCGCATCGCTGCGACGACGGTGTCGCCTGCCTCCAGGGCGGCGACGGTGAGCGCCCGACCCAGGCCGGAGGATGCTCCGGTGATGAGCCAATGCCGTTGTCCGAGCGGTTGTGTCATGAACGGAAAGCTATGGCTTCGAGCGCACTCGAACGCAAATCGCTCAGACGCTGCCCTGATAGTCGTGTTGGCGCCAGGCCTCGTACATCGTCACTGCTGCGGCGTTCGCCAGGTTGAGTGATCGGCGTCCGGGGATCATCGGGATGCGCAGCTGGTCGGTCACATGGGGGTCGGTCAGGACGTCGTCGGGGAGTCCGGTGGGTTCCGGTCCGAACAGTAGGACGTCACCGGGTTGGTAGGCGACGTCGGCGTAGGAGCGTGTTGCGTGCGCGGTGAAGGCGAAGACCCGTTCCGGGGCCAGTGCGGACCACGCCGACGGCAGGTCCTGGTGCACGGTGACCGACGCGAGGTCGTGGTAGTCCAATCCCGCGCGTTTGAGCTTGGGTTCGGACATGTCGAACCCGAGGGGGCCAACGAGATGCAGTTCGCATCCGGTGCCGGCGACGAGGCGAATCGCATTGCCGGTGTTCTGCGGAATCCGGGGCTCGAAGAACATGAGTCGAAACACCCGGATCACTCTGCCACCACGAGCCCGGGGAGGATGGGGCAGGTGGACGACGAACAGACCATCGGCGAAGATTTCTCGGATTCTCGACTCGACGGGCGGGAGTGGTCGGGCAGGCAGTTCGTCCGGTGCACCTTCCGTGACGCGGACATGAGCAATGTGCGAACCGACTCGGTCGTCTTCACCGAATGCGACTTCACCGGCACCGACCTCACGGATTCGGTGCACACCAACTCGGCCTTTCGATCGTGCACGTTCACTCGAACCAATCTGCAGCACAGCGTCTTCCGTCACTCGACGTTGATGGGATCGGTGTTCGTGGACACTCGCATGCGGCCGGCCACCTACGACGAAGTCGATTTCACGTTGGCCTCGCTGGGTAGTGCCGACCTGCGCGGCGTCGATCTGACCGGATGTCGGATGCGGGAGGCGAACCTGACCTCGACCGATCTTCGCAAAGCGGTGCTGCGGTCCGTCGATCTCGCGGGCGCACGAACCGTCGGTGCCAAAATGGAGGAGTCGGACCTGCGCGGAGCCGTCGTCGATGCGTCGCTGTGGGTCGGCGCAGGGGTGCGCGGGGCCAAGATCGAACTGATGCAAGCAGTGGCCTTCGCGGCTGCGCAGGGTCTGATCGTCGAGAGCTGACCGCGGTGATCGGCCCGGCGCGCCGCCGGACGGGCAGAACCTGAAACAATGGCCCGGTGACTGCAACGATCCTCGATGGCAAAGCGACTCGTGACGAGATTTTCGTCGACCTCACCGCCCGTGTGGCACGTCTGCGGGAGCAGGGCATCACTCCCGGCCTGGCGACGGTGCTCGTCGGAGATGATCCGGGTTCTGCCGCATACGTGCGGGGCAAGCACAACGACTGCGCGAAGGTGGGCATCACTTCCATCCGACGCGATCTTCCCGCGGATATCACTCAGTCCGATCTCGAAGCGGTCATCGACGAGCTCAACGCCAACCCCGACTGCACCGGGTACATCGTGCAGCTTCCGTTGCCCAAGCATCTGGACGAGAACGCCGCGCTCGAGCGCATCGATCCCGACAAGGATGCCGACGGTCTGCACCCGATCAACCTCGGCCGCTTGGTGCTGGGCAAGGACGCCGCACTGCCGTGCACCCCGCGGGGCATCGTCCACTTGCTGCGGCGCTACGACGTCGCACTCGACGGGGCGCGCGCTGTGGTCATCGGCCGCGGTGTGACGGTGGGCCGACCGATCGGACTGCTGCTGACCCGCCGTTCGGAGAACGCGACGGTCACGTTGTGCCACACCGGAACTCGTGATCTTGCCGCAGAGGTCTCCCGCGCCGACATCGTCATCGCGGCCGCCGGGGTTCCCGGTTTGATCACCGCAGACATGGTCAAGCCCGGGGCAGCTGTGCTCGACGTCGGGGTCACCCGCACCGAGGACGGATTGCGCGGAGACGTCGCGGACGACGTCGCCGAGGTGGCCGGTTTCCTGTCGCCCAACCCCGGTGGAGTCGGGCCGTTGACGCGCGCGTTTCTGCTGTCCAATGTCGTGGAGCGAGCCGAACGCGCTGCGGCCCAGAGTTGAGCGAGCCGAGGTGAACGACGTACAGGATGCGCGAGGCGATCACGTGCCGGGTTTCCGAGCGGCGCTCGCTCGAAATCTACCGATGGTCGTGGTGTCGGTCATCGTGCTCGCTGCGCTGGTCCTGGTTCTCGCCGACCGTTGGCGGCGCGGCTCGTTCATCTTCGGGTGTGCAGCGGTGGTGGCAGCGTTGCTGCGACTGTGCCTGCCCGAGTCACGCGTCGGCACCCTGAAGGTGCGCAGCAGGGGATTCGACGTGTTGGCGCTGGGAGGCGTCGGCGGTGCCATCGTCTTTCTGTCGCTGTCGATCGATCCCTTGGGGACGGACTGACGCAGACCGATCGACTCGGGTCAGCGCCGTCCGAGGCGGGCGAGCTCCATCGTCTCGGCCAGCAGCTTCGCCACCGAATCGGCCTCGGTGAGAAATCCGTCGTGGCCGTCTC
The DNA here is from genome assembly GCF_017168275.1 of Rhodococcus sp. KRD175. Classification (NCBI taxonomy): domain Bacteria; kingdom Bacillati; phylum Actinomycetota; class Actinomycetes; order Mycobacteriales; family Nocardiaceae; genus Rhodococcus; species Rhodococcus sp. KRD175. The sequence continues at coordinate 5,843 of NZ_JABFAQ010000041.1, forward strand.
TCGACTGGATCACTTCGAGCCCCCGGCACTGTGGGAGCTCACGCGCAATTTCTTTCTGCAGTCGAAGCGGGTACAGGCGATCGGAATCGACGCCCCCGACGATGGTCGGAACCGGCACGGATGCAAGGGCTTCGGCGACTCCGCCGCGTCCTCGGCCCACGTCGTGGCGGTTCATCGCTTCGCTCAGAAGAACGTACGTCGCCGCGTCGAATCGATTGACCAGTTTGGCGGCCTGATGCTCGAGGTAGCTCTGCGCGGAGTACCTGCCGCCGGCCCACGGATCCTCGTCGTTCTGCGGAGAGTTTCCGAACCGAATGTCGAGTTCGCTCTCGGTTCGGTACGTCAGATGCGCGATGCGACGAGCGATCCCGAGTCCGGCGGTCGGGGCGGTGCCGGTGTCGTGGTAGTTGCCGCCGAGCCAACCCGGATCGGCCTTGATCGCAGCGATCTGGGTGGTTTGTGTCCCGATCTGGTCCGCTGTCGCGCGGGCACCGACGGCGAGCACCAGCGCGGCACCCACCCGATCCGGATGTCCCACAATCCATTCGAGGGTGCGCATGCCGCCCATCGACCCGCCCACGACGGCGGCGAACCGATCGATGCCCAGAACATCGGCCACCGCGACCTCTGCCGCCACCTGATCGCGAATCGAAATTTCCGGGAAGCGAGAACCGTACGGGGTGCCGTCGGGGGAGATGCTGCTCGGTCCGGTGGTGCCTCCGCATCCGCCGAGCACGTTGGTGGCGACGACACACCATTCGTCGGTGTCGATGGGGCTGCCCGGTCCGACCATCCCGTTCCACCAACCGGGCAGTACGTGGTCGGCATCCGGCGGTCCCGAAACGTGGGAATCGCCGGTCAACGCATGTTCGACGAGCACGACGTTGCTGCGATCGGCCGCCATCTCGCCCCAACGCTGCACCGCCACGGTCACGTGCGGAATGTGAGAACCGTTCTCGAGATCGAGACCACCGATGTCGATGGTTCCCAACCGTCCGTCCGGAGACGGAAGGACCGCCTCCGGACGAACGCCTGTGTTCAAGCTGTGGCTCAAGACGCCGCCGCGCGGAAGCCGACCTCGAGATCGGCGATGATGTCGTCGATTCCTTCTATACCGACGGCCAGACGCACGAGGCCGGGAGTGACGCCGGAGGCCAACTGCTCTTCCGGGGTCAACTGCGAATGCGTGGTGGACGCGGGATGGATGACGAGAGAACGCACGTCTCCGATGTTAGCCACATGACTGTGCAGAGTGAGAGCGTTGACGAACTTCTTGCCCGCGTCCACTCCTCCCTTCAGCTCGAACGCGATGATCGCGCCCTGCCCCTTCGGGAGCAGCTGCTGCCCGCGCTCGTACCAGGGCGAGGATTCGAGTCCGGCGTAGTTGATCGAGACGACATCGTCGCGACCGGCCAAGAAGGTGGCCACCTTCTGCGCGTTCGCCACGTGCCGCTCGATTCGAAGACTCAACGTCTCGAGGCCCTGGCTGATCAGGAACGCATTGAAGGGTGACACCGCAGCCCCGATGTCACGCAACAACTGCACCCGCGCCTTCAGCGCGAAGGCCGGAGCGCCGAGATCGGCGAAGACGACACCGTGGTAACTCGGGTCCGGGGTGGTGAAGTTGGGGTGACGGCCTTGCGTCCAGTCGAACGTTCCGCCGTCGACGATGACGCCCGCGATCGCCGTGCCGTGACCGCCGAGGTACTTCGTCGCCGAGTGCACCACGATGTCGGCACCGTGCTTCAGCGGCTGCAGCAGGTACGGCGTCGCGACGGTGTTGTCGACGATCAGCGGAATGCCGTTCTCGTGGGCGATCGCCGAAATGCCGGGGATATCGAGAACGTCGTTCTTCGGGTTGGAGATCGTCTCACCGTAGAACGCTTTGGTCGACGGTGTGATGGCCGCGCGCCACTGTTCGAGATCGTCCGGATCGTCGACGAACGAGACGGTGATCCCCAGCTTCGGAAGCGTGTAGTGGAAAAGGTTGTACGTGCCGCCGTAGAGCCGCGGGCTCGAGACGATGTGATCGCCCGCCTCGGCGAGATTGAGAATGGCGAACGTTTCTGCTGCCTGGCCCGACGCGAGCAGAAGCGCTGCGACGCCCCCTTCGAGAGCGGCGATGCGCTGCTCGACGACGTCCTGCGTGGGATTGATGATGCGGGTGTAGATGTTGCCCGGTTCCGCGAGGCCGAACAGTGCGGCCGCGTGATCGGTGTTGTCGAAGGTGTACGAGGTGGTCTGGTAGATGGGCAACGCACGAGCCCTGGTGGTGCCGTCCGGTGTCTGACCCGAATGGATCTGCTTGGTCTCGAAGCTCCAGTCGGCTGCGGGATCGGTGAACGGATCCTCGGTAGGTGCTCCGGTGGCGTCGACGACGTCGGGGGTCGAATCGGTCATGGCTGGTGATACTCCGTTTTCTCAGACGTGTTTTCTGTCGAATGAAGCTCGAGAACTCGAGCGTTACGGGGCGTATCGGTACAGCAACACATGAGAACCTCCTGACATGCCTCGGCCCGTGGGGACCGAAGATCAGTGGGTCCGCTTCGGAGCGGACCCGCGCTTGTCGATACGACACGGATGTGTTGCATCGGCCTGGTCGTTCACCCGGGGCACCCCACCGCGGTTGGAGGGTTGCCGGCCAGCAAGCCGGGGCTCGATGCTGGCACTCATGACCTGGCAGGAATCTTAGCGGGTACGGGTGTCTCGGGGGAACGAGGGCGCTCACGACCCTCGAGCAGATGCTCTGGTGAGGACAATCACCGCCCGGCGACTCGAAAACCGGTCGCCTCGGGGAAGAGAATGAACACGACGAACGTTTTGCCGTCCGGTCGGGCTGTACTGAATCGATCCACCAGGTCGTCGATTTACCAGGTCGTCGATCCACCAGCCCCTGGCCCGCTCTGTAATCCGATTGCTTACGAAGGTTGTTCTGCTGTGACTGTCACCGATTCCGCTCTCGCCAGAAACGTCAGCGCCGTGCGCGGCAAGGTGTCGAGTGGGTTGAGTGTCGGCCATCGACCGCACTCGACCCGCCGCAGGCTCGCCATGCTGGCCCTGTCCATCGGCGGCTTCGGCATCGGCACCACCGAATTCGCGTCGATGGGCCTGCTTCCGGACATCGCGACGACGATGGGAATCTCGGAGCCGTCGGCCGGCCACATGATCTCCGCCTACGCGCTCGGCGTCGTCGTCGGTGCGCCGACCATCGCTGCTCTTGCGGCGCGTGTTCCTCGGCGCATGTTGTTGCTGGCGCTGATGGTGGCGTTCACTCTCGGCAATCTCGGGACGGTCTTCGCGCCGAGTTTCAACGAGTTGGTTGCTTCCCGGTTCGTGGCCGGTCTGCCGCACGGCGCGTATTTCGGCGTTGCCGCACTGGTGGCGGCGCACCTCGCTGAGCCGGGCAAACGAGCCAAGGCCGTCGCGATGGTGATGATGGGTCTATCGGTGGCGAACGTCGTCGGTGTACCGGTGGCGACCTGGATCGGCCAGGCCCTCGGGTGGCGAAGCGCATTCGCCCTCGTCGCCGTGATCGGGTTGCTCACCGTCAGTGCGCTGGTCCTGTGGATGCCGCGACTCGACGCCATGCCGACCACCAGTCCGATCACCGAGCTCGGTGCCCTCCGCCGTGGCCAGGTGTGGATGACCCTGTTCGTCGGCATCGTCGGATTCGGCGGCATGTTCGCGGTGTACACCTACATCGCGTCGACCCTGACCGACGTCGCAGGCCTTGCCCGTGCACTGGTTCCGGTGGCCTTGATGATCTACGGCCTCGGCATGGTTGCCGGCAACTACGCAGGCGGTTGGTTGGCCGACAAGTACAAGCTCAAGGGCACCTTCATCGGGCTGGCCGCGACCGCAGTGTCCCTGGCCGTCTTCGTCGTCGCGGCTCACAACCCGGTGACCGCGCTGCTTCTCGTGTTCTTGATCGGCGCGTCCGGCTCGTCCGTCGTCCCCGGACTTCAGACCCGTCTGATGGACGTGGCGGAGGACGCGCAGACTCTCGCCGCGTCACTCAACCACGCGGCGTTCAACCTGGCCAATGCCATCGGAGCCGCGGTGGGCGGCGCGGTGATCGCCGCAGGTCTCGGCTACACGGCACCGGCCGCCGTCGGCTCGGGTCTCGCTGTTGCCGGCCTGGGCGTTCTGTCCGTCGCCATGTGGATGGAGAAGCGCTCGGCGGCATGAAAGTCAGGACGTGATGGTGGTGGCGGTTCCGCCGAGCGCCTCGGACATTGCCGGAGCCACCTTGTCGATCACGTACGGCAGGCTCAGCACACTCGTGAAGTAGATCGCCCCCGCCGTCACCCCATCGGTGAAGACGAGGTTGCCGTCCTTCACCGGCTGCAGAGCGTTGTACACCGGTTCCTTCTCCAACTGGCCGCGATCGCCCGGGTTCTCCGTTCCCCAGATCAGCACATCTGCAGTGTCGAGGACCGACAGGTTCTCCAGCGGGATGCTCGCCTGCGCACTGCCGTCGGCCGGCACGAACGCGTCGATGTCGTCGGGGATCACAAAACCGAGCTTCGTCAGGAAGTCGGTGCTCAAACCGTCCTGGTACGCGATGGCCTTGCCCTCGTAGAACGCGTTCTGCAGGAAGATCGCCTTCTTCCCTGCGAACTCGGGGTGAGCCGCCGCGGCATCGGCGAACTTCTGATTCACACCGTCGATGAGTCCGTCCACTTCGGCTTTCTTACCCAACGCCCGGCCGATCTTCTCCGCCTGTACGTCCCAGGGCTCGAAGTAGGCGGTCGACGCGTCGGACTGGGCGAGCGTGGGTGCGATGTTGCTCAGAGTCCGGTAGCTGTCCGCGGTGAGACCGGCGTTGGTGGCGATGATCAGATCGGGCTCGAGGGCGGCGATCTTCTCGGTCTCGAAACCGTCGCCGTTGTTGGTGAGCACCTCGGGCTGGGCATTTCCCAGCGCGGCCCGAGCCCAGGGCCAGGTCGCGTACGGCTGGTCGCCGTACCACTCCGTCACTCCGACGGGGATCACGCCGAGGGCCAACACCGTGTCCTGTTCGGTGTATCCCGCCACCACGACGCGCGTGGGTTCCTCGGGAACGACGGTCTCGCCGAACGCATGCTTTACCGAGACGGGAAAGACGCCCGAGCTGGCGGTCGTGGGGGAGTCGGGGCCGTCGGACGTGCCGTCGGAGTTCGAGCAGGCGCTCAGTAGTCCCGCCGTGGTCAGCGCGATCGCGCACACCGCCAAAGTTCTCCGAAGTGGTCGGGTACGCATCGAGTGGGCCTTTCGTCAGGTCGGGTATCGAAAGGAAGGGTAGCCCACCCTTAGTTCGACTTTCAGGTCAACCTTCACCGAACCTCCACATTTCCCGACGAAGTCCTCCATGTCCGACCTCTAGGGTCAATTCTCATGAGCCGCACAGTTCTCGTAGTCGACGATGAACCCACGATCTCCGACGCCGTGGCCGCTCGACTGCGAGGCGAGGGGTACGACGTGGTCACTGCCGCCGACGGCCCCTCCGCGGTGGAAGTGTGCGGCCGGATCGACCCCGACGTGGTGGTGCTGGATCTGATGCTTCCCGGTTTCGACGGACTCGAAGTGTGTCGACGCATCCAGGCATCCCGGCCGGTACCGGTACTGATGTTGACGGCCAAGTCCGACGAGACCGACATGCTCGTCGGGCTGGGCGTCGGTGCGGACGATTATCTGGGCAAGCCGTTCAGCATGCGTGAACTGGTCGCGCGTGTGCACGCTCTCATCAGGCGCGCCGAGCGCGTCGTCACTCCCGAGTAGTACACCACTCGAATCGGCGACGTGCACATCGATCACCGGGAGCGACGCGTCTCCACCGACGCGGGCGACATCCACGTCACCAGAACCGAATTCGACATCCTGGCGTATCTGGCCGCTCGACCTCGCACGGCGGTGTCCAGGGAGACCCTGCTGTCGGAACTGTGGGGTTGGGACGATTCGGCCAGCAGTCGTACCGTCGACAGTCATGTGAAAGCGTTGCGGCGCAAGCTCGGTGGCGACCTGATTCGTACCGTCCACGGCGTCGGATACGCCGTGGAGGCACCGCGATGAGGCCGATGCTGCCGCGTCCGCTCGATCCCTTGCGGTCGTTCAAACTCAAGGTCTCGCTCGTGGTGGGCATCGTGCTGGTGCTGGCGAGCGTCGTCTTCTGGATCGGGGCCGGCTGGCAGTTTCGCTACACACTTCTCGCCGCATTGATCGTGTCTTTGGCCGCAACACAATTCGTCGCGCACGGCATGACGTCGCCCCTGCGAGAGATGACCTCGGCAGCCAAAGCGATGGCGCGAGGCGACTATTCGACCCGGGTGCGTGCCACGTCCCGCGACGAGGTGGGCGAGCTCGCCACCGCGTTCAACACCATGGCGAGCGACTTGGAAGCCGCCGAGAAGTACCGCCGCGAGCTGATCGGAAACGTCTCCCACGAGTTGAAGACTCCCATCGCTGCCTTGCGGGCAGTGCTCGAGAACATGGTCGACGGGGTGACCGAACCCGACCCGGCCACGTTGTCTGTCGCCCTGGGCCAGACCGAGAGACTGGGAAACCTGGTGACCGAACTGCTCGATCTGTCGAGGGTCGAGGGCGGAGTGCTGAGCATCGTCCCGACGGAATTCCCGGTGCGCCCCTTCCTCGAGGAGGCGACCGGCGTTCACCGAGAACGAGTATCGATCGTCGTCTCACCCGGTGCCGGGACGGTCGTCGCCGACCGCGCTCGAATGACGCAGGTGATCACCAATCTCGTCGACAACGCCGTACGGCATTCGCCGCAGTCGGGCACGGTGAGTATCCGAGCGCATCGAACCGGGGACCGGTTCGCGTTCGATGTTCGCGACGAGGGTCCCGGCATCGCACCGGCCGACCGTCACACGGTGTTCGACCGGTTCACTCGCGGCGGATCCACCGACGGCGGAACAGGTCTCGGACTCGGAATCGCACGGTGGGCCACCGAACTGCACGGCGGGACCATCGACGTTCTCGACAGTGAGTCGGGCTGCCACATCAGAGTGGCCATCCCCGAGCGCTGACAACCCACCTTCTTTCACACACCCACTCACCTCGACTGCTCGTCCCTGGACCGCAGCCGCGGTTCGGCATGCCTCGAACACAGAAATGGATCCCAGCCATGACCACGATCGGAATACCCATGCACCCCAGAACGCGGCCTCGTCGATCGCTGTGGAGCCCTCGAACCTGGCCGGTGCTGCGACACTCTCGGGCACCCCGCGCGGCACTTGTCGGAGCGCTCGCTGCCGGCCTCGTCAGTGCAGTGGTATTGGGCTACAACAACTTCGGCGTACCCATCACTGCCGCAAGCATCATGGCTGTCGTCGTAGCGGTACGACGCGCGTCGTTGTCGCCGTGGGAGTGGGTGGGTGTGGCGGGGG
>NZ_JABFAQ010000042.1:0-4931 GCF_017168275.1 Rhodococcus sp. KRD175
ATTGGAGGGCAGCAGGGGCTCTATCCGCTCCCACTGCTCGTCGGTGAACTGGCGAAATCGTGACTTCGTCTGTCCCATACGGCCACGGTCTCGCGGGTCACCGCTCAGCTATGGGAGACACGCCCTAAACGGGCCCTTCACTATGAAGGGCCACTAAACGATGCCGAGCTGTAGTTTCTGCGAACTCACCCTTCCCCAAATTTCCCCCATCTTCGAGGGCACGAGGGTTCTCCACCATGGTCTCGATCGTTCCAGCCTGTCCTGAGTGTCAGCTCGCCAGCGGAAATTCTTGATCAGACCTCCACCTGATCTCCACACAAATACGCGGGCGTACCGGCCAATGTGGAACTCGACCGGAAGACAGGGGCGCGGTATGGAGTGGGCGAGTGTAACCGTGGTGGCCATTGGCCTGGGCGTGTTCTGGGCCAGCGTGCTCTGCCTCATTGTCGCCCTGACAGGGACCGCTCCCCAGGCGTGAGACACCCAGGGACCAATCGATGGGTGAGCCGGGTTCAACCACCTACCCCACACACCCCATAGGGGTATAATTGGAGGTGTTCCAGTGAGCACCAGCAACGAATATGAAGAGGAGAAGATGTCTATCCAGCCTCGCAGTAACCTTCCGTTGGAAGCGATCGCTGAATCCTGCACGTGCTGCTCCACACCCAGACCCTCGGTGCCGATGCCGATCCACGGTCTCCAGACCGACCGCCACGCCCCGCACCCGGCGCCACCACCCCCCAGACACCGGCGGGCCACACGCTCGGGACTGAGAAGTAGCGAAGGACGATCGCGATGATGTGGAACAACGGGATGGGTTCGGGAATGGGCTGGATGTGGATCTTCTGGCTCTTGGTCATTCTGGGCACGGTGGTGGTCACCGTCGTCCTGGCGAAAGCGTTCACCGGCGGCCGGGGCCAGACCGGAGGGCATGAGCATGTCAAAACCGGGGAACGCCCGCGCCAGCCGCGAGAGATCCTGGACGAACGCTACGCCCGTGGAGAGCTAACCACCGAGGAGTACCGGGAGCGACTACACACTCTGGGCGAGGGACGGCAGTGAGCGAGCTGACCCGACGGCAGCTCCTCGCACTGGGTTTGGCAGGGGCCGGCACCGCCGCCGTGGGCGGGGCCGGCCTGTGGTGGACCGTCAGTGAGGGCAACACCACGAACAGTGGTGGCTTCTCCGACGGTGGTGACGACCTTCTCGAGCCGGACGTGGTGGCCAGTCGGGACGGTGTGCTCGATCTGGAGTTGGTCGCCGCCCCCGCCCGGGTCAAGATCGGCGGGCGAAACGCAAACGTGCAGGCGTTCAACGGCACACTCCCAGGCCCCACCCTGCGCGTTCGGGGCGGAGACACGATCCGAGTGGCGATTGCCAACGAACTCGACACCCCGACCAACCTGCACGTACACGGGTTGCACGTCTCCCCCGAGGGCAATGGCGACAACCCCTTCGTCAGCATCTCCCCCGGCGAGTCCTTCGACTACGAAATCGTCCTGCCAAACGACCACCCGCCCGGGACTTTCTGGTACCACCCCCACCACCACGGCCATGTCGCTGACCAACTGGCGGCCGGACTCTACGGAGCGATCGTTGTTGAGGACCCCGAGCCGGTCCCGGTGTCCCGTGAGCGCACCTTGGTCGTCTCCGACATCACCCTCGACGGCACTGGCAACCCGGCTGCCGCGTCCCCGCCCGAGAAGATGATGGGCCGTCAAGGCGAGATAGTGATGGTCAACGGCCAGGTTCGGCCCCGGGCCACCGCTTCGCCGGGAGAGCGAGAGCAGTGGCGGATCGTCAACGCCTGCCCGTCCCGCTACCTGCGCCTGACCCTGGATGGTCAGTCTCTGCGCCTGCTCGGCCGTGACACCGGCCGCCTACCCGAACCTGTCGACCTCACCGAGGTGACGCTGGCTCCCGGAAACAGAGTCGAACTCCTGGTGGACGCTCGCCAGGGCACCTCCACTCTGCTCAGCATCCCGGTGGACCGCGGCGCCATGCCTGGCATGATGGGCGGACCCATGGCCGGTGCGTTCCCGGCGGACGACGAGCCGATCGGTCTGCTCACGCTGGACGTGACTGGGCCCCCGGCGGACGAACCCGATCCCGTGCCCGCAGGACCGGCCCTGCGGGACCTGCGCACCGCACCGGTAACTGCCCGTCGAACCCTGGAATTCGCCATGGGCATGGGCATGGGCCGTGGGATGCGCGGAGCCGAATCGATGATGTCGTTCACCATCAACGGCCGACAGTTCGACGCCGACCGAAACGACATCACGGTTCGCGCCAGAACTGTGGAGGAATGGACCCTGACCAACACCAGCCCCATGGACCACCCAATGCACCTGCACGTGTGGCCCATGCAAGTCCTCGACGACGGCGAGTCACCCACCTGGCAGGACGTGGTCAACATTCCGGCCTTCGGCCGCGTCACCATCCGCGTGGCCTTCGACGACATCGTCGGCCGCACCGTCTACCACTGTCACATCCTCGACCACGAGGACCTCGGCATGATGGGCACGATCCTGGCCCGCTAAACTCGGCGCACCCGACCGCAAGCACACCGCCAACCCCGCCCGACGAGAAGAAAGTACGGTACCGCATGGATCGCAGCGCCCAGTCCTCGAACTCACTGACCCTCACTGGATCCGTTGCGCTCGGGACGGGGGTGATGATCGGGGCGGGCATTTTCGCCCTGGTAGGGCAGGTCGCCGAGCTGGCCGGGGGGTGGATGCCGTGGGCCTTCCTTGCCGGGGCAGTGGTGGTGGCCTTCAGCTCCTACTCCTACATCCGCTACTCAGCCACCAACCCTTCCTCGGGCGGAATCGCGATGCAACTCAAAGCCGCGTATGGACCCGGGGTCGTGGCTGGCTCGGTTTCGCTGTTCATGTACGTGTCGATGATCCTCGCCGAGTCCCTTCTCGGCCGAACCTTCGGTACCTACATGCTGCGACCGTTCGGGATGCAGGACTCCGACGTGTGGGTCCCGGTGCTGGCCGTCCTCGCCATCGCCGGCGCCGCACTGGTGAACCTGGTGGGCAACCAACTAGTGGAGCGCTCTGCCACGGTCACCGCAGCGCTCAAGATCGTCGGCATCGCGGTGCTGGCGATCGCGGGAATCCTCGCCGCGGGACTCTCCTCCCTGCCCCGGCTCATTACCGCCGCTGGACGCACGCCACCAGACCAGGGATGGGTGGGCTTTCTCGCCGGTGTCACCCTATGCATCCTGGCGTACAAGGGGTTCACCACGATCACCAACCACGGCGGGGATCTGAAGAACCCCAAGCGCAATATCGGCCGCTCAATCATTATTTCCATCGCCCTGTGCACGGCGCTCTATCTATTGATCACCGTCGCAGTCACTGCGAGCCTGACCGTGCCAGAGATCATCGAGGCCCGCGACTACGCACTGGCCGAAGCAGCCCAGCCGATGTTCGGCGACTGGGGCATGAGAATAACCGTGCTTATCGCGGTGGTCGCCACACTGTCTGGACTGATCGCGAGCCTATTCTCAGTCTCGAAGCTCTACGACATGCTCCGAGAAATGGGCCAAGCCCCGGGCCTGCCCGGCCGGCCAGGACATCAGTCGCTCTACATCACCGCCGGGCTGGCGATCGTGATGGCCGCCTTCTTCGACCTCTCCCAGATCGCCTCCCTTGGCGCTATCTTGTATTTGGCCATGGACATTGCCATCCACTTCGGGATCATCCGCCGTCTCAAAAACGACGTCGCCGCCAACTCCTGGATCCCGTTGCTCGCGATCATCCTTGACCTCGCGGTACTGGTGCCCTTCCTGCTCACCAAGAGCCAATCGGACCCGTTCACCCTCGTCACCACCGCGCTAGTGGCCCTAGCCATCGTCCTCGCCCAGTGGCTCGCCGTGCGACACCACCAACACCAGTGAGAACACAGAGCACACCAGAGACTCCAACCAACCCAGCGCGATTCAGGCCGCACGACGCGCGTCCGCTGAGCGCGTTGAGGCGCGCATCTCCCCACACTTGTGGCACACGCCGTACCGGCTTCACCGAACCTTCACGTGAAGGACAGTTCGTCCTTCACAAACACTTGGCAGATTGGGGGTGTACCGATCAATGGTCCCGTGCACTCGGGGCTGGATCGAGCACCCAGGAGGAAACGATGCAGGCGAGATGGAGTATCAACATCACCCCTATCGAAAGGGGCGCTCGCATCGTGTTGGGTCTTCTCGGTGTCGTTGGCGGAGGAATTCTGCTCAGCCAGGCGGACTCCACGGGCGCGGTGATCGTGGAGCTGTTGTTGATCGTGGCTGGTCTGGACCTGATCGTCACTGGTGGGACCGGGCACTGTCCACTGTACAAAAAATTGGGCCGCCTCCCGCTTCGGAAAGGACACCCCTCATGAGCGAGCAATCACCCCAGGAGCGACGGCGCCAGCCACTAGACGCGCCCCCTGATCAGCCCCCCGTTGCGGGGTCGGCTTCCCCCTACAGCGATGGGCCTCTGGAAGAGCAGTACCCGCCCGAGCCCTCGAAGCCCGGACGCTCCGGTCATCGTTGGATGATGCTCGCGTGTTGTGTCCCGATGCTCGTTCTTGTCGGGGTCCTGCTGGTGACCGGGGTCGCAGGCACCGGAGTGATCGTGTTTGGCGCGCTGTGCGTGGCGATGATGGGCCTGATGATGTTCGCAATGCCCGGTGGCCACGGCCATTAACCCGCCACTACACGCTCCTGGGATCCAATCGGCTCAGCATTGAACCGACCAGGAGCGAGCACGACGCGATTTCCAAGGCTGGAGGACACCGAGATGGCTGCAGCGGCCACTAGGGCGTGTCTCCCATAGCTGAGCGGTGACCCGCGAGACCGTGGCCGTATGGGACAGACGAAGTCACGATTTCGCCAGTTCACCGACGAGCAGTGGGAGCGGATAGAGCCCCTGCTGCCCTCCAAT
>NZ_JABFAQ010000043.1:0-939 GCF_017168275.1 Rhodococcus sp. KRD175
CGTGTTCAGTCTGGGGACATATGAGACACGAGATGTCCACGGACATGTGACACACGGGCTGTGATGATGCTGCGGGGCACTGTGACCGGCTATGGAGTAATCCATGGCCAGATCGGATGCCCGGATGAACCTGCTCGACGCCACCTTGACCGCATGGATCATCGAGGGAGCCGACGTCTTCGACGAACGAGGCCTGTCAGGCTTCTGCGCCGACCACGGGCTCTCCCGCAGTACCGCCAACCGTCACGCCGCCCGGATCCGAGAACGGGGCCGGTGGGAACTCGACTCCCGCCGGCCCCGCTCGAGCCCGACACGCACCCCCGACACCATCGAAGCCCGCATCATCGCGCTCCGCGGCAAATTGGGCCGCGACAACGGTGCCGACAACATCAGCTACGAGCTGACCAAGATTGCCGCCGAACATGATTGGGCCGGCAAAGGCTGGAAGGTCCCGGCCCGATCGACCATCAACAACATCCTCACCCGCCACGGCCTGGTGACCCCGGAACCCAAGAAGCGACCCAAATCGTCCTACCGCCGGTTCCAATACGCCCGGCCCCGTGACTGCTATCAGATCGACGCCACCGAAGTCGTACTCTCCGGCGGCGGCAAAGCCACCGTCTTCGAAGTTCTCGACGACTGCACCCGCACCCTCGTCGCGACGTACGTCTGCCACGCCGAGACCACCGCCGGAGCCATCACCGCCATCGGCAGAGCGTTCACCGACTACGGAGTACCGGCAATCGTGTTGTCCGACAACGGAATGGCATTCTGCGCGACCGCGTCGAAGGGCCGCTCGAAGTTCGGCGCGTTCGTCACCGGGTCCGGTGCCCGGATCATTCACTCGAGCCCGTACCACCCGCAGACCAACGGCAAAGTCGAACGCCACCACCGCACCTTCAAACAGTGGCTCACCGACCAACCCACCCGGCCCGCCAC
>NZ_JABFAQ010000044.1:0-6402 GCF_017168275.1 Rhodococcus sp. KRD175
CACCGCAAACGCCGTCAACGGCGCCTCGGCAAGCTCACCCCTATCGAGTTTGAGACAATCAACCGGACCGCACACGCGGCCTGAATCGCTCAACCCCACTAGTCAACTGAAGTCGGGGCAGTCCCGAGATCAGATTTGGGCATTTTCACTGAGCGCCGTCATTTGTCGCTGTTGAGGTGGACGTTGGTAGGTCCACGGACATCCAATGATCCGTCTGAACCACCTCCGAGCGGTTTTGGGTTCGAGTCACACGACCGAGTGGCGTCTTCTAAACTGAAAGCGTGGGCACTTCGTGGATTGCGAGCGGTGGTTCGGGCACCGAAGGCGGCTTCCGATGCGGATGGTGCGAGCCGCGACAGCGGCCGATGTCTACGCGCACCCGCGAGCCGAGCTTGCGCGGCTGACGGACCTGGGCCTGCTGCACCAAGTGGCGACGGGCTTCTACGTGGCCGTGCCCGACGATCGGGTCGGGACCGAGTGGATGCCTGGCCTGGAGGCTGCAGCAGTTGGTATCGCTGTCGCGGCGTACGGCCGCGATGACGCTGTGGTGATGGGTATCAGCGCAGCGCGGTTGCACGGTGTTCTTCCGCGTGCGTTGGCGACGGCTGTGGTGGCTGTGCCGACGCGACACGATCCGATTCGGTTGGTGGATCGGCCGGCGTTGGTTCGGTTCGTCGTGCGCGACACCGCACGTCTGGATGCGGAGCGTATCGATACCGAGTTGGGTCCGGTGTTGGTGACGACTGCGGAGCAGACGGTGTTGGATCTGGTAAAGCGTCCGGGTCTCGGTGACGCCGAGGCTGAGGTGTGGCCGGCGGTGGAGCAGTTGTATCGACGGTGCGATCCGAAAGTGTTAGCCGAGATCGCTGGGGCTCAGAAGATGCGAATGACGTTGACGCGGCTGCAGGCTCGGTTGGGGGAGAAGTAGTGAATCCCCGCGAGTTGGCCTCGGTGGCCGCGCAATTCGGTGTCGCGCGTGCACAGGTCGAGCGGGATCACCTGATCTCGCACCTGCTCGGCTATCTGAGTGCGCATTTCGCGGATCGGATTGTGTTCATCGGCGGAACAGCCTTGGCTCGAACCCATTTGGTCGATGGTCGTCTCAGTGAGGACATCGACCTGATTGCGGTCGGTTCCAGATCGGAGGTCGCTCGTGATCTCGTCCGCGCTCTCCCACGCGCGGTGATGCGCAGCCACGGGCGATTGGTGTGGGACTCGGCGATCAGCGAGGTGCCCGAGCGCCTCGGTGCAGTGGTGAGGTCGCAGTCCGGTCTGGCTGTCAAGGTGCAGTTGCTGTCGGCGGAGGGTCGCCCAGCATGGCCGCTGGAAAACCGGCGGCTCGAACAACGGTTTGAGGATGCACCGGGAGCTGAGTTGACGGTGCCCACGCAGCCCGCGTTCGTTGCGGGTAAGACGGTGACCTGGTGTGAGCGGCGGGCGTCGCGTGATCTGTGGGACCTGTGGGCACTCAATTGCATTGGCGCATTCGAACCGGAAGTGGCCGATTTGTATCGGAGGTTCGGGCCCACGAACAAGTTGCCTGGTGAATTGCAGTTCGCGGATGCTCCGACCGAATCCGATAGGGAGAGCGAGCTTTTGCGCGTCCGGACCCGTATCTTGCGAGCTGGGTGGTCGATCAGCCGTCGGAAGCGTGGAGGTCGACATCGGGGAAGCGCTCATCGAAGACGCGTTGGACATCGGGGTTGACCGCAGCGAGAACCTGATCGAGGAGCGTGCCGAGTTGCAGCGTCTGCGAGTGTCCTAGGACGTCGATCATGACGCGCCTGACTTCGCGGACGTGCCCGGGGGCGGCCTGGGCGACCACGTCCTTACCCTCCTGCGTCAGAGCCACCTCTGTGAAGCGACCGTTGTCGGTATCCGGTCGGCGACGCACCCAGCCGCGATTCTCCATCTTGGTCAGAGTGTGTGACAGGCGAGAGATAGAGCCACCGACGAATGCGGCGAGGTCACTCATGTGGACCGTCTGATGGGGCGTGTCCGATATACATGAAAGGACCATGTAGTCGAAGTTGTTGATTCCCGCGTCTTGCTTGAGCTGGGCACTCAGGACTGTCGGCAGCGACTCGACCAGACCGGCGAGCGTCAGCCACGCCCGGATCTCCTCCCGGGTCAGCCATTGGGGGTCGCTCGTCAACCTTGACGGTAAACACGCACTGTTGAAATATCAACTATGGGTGTCGAGGTGTTCCGAAGGGGGAAGTCCGGACGGGACAAGGAAAGCTTTGAGTCTCGACCCTGTGGGAGGGTCTCAGGACGTGAGCTTGGCTTGGTAGCGATCGAGGAGCGACGGGACGCCGGCGGTCGGGGGTGCCCACGAGTTCGGAACCGGACAATCGACGGCGACACGGCGGGCCGCAGCCACGAAGTCGCGGGTCAGAGGCGAGTCGACGTCCGAACGCCACCCGATGGACAACGGTGTGGGGGGTATGCCAGTCACCGGAACGAATGCCAAACCTGGCCTCGCATAGAATCTTTGAGTTGACGCTTGTGAGAACGCCACGCCCTTGCTGGAGAGGATGGCTTCGAAGCACTCGTCGACAGTGGAGACTTCGGCACCGAGACGAACGGTCTCACCATCCCTCGAGCTGACGGCGAGCCAGAAGTCCCTCCATGATTCCGGGCTGCGCCTCGCGACGAACGGTTGCCCCGCCACTTCTTCGACACTGGTCGAATCTTGCTGCGCCAGAGGCGAAGTGGATGCTACGACAAGCACTCTCGGCTCCACGAACAGTGTCTCGAGCGCAAGCCAGTCCTGCACGACGACCGGCGGCCTGACGAACGCGACGTCGACCGACCCGTCGCCGAGTCCGACGTAGGGGTCGGTGAAGTCGAACGACTGCATCTCGACCGCGACGTCGGGGTGGAGAGCACGGAAAGCCGACAAGATGTCCGGCGTCAGCTCCGCGGCAGCGTTCGCCTGGAATCCGACGATCAGGTTGTTGCGCCCGCTGCGGCCCACCTGACGTGTCAACGACGCGACACGCTCGGCATCGGCGAGAAGCTGCCTGCTCCCTTCGAGGAGCTTGTCCCCGGCAGGGGTCAACGAGACATGACGGGAATCGCGGATGAACAGTGCGGTTCCCAAGGCGTGTTCGAGTTTGCGAATCTGCACGCTGAGCGAGGGCTGTGCGATATGCAGCCGCGCTGCTGCCTTGCCGAAATGAAGCTCTTCCGCGACGGCCACGAAATACGACAACGGCCTGAGCTCCAACGGAAGATTCACGTCCCCGATGCTATTCCCGCAGCTAGACCAGCACCAGTAGTTGTTTCCTATCGATCGGGCGACCGATTGGTATTGGACGAACCCGCAGGTCCAGCGTGTGATGGGTCACATGACAACAGCAACCGACACCACCACCCAGACCCCGGAACAGTGGGCCGACGCGTTCACCCAAGCATCCGACGCAGACGCCGAGATCTCCGCGCACGGCACGTACTTCACTTGCTCGTACCTCCTCGACATGGACACCCACTCCTTCGTCATCGAGATGTCGAACGGCAAAGTCCACGCAATCGCCGTCGACCCAGGCCCGCTCGACCGGCCCTATCAGTTCGCCATCCGCGCCGGCGTCGAGACGTGGCAGGGCTTTGGAGTTCCCGTTCCGGCACCGATGTTTCACGGCATCTGGGCGGCGTCGTTCCAGCGCGACATGAGGCTCGAGGGAGATGTCCTCGTCCTGATGCAGAACCTGCGCTGCGTTACCCGCCAGATCGAACTGCTGCGCGCCGTCGGCGTTCCGGTCTAGTCCCCGACTCACACACGACTCACCGAAGGAACAGAACATGAGCAAGATTTCACCTGTGACCGGCCATTACGTCGATGTCGACGTCGACGGTCTTCTGTACAAGGTCTTCTACCTAGAGAACGGCACCGGCCAACCGTTGGTATGCCAGCACACCGCCGGGTGCCACAACCACCAGTGGCGTGGACTGCTCGAAGACGAGGACATCACGCAGAATTACCGCGTGATCGCGTACGACCTGCCCCGCCACGGCAAGTCCGATCCGCCGGAGAACACAGAGTGGTGGAAAGAGGAGTACAAGCTCTCGGCCGACCATTACGCCAACTTCATCGTGGCCCTGGTCGATGCACTCGAACTGGAGAATCCGATCTTCATGGGTTCGTCGTTCGGTGGCAACATCGCCTTGCAGCTGGCGCTTCGCCATCCGGAACGCTTCGCCGGAGTCATCCCGGTCGAGGGAGCCGACTACTCACCGGGCTTCTACCTCGACTGGTGGCAGCACCCCCACGCGAACGCTGCGCAGGTGTGCGCAAGTGGCACATGGGATCTCATGGCACCACAGTCGCCCGAAGCCGACCGCTGGAAGACCTGGTTCTACTACACGCAGGGATCCGAGGCGTTCAAGGGCGACTTGCACTTCTACTCCGTGGACCACGACCTGCGCGACAAGCTCGACCAGATCGACGGCGACCGTTGCCCGGTCGTCATGCTGACCGGCGACTACGACTACCTCACCACCCCTGAGGACAGTGCCCGCACAGCTGCGCAGATCAAGAATGCGAAGTTCATCGAGATGAAGGACATCGGGCACTTCCCGATGAGCGAGAACCACCCGGTGTTCCGGACGTACCTTATCGAGGCGCTCGAGGTCTTGCAGAAATCCGCGTCCACCTCGGTCTCCGTCTGACCTGACCCTGTGCACACCCGCATGCTCGCCGGCCTCCGACACGGGGCCGGCGAGCATTCTTTTCGGCCCTCGAAAGGGAGATCCCGATGTCTGCCAAACACTTTCCGTACTGGGTTGCCGGCGAAGCGACTATCAGCGGTGTCGCTACCGAGATCCGCAATCCGTTCGACGGTCGCATCGTGGGGACGGTGTTCGAAGCGGCGTCGGAACACGTCGACGCCGCGATCGAGGCGTCCGCCGCGGTGGCGGACGAGTTCGCGGGAACGCCGGCCCACGTTCGGTCGGATGCGCTCGTACTTGTCTCGACGCGTCTGCACGAGCGTCGGGAGGAAATCGCTCGGCTCATCTCTGCCGAATCCGGCAAACCGATCAAGTGGGCGCGAGTCGAAGTCGCTCGCGCGGTGTCGACATTTCGGTGGGCGGCCGAGGAAGCACGACGATGGAGCGGGCATCTTCAGCGACTCGACACCGACGCTGGATCGGACGGCCGCTTGGCGCTGATTCAGCGCGTCCCACGCGGTCCCATCCTCGGAATTGCACCGTTCAACTTTCCGCTCAATCTGGTGGCCCACAAGGTGGCACCGGCCCTGGCGGTCGGCGCGCCGATCATCGTCAAACCTGCGCCGGCCACCCCGCTGACAAGTTTGGTGCTCGGCGGAATGCTCGCCGAGACATCGCTTCCGGCGGGTGCTTGGTCAGTGCTGACCGTCTCTAACGACAAGGCATCGGACATGGTCGTGGACCCTCGGCTACCGTTTGTCTCGTTCACTGGATCGGTCCCGGTGGGTTGGTCGATTCGAGAACTCGTTCCGCGCAAGCACGTCACGCTCGAACTCGGAGGTAACGCCCCGGTGGTGGTCTGCGCAGACTGGGCCGACGAGGAAAAACAGGAGTACGCAGCCGAGAGGATCGCACGATTCTCGATGTACCAAGCGGGTCAGTCGTGCATCGCGGTGCAGCGCGTCTTCGTCCACGACAGTCTCTACGACGCCATGCGCCGCCGCATTCTGGCTCACGTCGCGTCGCTGTCGACCGGTTCACCCGACGACGACGAGACCGACGTCGGCCCCCTGATCGACGAGCGCGCAGCCGTACGCGTGGAGGAGTGGATCGAGGAAGCCGTCGAGGGGGGAGCCACCGTTCTGGCCGGCGGCGGACGCACGGGCGCAGTCGTCGAACCGACGGTCATCGAGGATGCACCGCCAGGGGCCAAGGTTGTGGACGACGAGGTCTTCGGGCCCGTTGTCGTACTCTGCAAAGTCGCCTCGGATGCGGAGGCATTCGAACAGGTCAATGAATCCCGATTCGGATTGCAGGCGGGCATCTTCACGTCGAACCTGCAGACGGCGTTCACTGCGTCACGCGTCCTGGACGTCGGCGGGGTCATCATCGGTGACGTGCCGGGCTTCCGCGCCGATCAGATGCCGTACGGCGGAGTCAAAGATTCTGGGATGGGCAAAGAAGGGGTGCATTCGGCGATGGAGGACCTGACGCAGGAGAAGGTGCTCGTTCTGACCGGTATCGAGATTCCCTGAGATTCGGCACGACCCACCCAACTCCGAATGCCTGTTCCGACGGCAAATTCACAGTGCGCCGGCTTTCCCGGCTCTTCCCAGATGACGGTGTAGGTCGGCCGGGCGCGTCGGTCCGCAGATAGACGTCGAGGTCTCCCGACGATGGAGGTTCCTACGCCATCCATCCGAAAGACCTCGACGTGTCCGACGCTACCCC
>NZ_JABFAQ010000045.1:0-271 GCF_017168275.1 Rhodococcus sp. KRD175
GCGCACGACGTGGAAGGGATCCATCACCGTGACCGCGTCCGGGATCTCCTCCGCAGCGGCGGTCTTGAACCCGGTGAAGCCGTCCATCGCGACCACCTCGACCGCGTCACGGAAGGCGTCGTCGCGGCCGACCCACACCCTCATCTGGGAAGAGCCCTGAGAGACGTCTTCGACGACGACGGGACCGGCGAGGAGCAAGGCGCGGTGAGCTAAAGAATGGAGCTTGCTCGGCTTCGACGCCGCCGCGAGCTCCGGTGAAACTCCGGTAGAA
>NZ_JABFAQ010000046.1:0-980 GCF_017168275.1 Rhodococcus sp. KRD175
CTAGGGCGTGTCTCCCAATCGGCGTAGCCAGGTGAGAATTGCGCAGAGGGTGACGGCGGCGCGGTAGGTGATCGCGAGTTTGTCGTAGCGGGTGGCCAGCGCTCGCCATTGCTTGGCCAGAGCGAAGGAACGTTCAACGACGTTTCGGTCTTTGTAGAGGTCAGTGTCGAGTTTCGGGGGTCGGCCACCGCGGCTGCCGCGGCGTTCGCGAGCGGCGATGGTGTCGCTTTTCTCCGGGATGACAGCGGCGATACCGCGACTGCGGAGCTGGCGGCGGATCGTGCCGGACGAGTAGGCCTTGTCTGCGATCACCGCGTCGGGGCGGGTGCGGGGTCGGCCCTTGCCGTGGCGTGGGACGTGGATGTCGGCCAGGACTTCGGCCAGCATCGCGCCGTCGTTTCGTTGCCCACCGGTGATCACGTTCGCCAGCGGTCGGCCGCGGCCATCGACAGCACTGTGAATCTTGGTGGTCAGCCCTCCTCGCGAGCGACCGATGCCGTGACCTGCGGGTTCACAGTCCCGGAAGGGCCGGTTCTTGTGATTCGACCCTGCCCCCTGTGTCCTGCTCAGGGCGCGTTGTATTTGTGCTGTGCTGATGAGCGCGGCAGATGGTGGCGTCGACCGAGACGTTCCAGTCGATCTTTCCGGCTGCGTCGGCATCGGCCAGGATCACGTGCAGGATGCGATCCCAGGTCCCGTCCCGGGCGTAGCGGGCGTGACGCTTCCACACGGTCTGCCACGCACCGAACTCCTCGCGGGGTAGGTCCCGCCAGGGAATACCTGCTCGGTAGCGGTAGATGATCCCCTCGACGACTTTGCGATTGTCGCGAAACGGATGCCCCTGCCGCCCTTCATTGGAGGGCAGCAGGGGCTCTATCCGCTCCCACTGCTCGTCGGTGAACTGGCGAAATCGTGACTTCGTCTGTCCCATACGGCCACGGTCTCGCGGGTCACCGCTCAGCTATGGGAGACACGCCCTA
>NZ_JABFAQ010000047.1:0-403 GCF_017168275.1 Rhodococcus sp. KRD175
GTGCTCCTCAGGTGCTCCAGAGCCGCGGTCCACTGCTGCACCGCGCTCTCGTGCCGGCCCTCCGCGGCGTCGGCGTCACCGAGGGCCGTCAGGCAGCCCGCCGTCAGCACCGGGAGATCGATCTCCCCGGAGGCGTCGAGCGCCTCCTCGGCCCGTTCCCGGGCCGCCGGCACGTCCCCGCCGGCCAGCGCGACGGCGCTGAGCGACAGCATTGCCCGCACGCGGATGCGCAGCTCGGCCAGCTCGCGCGCCATGCGCTCGGCCGCGACCAGTGCGGTGCGCGCCGCACCGATCTCCGCACGGGCGATGTGCGCCTAACCCAGACCCAGCAGGCCGTACGCCTCGGCGGTGCGGTCGCCGACGTCGCCCGCGAACTCCAGCACCGCCGAGAACGACTCCAGGG
>NZ_JABFAQ010000048.1:0-435 GCF_017168275.1 Rhodococcus sp. KRD175
TCCGTGCACCAGGCAGCGGGCAGTGGGTAGCGCAGCAGGTGGGTGTCGGCGCTACGGCGGGCGTCCGCCTCGATCAACCGGATCGCGTTGTCCGTCCAGCTCCGGGATAGGCTGCGGACCGCGATACAGGCCCCGCCGCTCAACGCACCGACACTGTCGGCTGTGAGCGGCCCAGGTTGCTGCTCGAATCGCGCCCGCCCATTGGGGTCGCGATCAACGTCGGCAGGGTTGCTTCGGGCCGGCAGCAGAATCTCCCCGGCGCAAACGGCGAAGTGCCGATCCCGGCGGAGACGTGCAGCCGCATGTTTGCACCCCAGTGTGACGCTCCTTTGGCCCGGGAGCGGTCCAGACCGCAGTTAGTGACCAGCGCCCCGTACAACGGCAGGCACAGCTGCCCGCCGTGGGTGTGGCCGGCCAGCACCAACTGGTAACCAT